>CAZWOH010000167.1:0-3997 GCA_964635405.1 uncultured Planctomycetales bacterium | reverse complement strand
CTAAATAGAGGTCCAGGGCCGTCGTGGCACTGGTCGTCAGAGTTTCGTCACTGACTCGCCTCTGTTCGCGCAGAATCGCAAAATATTGGATATGGATAGGTTTAGGCATAGGAATTTGCAAAAAACAAAAAGTAAGTTCTCGTGCTAATACGAAAAAGATATATACTTTTAATTTTGGAGAACGTTCTATAATTTAGCAATTAAATCGTCGTGCGGACGGAATTAAGTGTTTCAAGGTTTAATAAAAAATCATTTAAGGTCTTCCTTTAGAATACTCGCATCAACTTTTAATGGAGCTGTTTCCCAAAGATCTAAAAGAATATCTGCGTTGATAACCGGGGCAGCTCTCAATTGTTCTTTAGCAATCGGGTCTGAAACATCAATCTCAACCATCTTGCCCTCCAATTTTCGATAATGCGCATAAAAACCTATGTCAATCATGAAGGCATGATAAGAACTCGGGTATGTTTTATGTGATATGGCACTTCCTACTGAATGGATAATTCGATAATCAAGCAAACGATAAAAAAGTCTTCGAATTTTATCATTCTCTTGCAATAACTTCTCTTGAACTAAAATCATATTATTCTTCCTATCAAGACAAAATTGGCGCAGTACATAAATTCCTTTAAGCAGTGAATCTTGTTCATTCTGCTCAGAGTCATTTTTTAATTCTTCAATCCGTTGCACTACATTCGTTAAACTCAAATTTCTAACTTCATCTTTTCCAATTCTTCCATCCCCTTCTAAAGCTTTATCTAAGAGATTCAAAAATAAGGACAAGCAATCTCTCGGAACGCCGCCACCAGCTATTATTAATCTTTTAAAACCCTCTCCCTTAAACAGAGAGTCAAACTCTTCTACGGATAAACCAGCAAGATTAGCAAATCCGAGAAATATTTTTCTTAACTGTTTTTCAGTATTTGAGAAATTATGAAAATTAAAATCAATGTCAATAGGTTGGTAATCATGTCTTTCTTGGGCGCCTGTGGGTTGCCCATTACGGTCAACATATAATAAACTACTGTGTCGTAATGTTGCAATCTTGAAAAACAAAGGGACATCTTTGCATAATCGATGTATGTAATCCACAACATGTGGCTGAGTAACCTTTGTAATATGATAAAAATCATCAATTTGAATAAAGACACACTTTATTTTTGACGAAACGAGAAAAAATTCTCGTATCTGTTTTTTAAGCTCCGGCATTAATAAATTCAATTTTCCGATTTTACTATCAGCTTTTTTATATTCACTTTCGATTTGGGACTTGATTGCAATGGTTTGAGAAGCTGTTAAATTAAGGTTTAAACCATCAATTAATGGCAACCCCAGCCCTGCTCCACTATTTTCGGATTGTGAAAGGGAATGCGATTCCGTGATATTTTCTAACTTCTCGTCTTCTTTTTGTTTTAATTTATCGAGAGTCGCTCTCATAGATTTAATAAGTTCTTTAGATTTGGCTTTCCTTCCGAACCAAGCGAAAAGATTTCTATCAAACTCCGCAAACACACTATCAATAATTTCAATTAAAACATTTGGGAATGAATGATTTTTAAAATCCTCGCAATTTAAGTAAATAATTTTAATTTCCGCAGGAGATTTTTTATTTGAATGACTTAATAGTAAACTCTTCCCGCACCCTCTCCTACCAAAAATTACATGATTTTGCCTAGCCAATACATCGGTTAAGGCATGTGAAGTGTCTATATAATCTACAGAGGGAGCTCCACCTCTTTGTACACGTAAATTCTCGTTAATAACTGTTCTTAGTCTTTCTAATTTATTTTGATCAACCATATTTTCCTCCAAAAATTTATAATTTAAGCAAATTGAAGTTGAGTGTCCTTAATTTGAGCAAAAACTAAATTTGAAATTTATGTATATATCTCACACATGTAAAAACATACTAATGTTACAAGAATTTATTATTCAAATTTTTGATATTATCACACGTGGGCACTCTGTGCTATTTTTTAATGCGACATTCTCACCGCATGGCCGTTTTGTAACAACAAATTATTTAAATAAATGTTCGCCTCAAGAGGGGGAATAAAGACATCTGCTAAATAGCGGCCATATTTGTCATCACGGCTGCTGCGTATGAGAATGCGGTCAGCTTGCTTGATATAAGACTGCACAAAAGTCTTGGCCGCTTGCCCTTCGGGGGTGTCTACTTCCGGGCAATCGATTCCCCGAAGGCGCAAAGTTTCGTCTTTCCAGGTGTCAAATCCTAAGTCAACACGGACTTTCAAAGTGTCCCCGTCGATAATCTTTTCAACAATCGCCTCATAGGTATAAAGATCGTTTTCGGATGCGTCTGTTTTTGTCGTAAATTTGTAAGCATCCTCTCGGGGTTTTGAACAGACAATGTCGCCCGACTTAAATTGTGAAATAACGCGGCTGTCGAGATTGCGAAAAATCCCAAACCCCAAATCCAGCAACAAAACTTTTTGGGTTGGATTGCTGACACTGGGACGCTCGATGATTTTGTAGGTAAACAGCTCCCCGCGCAGAGGTGTTAAAAGTTTTTCTTTCACTGGATTTTCAACCGCAATTTGAGAAAGATTTTTGGAAGCCGCTGGTTTTTGGGCATGAATGCGAGCAATAAGCTCATCGCTCGTCCAAGCGTTGCGTTTGATCTGCTCTTCCAAGTATTTGCGCTCATTCTCGTCGGAAATTGTAATTAACTCACGAAAATGCGACCATTTGAATTGTTCACGGCCGTGAACAATTGGGAATTTAGGATAAGTTTTAGCAAATCGCACACAGGCATGCAAAGTCGATTTATGCAACTTTAAATCATCAGTTAAACGGTTAATCACCTCCCCGCCATACTGTGCACGAGTTGAATATTTTAAAATATGTTTGTTAATATGCGCGCCCGTCTGCCAATAAGTCCGCACTTTTTCTTCTTCGATACGCGCTTGTCCGGCAATGAGAGTTTCGCGGACCTGGGACAACAAAACTTCGTAGGGACTTTTTACTTTTTGCACACTGTTTGGCATAAATAAGCTCCAGCTAAGATTTTAAAAAACTTACCGCTTTTTGGTACTCCTCTGGCGTGTTGATGTTGTCCAAAGCCTTTTTATTTTTTAACGTCAACAAACGCACCCTGGAGTTGATCAAAATTTTGCGCGGGCAAAGGATCCCTTTATTAAAAAAAGTCAACAAACGCTTCTGCGCTTTGGGCTCATAAATTGCGCACAACGGTTCCGGCAAATCATTAAAGCGGCTTTTGTAAGCGGTGGCGATTTTTGTCGAGTCTCGGTAACGCAATAAGTGTCGCAACGTTTTATCGTCGACAAAAGGCAAGTCGCACGCGAGGATAAGCCACGCGGCTTTGGGGTATTTAGACATCGCCGAAAGTATGCCGGACAAAGGGCCGCGGTCGCTTAATTTTTTCAAATCATAAATGTGCGGCAGTTTGCTCTCTGTTGCGACCATTGTTTGTCCTTTGCGAGAAGAGATAAAAACCCTTTCGCACAACGGCACGAGAAGCTCATACGCACAGATGACTTGCGGTTTATTGTGAAATTTTAAAGTCGCTTTATCCTTTTTCATCCGCGTGCTTTTGCCGCCGGTTAGGACAAGGCCAAAAATTGGTGGGCGTGAATTTACCATGAAAAAAACTTTGCCTTTTTCCCCTTTTCTAAACTCCCATTGCCTTGCGGGACTTCAATAAACCCTTCCGACGAGGTTAACGCCTTAAAATTACCCGAACTGCTAAGTTTGACGGGCAGCGCCAACCCGCTGGCATTAAAAGTCACGGGAACAAACAAAGATAAGTTTGAGTTTTGACGGATTGATTTTGCTAATCTGACAGCTCGATCTTTGATTCGCACACCGCATTTTTTATAGAGAAACGGCAGGACATAATAAACCGCGCACACCAAGGTCGAAACCGGATTGCCCGGCAAGCCAAAAACAGCTTTGCCGTCGTGTGTTTTTGCAAACAAAAGCGGCTTGCCCGGCTTTTGGCTGACCTTATGAAACA
>CAZWOH010000166.1:0-4064 GCA_964635405.1 uncultured Planctomycetales bacterium | reverse complement strand
GAAGCTTATATGATGTGACTTAAGGACGGGGGTTCGATTCCCCCCACCTCCACCATTCTAAAATTATGACTTGTAAATGTATATATTTACAATGGTTTAAGTAATTGGTATTATTTTCTCATGGTCGTGGTGCCCATTTGGTGCCCACGGAAAACGTGAGGAAATAGTGAAAACAATTAGGAAATAAATTTTAGACAATCTCTCTTTTTGAGGGGTTGTCTTTTTTGTTGTTTTAGGAAAACACATATGATTTTTCATTTTTTTAGCAAAGATTTCTTTAAGAAAAAAACCAAGCTTGAATTAATTGGTTTGATTTTAAGTGGGATTTTGGGTCTTATATTTGTTTGGATAATTCTATATTTCCGAGAGAATTTCCCAGGAGTGAAAGAAATATTGAATCTGCATGAAGATATGGTTCAGTTTATCGGTTTAATATTCGCTTTATTGGTAATAGGCGTCACATATGTTTTAGGATTAGCGTACAAAAAATTTGTAAAAGGGATTCCCAAATGTCTAAATTGCTTTAATGAAATCAAGAAATACGAACTCGATTTGATAAATGAAAAAATCAAGTGTAAGACTTGTGGATTTCAATCCACTTTTTATGAATTCCCTGACAAGATTTTCTTGCACGATAAACTCGCGCAGATTCTTAAAAGTAAGAACCTTGACCCGATAATTCTTGAAAAGACTAAAGATATTGTCGGGAAATTTGAGAATTTTGAATTTAATAAAAAGAATTACCATTAAACTTATTAATTTTTTGAAATAAGTTGCCCATTTGATGCCCACGGAAAACGTGAGAAATAGTGAAACAGCTAGGGAATAAACTTCAGACAATCTTTTTCTTGAGGGGTTGTCTTTTTTTATTAATTTAATAAGGGAGTAACTTATGCCAAACGCAGCAATCATGATTAACGAAATGTTTGTGCCATTTTTAGCAGCATTATTAGGTGCAATAATTGGTGGAGTCTTTACTTTATGGGGCGTTAGAAAAGCTTATGATTTTGATTTGCTAAAACAAAAAATATATGACCAAAACGAAGTAAATAACTTTGAGCAAATGATTCGTACGGAAATTGAGACTTTGTGGAGTAGCTATCAAGAGGGAATCGGGGCATCTTTGGAGGCTTTGCCAAATAATACTCCATTTGAATTAATATACCCAGTTTCTCAAAATTATTTTTCTGTTTATGATAACAACACAGTTCTCCTTGGCAAAATTTCTGATAATGATAAACGCAAGTTAATAGTAACTATTTATGTGCAAGCCAAGGGGTTATTGGATAGTTATAGGATGAATAATGAATCTCTTTATAAGTTAGAACAGACAATCTTTTTCAATCAACAAAATAATAATAGTTTCTTCCGGCAGTTACAGAATTCGCAAATTGAAGGTTTAAAGCTGTATGCGGATAACTTAAAAGCATCGCATAACAAATTGAAACAAAACATAGAGACTTTCTTAAATATCTCTCGGAATCTATAAATTTATAAATGGCTACTCTGCGTAAAAAAGGCGATGCATATTTTATTGATTACCGCTTAAACGGTCGTCGCAAAAGCCTGCTTACAAGCGTCTAGTCAAGAGTAAAAGATGTTTAACATAGCTGACTCATTTTTTGAATGGAAGAAAACAAAGACAGGGAAGATCTCTTATCGAATAATTCTTAAGACCGGCGATCATTTTGCCTTTGCGGGATTGTGGGATTTATGGGAAAGAGAAGGGGTTGCGTTAACAAGCTGTACGATAATTACCACTTCACCTAATAAACTTGTAGCTGATATTCATGGCCGAATGCCAGTCATTTTAGATCAAGATGCAGAGAAAGAGTGGCTTGGTGAAATATCAGTTGATAAGGCTATAAAACTTTTAAATCCTTTTAAACATGATATCATGATATGATGAAAGCGTATCAGATTTCAAAATTAGTAAATTCTCCTTTAAATAATACACTTGAAATTTTAAAGCCTTTTAGTGCCTAAACAGCGCCCAATTAAGAATTGGCAGAGGATTTCATGAATGTCAAGTTGCCCTGCTTGCAATAAAAATATATCATTTTTAAGCCAGTTTAATTTGTTTGAGAATATTACGCCGGAGAAAGTCTACACATGCCCTCATTGTAAGGAAAAATTAACTATTCGGAATTTTTACCATTGGGGTTTTGGCTATATTACTTTCTTTTTAGTTGGTATTTGCTGTTTTATGCTTCTTGATTTTTTTGTTTTTGAACCAAATTTTCATTTAAGCACTTTGCTAGGTAAATTAAATTTTCTATTAGGAATACCGTCTTTTCTTTTGGCCGCGTTTTGTTTTATCAGTGCTGCGTGGCATTATTTGGTTAAGTTCCAAAAGGCATAAAGATTTTTATATTCTATTAGTGCCCAAACGCTGCCTGTCGGCACACCAAAACAACTATAAACAAAACGAAACAAGTTTTAACATCCCGATATTTTTAAACGTGTTGTTCCCGCCGTCGAATCTCAAAAATACTTGTGTCTTGTTTTGACAAAACGGGCTTTCCTTCCTAAGATGAGATTCTATGAGCCTCATACAAATTTCAAAAGTTTCTAAAAATTATCTGCTGCACTCCACAAGCGTCCCTGCCTTAAAAAATATCGATTTGACTGTTGCTCCGGCCGAGTTTTTGGCTTTGGCAGGCCCGTCGGGAAGCGGTAAAACGACACTCCTTAATATCATCGGTTGCATCGATACGCCAACTTCCGGAGAAGTTTTTTTTGACAATATCCAAACCGCAACGCTTTCTAATAATGAGCTCTCTGACCTGCGCGCGCAAAAGATCAGTTTTGTGTTTCAGAATTTTAATCTTTTTCCCGTCTTAACGGCTGTCGAAAACGTAGAATACGCATTGTTTTCTCAAAAAATGACCGTGGCACAGCGTCGTAAGAAAGCGGAATCAGCGTTAGATGCCATGGGGTTGTTGCATTTGGCCAAACATAAACCGCTGGAGATGAGCGGCGGGCAGCAGCAAAGAGTCGCGATTGCGCGCGCGATCGTGCGCGAGCCTTTGGTCGTTTTGGCCGATGAACCGACGGCGAATCTGGACCACAAGACAGGTCAGGAAATTGTTACTCTGATGAAAGAAAGCAATCGACAAAAAAAGACGACGTTTATTTTTTCGACGCATGACCAAAAAGTCATTGAGTCAGCGGACCGTGTTGTGCGGATTTGGGACGGGGAGATTGTGCAGGGATGTTGACGTTAAAGCTGGCGCTGCGAAATATCTTTCGTCATAAAGCGCGATCCGTGATTACGCTTTCGACGATTATGTTTGGCTGTATAGCGCTGATTTTTGTCGGAGGGTTTTTTGATAATATTCTTTTGCTAATGCGCGAAGGATATATTGCTTGCCAAACAGGGCATATCCAGATTTATCGTCGAGGATTTAATGAGCATGGAAAAGTCGATGCTTATTCGTATTTGGTCGAAAATCCTGATGACATCAAAACTTTGGTTAAAACAATTCCGCACGTAAAGTCTGTTACCTTGCGGCTGTATTTTTCTGGCCTTATCAGCACAGGCGAAAATACGATTTCCTTTCTTGGAGAGGGGATTGAACCGCAAAATGAGAGACATATTCCTCTTGAGCAAACAAAGCAGATACGGAAGTTTTATAAAACTCTCGACGTCGGAATGCCTGTCATCAGTTTGGGGCAAGCGTTAGAAGAAAATGACCGGGCGCAAATTATTGTCGGTAAAGGTTTGGCTCAGACGATGAACGCGCAGGTCGGGTCGGTGCTTACACTTTTGACTAATACGGTCAATGGCTCGACAAATGCGATGGATGTTGCCGTCAAAGGTGTTTTTTATACAACAACTAAAGATTATGACGATATTTTTATACGTTTACCGATTGCAACGGCGCAAAAACTTTTAAATACGCGCAATGTCGAACGTCTGGTCGTGCATCTGGATAAAACGGAAAATACTGAAAAAGTTTATGCCCAGTTGCAAAGGTTGATTGCAGAGAAGAACCTGGATTTGGAAGTCAGACGTTGGGAAGATTTAGCAGATTTTTATAACAAAACCGTCAAGATGTTTA
>CAZWOH010000165.1:0-4069 GCA_964635405.1 uncultured Planctomycetales bacterium | reverse complement strand
TATCAGTTTTCGCAAAAGCCTAATATTTGGTTTCATGCCGTAAGTGTTGGCGAGGTTTTGGCGATCCTCGGGCTTGTTGAAAGTATTCGTGTTGCGCATCCGAACCATCAAATCGTGATTTCAACAGTGACGCCGACGGGATATAATTTAGCCCGCAAACGATTTAAAAAGGAAGATCTTGTTATTTTTGCGCCGCTGGATTTAGGGTGGGTCGTGCGGCGATTTGTCAAAGCGATACGGCCGGATATTTTTATCATTGCTGAAACAGAAATCTGGCCGAATCTTTTGACCGCTTTGGCCAAAGTGGATACACCGCTTGTCATGGTTAATGGACGGATTTCGGACCGTTCGTTTTATCAGTATCGAAAATTTAGGTTTTTATTCCATGACGTTTTAAAATTTTTTCGGGCATTTTGCATGCAAAGTGTTCGTGATGCGGATCGTATTGTTGCTCTGGGGGCGTTGCCCAAGAATGTTTCGGTCCTTGGCAGTATGAAATTCGATGATGTTTCCTTGAGCGAAAAGTTGACATTGGCACGCCTTGGGTTTGATAACGATTCGCTTGTTTGGGTTTCGGGTAGCACACATCCGGGTGAGGAAAAAATTGTTTTGGATGTTTTTAAAAAGCTTAAAGCAAAATTTCCGTCGTTAGTTTTAGTCATTGCTCCGCGGCACATTGAGCGCGCCAAGGAAGTCCTTGCCTTGGTTAGGGAAAGCGGGTTGGAGGGGGCGAGTTTTTCGACGATTAATCCGCAAAATAACAACAACGATGCGGTTGTGGTTGTCGATACCATCGGACATTTGAAAGCATTTTATGGTTTGGCAACCGTTGTCTTTGTCGGCAAAAGTCTGACTGGTCAGGGTGGACAAAATATTATTGAACCGGCGTTTTTTGGAAAACCAATTGTTATTGGGCCCAACATGCAAAACTTTGAGGATATTGTCGAAATTTTTACTCAAGAGCGTGCCATTGTGCAAATTCAAGAAGCCGGACAGTTAGAAGGGGCCCTGAACAAACTATTGTCCTCGAAGGACTTGCGCGACTCTTTAGGGCAGCGTGCTCTGTTGGCAATCAATAAAAATCAAGGTGCAACGAAGAACACCCAAAGAATCATTTCCAAGATTCTCGATGAATCAAATTTTTATAAGCCGCAATAACCTTCCTTAAGTATATCTATATAAATAATAATCCTCGTAGCGTGTTTTTTATTTTCGTGTAAAATGAGCCCAGTTTTTATGTAAAAAACCGGACTCATTTTACTATTCAAAAAGATAACCTTTCAGAAAATTTGGGATAAATAAAACTTTCTAATCTTTATTTATTGACGGTTTTTTTATGCGCGACTATTTTTATCGGCTAATGACGGACCGACAGGGTGGTGTCCCGGCAGCTTTGCTCAAGGGGATTTTGGGGATTCTTTCTTGTGTTTATGGCCTTGTTGTGACGACAAGAAATTTTCTTTATGCCTTAGGGATTTTGCGTGCGTTGGATCTTGGCCGTTGTGTTATTAGCGTCGGGAATATCACGTGGGGCGGTGTTGGAAAAACGCCGTTTGTGATTTTTCTTGCAGAGCATTTATCTGCGCGCGGGAAAAAACCGGCGATTTTAACTCGCGGGTATATGAAAAAGAATTTGGGGGCAAGCGATGAAGCGGTGATGATGCGCCAATACGTTCCAGATGTCCCTGTCGGTGTTGGGCCTAATCGTTGGCAAACCAGCCGGGAAATACTTAAAAGTTATAACGTTGATGTGTTTATCCTTGACGATGGTTTTCAGCATCGAAAAATACGGCGGGACTTGGACATTGTCTTGATTGATGCGACCAATCCTTTTGGCAATGGAGCGCTTATCCCGCGGGGGATTTTGCGCGAACCTTTAAGGGCTTTGAAACGTGCCCAGATTATTGTATTGACCAAATCGGATATTAATCCGTCTTTTGTCCAAGATTTAGAAGATCAGGTTAGGCAGATTAATACGACCTGCGTTATTGGCTGGGCGGTACACGCGCCGCAGGCTTTGGGCGAACTTTTTTTAGGCCGCCAGGAGCCGTTAGCTAATTTGCGTGGTAAAAAAGTTGTCAGTTTTTGTAGCATTGGGGACCCGCAAAGTTTTCAGGCGAGTTTGCAAAAAATCGGCGCTGTGGTTGAAAAGAACTTTGTTTTTTGTGATCATTATCTGTATTGCGCAAATGATATTCAAACGCTTGTTGAGAAAGCAAAGAATTTGGGTGTGGAGGATTTTGTAACAACAGCAAAAGATGCGGTCAAAATTTTGCAATTTAAGGGACTTTTTGGTGCTTGTCGCTGTTGGATTTTGAAAATCGAGATCGATTTAATAAAAGGGAAGGAACAAGTTTTTGAGCGAATTGATCATTTATTGGGCCGTTAAGGCTTTTGGGACGTTTGTTCGGATTTTGCCTATTGAGGTCTCTTTGTGGCTTGGGAGAGTTTTGGGGAGGATCGCGTATTATCTGGACGCGAAGCATCGTCGGATTGTGTATTCCAACCTGCGGATTGCTTTTGCAAAAACCAAGACAACGCAAGAGATTTCCCGCATTGCGAAAGACACGTTTATCTATTACGGGCAAAATCTTATTGAGCTGTTTCGTTTTCCTTTGATGGACACAAAGAAGTTTCGGGAATATGTTCAGGTCGAGGGCCGGGAACATATTGATCAGGCGATGAAAAACGGCAAAGGTCTTATTTTTTTAGCGATGCATTCCGGATCTTGGGAAATGGCGAATTTGATTGGTGCGACCGTCGGATATCCGTATAAGGTTCTGGTAAAAGCGCAGACAAAAAATTTACGGCTGGCTGCATTGCTTAATTCATTTCGAAAAAGCAGCGGATCATCGGTCATTGAGCGCGGGATGGGCACACGCGAATTAATCCGAAGTTTGAAAAATAATGAAATCGTCTCTCTTGTTGTGGATCAGGGTGGCAAGGACGGGATCCTCGTCCCTTTTTTTGGAAAAGAAGCCAGCATGTCCTCGGGAGCAATCCGAATCGCTCAAAAGCGCGGAGTTCCGATTTGTTTTGTCAACATCTGCCGCCAAAACGGGCCCTATCACAAATTGATCGTCCAAAAGCCTTTGAATTTAATCAATACGGGTGATGAAGAAAATGATTTGAAATCAAATTTAAAGTCTGTTGTGGCAACAATGGAAATGTTTATCCGGCAAGCCCCGGCTGAATATATGTGGTTTTATAAGATTTGGAAATATTCCAAAGAGGCCGTCGTTGCGATTTTAACCGACGGCAAGGCGGGACATTTGCGTCAATCCGAGGCTGTGGCCGGACATTTAAAAAAAGTGCTCGCAGAGCGGGCGGTTGTTGCCGAGTTGCCAATTTTTCAGGTGAGTTTTAAAAGCAAACTGCACGCAAACTTTTTTGCGTTGATGTGTTATTTTGTCAATATTTTTGGGCGCCGTCTTCGGATGTGGCTTTTGCAATTTTGTCTTCTGCCGGATTCTTTAGCCGGACTTTTGACTGTTAAGCCGGATTTTATTGTGTCGTGCGGTTCGTCGGTTGCAGGGGTCAATTTCCTTTTAGCGCAAGAGCATCAGGCCAGGAATATCGCAATTCTTAAGCCGGGAATATTAGGTTTAGGCGATTTTGATTTGGTTATTTTACCCAAGCATGACATTAAAAATCGCAAGCGCTGGCCATCCAATGTGATTGTCACGCAAGGGGCGCCGAATTTGATTACGCCGCAATATCTGGGTTATCAGACAACCGAGCTTTTAAAGCGTTTTTCCCATCTTAAGGCAGGGAGTCATTTTAAGATCGGCGTTCTTTTGGGAGGGGATACTGAGGATTTTATTTTAAGCGAACAGAAAACACGCATTCTGATCCATCAATTAATGGAAATGGCCGAGGAAACCAACGGAGATATCCTTTTGACGACTTCCCGGCGGACTTCATCAAAGGTCGAAAATTTTTTGCTGAGGGAATTAAGTAAATACCGCCGCTGTAAGTTATTGGTGTTAGCTAATCGTGAAAATGTCCCTGAGGCTGTTGGCGGGATTTTAGGATTGTCCGACGTTGTGGTCGTTTCCGGCGAGAGCAT
>CAZWOH010000164.1:0-4076 GCA_964635405.1 uncultured Planctomycetales bacterium | reverse complement strand
GCCTCTATGGCGCCATTCGCCTTAAAAGGACTTCTCAAATCGGCTTAACTTGCATATTACGTTAAATGGAAAGAAAGGATTTTTTAATGAATGACGATATTGTTTATTTCGCGCATGGCAAGGAAAGCGGGCCTTGGGGAGAAAAGATAACGCGGTTGGCTGAAATTGCCAAATCCAAAGGTTTTCACGTCGAGAGCCCGGATTATTCGGGAATGTTCAATCCTGAAGATAGAATTGAAAAACTGTTAAGTCTTAAGCCTTCTGCCCAGAAGCACTTGGTCTTAGTCGGCTCGAGCATGGGCGGGTATGTTTCGACGGTTGCTTCCCAAACTTTAAAACCTGCCGGTCTTTTTTTGCTCGCCCCGGCTTTTTTTAGGGAAGATTATGAAATGCAAAATCCTCTCCCGCTCGCCGATGTTATCCAAATTGTCCACGGCTGGGAGGATGAGTTGATTGCGGCAGAGGATATTTTTCGTTATGCCAAAGAGCACAAAATTCCTCTTATGCTTGTCGTCAGCGATCATCGGCTGATGAGTGCCATGCCTGAGATTGAAAAACTTTTTTCGGATTTTCTTGATCAGGTACGTAAAATTTAGTTAAAAGCGCCTATGTTCCATAATTTTTTTCCTGCCATTTCATCGGATAGACAAGAGCCTCCTTTTGTGAAAGCCGCCTTGATCGCGATTCTTGTTTTAGCGGCGGTGTTGCGCTTTGCTTTTCTTTGGGAACTGCAAGCTAATCCGATGCCTGTCATGGTCGCCCACGACAAAGTTTTTGACCAATACAATTACTTGACGATGGCGCAAGATCTTTTGCGCCACGATTGGCTGGGCACAGAGCATCCGGGTCATTCTCCCGTTTATTCGTATTTGATCGCAGCACTCTTTAGCCTTTTCGGCAGTGACATGAACATTGTTTTTGTTTTCCAGATCCTTTACGGGGTCTTGGCGGTATATTTATTTTATCGTTGTTCGGTTTTATTGTTTCGAAATCAAGCGTTGGGATTATTGACCAGCTTTGTCGCGGCCGTATATTCGCCGTTTATTTATTACGAATGTGCGCTTTTGCGCGAAAGTGTCATCGCTTACACAAATCTGACAGCGTTTTATTTCTTTCTTCTAGCACTGTACAAAGGCAAAAATAAAAATTATTTTTTTGCCGGAATGTCGACGGCGTTGTCGCTTATCTTGCGCGCCGGTGTGTTGCCGGTTTTTGTGCTGGGGTATGTTTTGTTCTCTGCGGGCAGTTGGAAAAAAAGATCGACGGCATTCTTCTTTGTTTTAGCCGGTATGATGCTTGTTATTGCCCCTTTGACGGTCCGAAATTATATTTGCGGTTTTAAGGCTGTGACCGAAACTTCCGGTCCGACCCTTTTTTGGTTAGGCAATAGCCACGATTCACCGGGGATTGGGTTAACGTATACGCCGACGCAGGAAAAATTAACTTCCGAAACGCAAGGGCGTATTGGCCCGACGATTGCAGTGCTTTGGCGTGAAATGTGCAAGTACCCGTCAGAGTATAAAAGCCTCTTTGCCCGCAAGTTTAAAATGCTTTTTAACGGCTTTGAAATTCCGGCAAACTTAAGTTATGACCTTTTTAAAGAGCAGTCGGTGGTTTTGAAGATCGCGGTTTTTAATTTTGTCCTGATATCGCCCCTGGCGCTTTTGGGCGTGTTTTTGGTTTTTCGGAAATATCAAAATATTGGCATTCTGTATGTTTTTATTTTTGCTTTGACCGCTTTTGTTTTTGTTTTTCATATTCAAAGCCGTTATCGGGTTGCTTTTCTTCCTTTTTATGTCATCGCGGCAAGTTACAGCCTGTTTTGGTTTTGGGAAATGTTAATCCAAAAATCTTATCGTCATTTGGCGGCAGCGACGCTTTTGTTTTTGCCGTTGTTCTTTTTTACTTTTCCGGATCGCAATATCATGGAGCGTTATTTCGACGGCGGGATACGGGCCATTGATTATGCGAATATGGCCGGAGCGTATTTGATGCGGGTACAAAATGAAAAATTAACACCGCAGTCGCGCCGGACGTGTTTAGAAAAAGCAATTGCCTATTACGACAAGGCCCTGCCCCGTTTAAATGACGAGGGCAAAGTCAGCGTCTTTATCACACAGGCGTTTGTTTATCGCGATTTGCACATGCGCGTCCATGCCCTTGATGCTTTGGCGAAGGCTTTGCAAATCGATCCGCAAAATCCGATTGCACAAAAAGAATACCGGAAGATAACAGCATCTGGATTTTGATGCCGGCCATAGGGTTATAGAAAAATTTATTCTGTCTACTATACTTTCGGCTGAAATTATGCTAATTTAACAATCAGATTAACAGGAAGTATCCGCTTGCCACATAGGTTATAAAAATTCCGATTTTTTATCGCTCTTTAAATAAAATTTTATTACCCAATTTGTTTTGGAGATACCCCATGAAAAACATGATCAAAAGAGACCGTTTAACAAAGAACATCGAGGAGCAGATTTCTGAAGGTGAGCAAGGCATCCCGCTTCTAAATCGGCATTTAACCTCTGCGCTTTTTTTTAGCAAATTTAGTGCAGGCAATGCGCGGACTGTCCGCGAAAAGTTTAATTTTGTCGTTGCCAGCCCAGAGCGCCGTGAGCATCTTCTTGCTGAGTTAAAAGAAAATTTACAAATGCATCAACCGATGCCCCAGTAAATTTTTGTATTGTTTTTGATTCCTCCCTTTTTAATTTTCTTCTTTATAATATTTTTATGACCAAAGCCAGTTCAACAAATTCTTGTGTGTTACTTATTGGGGGGGCCGGTTATATCGGCTCGCACATGCTACGCAATCTTTTAGCCCAAAAAATCGTGCCGGTTGTTTTTGACAATTTAAGCAGCGGTTTTCGGCATTTTATTCCCTCTGATGTGCCGTTTGTCAAGGGAGACTTAAGAAACGGTGAGGATATTCGCAAGGTTTTTAAGAAGTTTCGCATCGATAAAGTCATGCATTTTGCCTCCTCAATCGTTGTGCCCGAATCAGTCAAAGACCCGGTCAAATATTATGAAAATAATGTTCTTTCTTTTATCAACTTGATTAAAGAAATGCGGCAGGCGTCGGTTAACAAAATCATTTTTTCATCGACGGCGGCCGTTTATGCGACACCGAAAAAAGTTCCGATCCCCGAAAATGCGCAGCTTGGTCCGGCAAACCCTTATGGCCAGACAAAATTGATTTGTGAAAAGATTTTGTGCGATACAGCGGTTGCGCACGGAGACTTTTCGTATGTCATTTTTCGATACTTTAATGTCGCCGGTGCCTACGAAAAAGGCGGGATTGGTGAAAGCCATGAACCGGAAACGCATTTGATCCCGCTGGTGCTTGAAACGGCGCTGGGCAAGCGTAAGGTTTTGGAGATTTTTGGCGACGATTATCCGACAGCCGACGGGACGTGTATCCGCGATTATATTCATGTCGATGATTTATGTGACGCGCATTTTTTGGCTTTGAAAAATTTGGAAACAAAGGCGCGCAATCAGATTTTTAACTTAGGTTGCCAAAAAGGGTTTTCTGTCAAACAGGTCATTGACGTCGTCAAAGATGTGACCCAAAAAGATTTCCCAATAAAAATTTCGGCCCGGCGGCCAGGGGATGCCGCAAAACTTGTTGCGGATTTTCGAAAAGCCAAACGGATTTTAGGGTGGACTCCTAAGCGCAGTTTAGAAAAGATGATTTCTTCGGCGTGGGAATGGGAAAAAGCGCTTGGGCATAATAACTTGCCATTACAATAACGGATGCCCTCACAAAATTCTTTTAATCTCAGCGCAATCGCCCATCAGGTCATGGCCAATTACGGGTTTGTTGTCAATTTCCCTCCGGCTGTTTTGCGTGAAACACAAACGTTCATAAAATTTGAACGCAATCAAAACGACTCGACGGTGCGCGACTTGCGCGATGTTTTGTGGTCGTCGATCGATAATATCGACTCGCGTGACCTTGACCAGATCGAGTTTTGCCAGCGTGCACCAAATCGAGAAATTCGCGTCTGGGTCGCGATTGCCGACGTGGATTATTATGTCAATAAAGGCAGTTTAACTGATGCGCATGCCGCAGG
>CAZWOH010000163.1:0-4080 GCA_964635405.1 uncultured Planctomycetales bacterium | reverse complement strand
GCCTGTTGCTGTTCGTATCCGCCGGTTGCCTGTAAATTTGTTCCAACAGCCAAAACTTTCACATTTTGAAAAACAATACTTGTCACCTGTTCAACTTTGGCAGAAACTGGATCTGGCATTCGCATATGCGCCAAAATATCCACAAAGTCCCCTGGATTAATCATGCCGCCAACGGCAGACAAAGGATCGATACGAACCGTATAGGCTCTTTTTCCCTCGGGAGTCATCAGAGACAATGTCGATTTGGGAACAGCGCCAGCAGTTTGGCCTTCGGCTCCCGCAACAGCAATCGGCCGGCTTTCCAGGGCTTTGATTTGCTGGCGCATCACGTCCATCTCCTGAACCAGCGGCTTGACCTTCTTTTCTTCAATCTCCTTGGTCATTCGTTTCGTTTCGTCGGAAATAGCCTGTTGAATATAATTTCCGGTTGCAATGGCAGCCACGAGCCCCAAAAAGACTGCAAAAACAATGATCATGACCTGCTTTTTATTTTCAACATTCATTGCTTATTTGGCCTCCAATAATTTGAGGTTGGTCTGCACCGGAATCGCATTTTGCAATTGTTGCAAGCCCTGCAAATATTTTAAATAACTTAAGTCTGCCTTAATACCTTCTTTGACTTCTTCGAGTGTTTTTTCTTTTCCGCCGGTTTTTTCGTCAATCTTTACAATATAAAAACCATCCGGACCTTTAAAGACCGCGCTAAATTTTCCAACATCCAGCGTATTGACAATATCTTTAAGTTTTTCAAAAGCCAATTTATCTTCGGAAATAAACTTCCCGTCAGGCTTAATCTTCGACTGGGCATTGGCAATTTCCATAAAGCTCGCACCCTGCGCTAATTGGCCCAAAATCGTGTTTGCTTGTTCTTCGGTATCAACAACAATCTGACTTAACTTATACTCAGCTGGTTCATAATAAAACTGTTTGTTTTCGTCATAAAATTTCGTAATTTCTTCGTCGGTGACCTTGATGACTTCGACCATTTTGGTTTGCAAATTTTGCGACAAAATTAATTTGCGGGCTTCTTCCAGCTGTTTAGAAATTTTTTCATCCTTATCCAAATTTTGTCGTTGCGCCTCCTGAAAAAGCAGTTGCTGCTCGACGATCATTCCCAACAAACGCTCGGCAGGCAAATCATACTTCAATTTGTTCTGCGCAGCCAAATCTTGCGCTGATTTTTCCTGTTGTTTAAATTCATCTAAAGTAATCGACCAGTTGCCCACTTTGGCTAAAACATTCGGAGGAAGTTCAACCGCGGCTGGCGCAGAAGCCGGCTTGGTTTCGGGAGATTTTTCAGTCATCGCAGGCTTTGCCACAGCCTCAGGAGCTTTGGCAGCGACAGATTTAACTTCTATGGGAGCTGGCGCTTTGGTGGCCGCGTTTGTTTTTTTAGGAAAAAAATAATTGGTTAGTTTTGAGACTTGGTCACAGCCTTGCAACGTTAAAACTGCAGATGTTCCGACGACAAGAAATAAAATTTTAGAGTTGACGGTGCGCACAGGGGTGCTCCTTTCGTTAATAGATATGATAAGTATAGTGTGCGACACTATGAAAAACAAGAAAAAACACTATTTTAAACAACTATTTTTATCTCTTATTTTCCTTACGCTAAAAGTTGTGCAACGGCATCACGTTCGGCTAAAAGTTCTTTTTGGGTCAAAGCAATTTTTTCCTGACTAAAAGCGTTGTGCGTCAAGCCGCCGACAATTTTCCAATCGGCTCCGTCACAAACAACCGGATAACTAAACATCAGCCCCTTTTCAACCCCATAGCTACCGTCCGAAGAAACAGCAACCGAGAAAAACTCCCCCGGCTTTGTCGGCGTAGTCAAATTTTTGACCGTATCGATTGCGGCATTAGCAGCTGAAGCGGCTGACGAAAGCCCGCGAGCTTTAATAATCGCCGCCCCGCGCTGTTGAATGACTTCCAAAAAATCTTTCTTGAGCCAATTCTCGTCGGTAATCACTTCTGTCAACGGCTTTGCGCAAACCTGGGCATTATAAAAATCAGGATACATCGTCGCTGAATGATTTCCCCAAATCGCTAATTTTTTGACATCCGTAATAGCGACCCCGGCTTTTTGAGCTACTTGTGTCACACTGCGGTTTTGGTCTAACATCGTCATCGCAAAAAAGTTTTTGGCCGGGATTTTTTTGGCATTCGCCTTTGCTATAAAAGCATTAGTGTTGCAAGGGTTTCCGACAACAAGAACGCGGCAAGAGGGCTTGGCGTTTTCATCCAGCGCCTTGCCTTGCGCGATAAAAATTTTGCCGTTGATTTTTAACAATTCCGCGCGCTCCATGCCGGCTTTGCGCGGAACGCTTCCAACCAAAAGCGCCCAATCGGCATCTTTAAATGCAACATTGGGATCCGCGCTTACCGTCACCGCTTTTAAAAGCGGAAACGCGCAATCTTCCAGCTCCATCACAACGCCGGCCAAAGCCGGCAAAGCCCCTTCAAGCTCCAGAAGGCTTAAATGGACTTGTGTGTCTTTCCCAAACATTTCTCCGGCGGCAATCCGAAATAAAAGCGCATACCCGATCTGACCGGCAGCCCCAGTAACGGCAACTTTAACTGTTTTTTGCATCACAAACTCCTTTGTAAAAATACATTGATAAAAAATGTTTAAACCATCGGGAGAATGGCCCGACTATACTCAAGCGCTTCGCGCTGAATCTGCGCAAAAATAATTTCCTCGCAATCGGCACTTGCGCGCGCTAAGATTCCGCCCCACGGATCAATGATCATGCTATTGCCGAAAGCTTGGACCCCGCCAGAACAGTTGCCGCACTGGTTGGGCGCAACAATGTAAGCCAAGTTTTCGATGGCTCTGGCTCGCAACAAAATTTCCCAATGCGCTTTGCCGGTTTCATAAGTAAAATTCGACGGCACGCCGATAACTTCGCACTTTTTCTTTCCGTATTTACGAAAAAACTCAGGAAACCGCAAATCATAACACACCGACATTCCCAAACGCACCGGCCCTAAAGGGGCTATGACCGGCAATTTACCGGCACAAAAATTTTGTGACTCCTTGATCACACGATCGCCGACGACCGCATCAAAAAGATGAATCTTGCGATACCGTGCAGACACCCGTCCATAATCGTTGATCACAACCGATGTGTTGTAACACTTTGTGCTTTTCGGAATTTTTTCATAAATGGATCCGGCGATGATAAACACGCGGTATTTTTTTGCCAAATCCATAAACGGTAAGAGCGACGGTCCGGGGATTTTTTCGCTTAATTCGCTTAAAATACCTTTATTAAGCGTTCCGCGATAATTAAAAACTTCGGGTAAAAAAATAGCCTTACTGCCGCACTCGATGGCTTCTTTGACAAAATGCAGCGCTTTGGCAATATTCTTTTCTTTAAATTCCCCGACGTTAAGTTGAATCGCGGCGATTTTCATAGTCTAAAATTTACTTTAATGACTCGCCATACTGCTTGTAACATTTGGTATAAAATTCTTGCTTGCGCAAATTCTCTCGCCACGTACGGATCGCCGGATAAGGACTTAAGTCGATGCCGGCAACTTCGGCTGGATCAAGTCCCGACAAAAGCGTCATGTCAGCCAGAGTTAACGTGTTTCCGGCAAGATACGCGCTTTTGGCAAGCTGTGCTTCAACAATCGGCAGAAAACGATTTAAAAAACCCAAACCCTCCTCAACCGAGCGCTCATCGACGGCAATTTTTCTGCGTGGCGCAAAAACACGATTATAAACAATTTTTTGCAAAGCCGCGTTGACATGCAGCGTCACAAAATCGATTTCCTGATCCACAAGCGCGCGCTCTTTTAAACCTTTTGGATAAAGCGACGAACCAACTTTGTCGGCTAAATATTTGATGATCGCCCCGCTCTCGGCCAAGACAAATCCGTCATCATCAATAAAAGGGACTTTGCCGACGGGATTTAATTTTAAAATTTCAGGCTTTCTTTGCTCGCCGGCGCCCAAATCAATTTTTTTGTATTCATACTTTAAACCTAAATAATTTGCGACAAAACGCACTTTATTGGCCGGAGAAGATAAATCTGATCCGTAAATTGTTAACATACATCCCTCGCTTTTTGATG
>CAZWOH010000162.1:0-4183 GCA_964635405.1 uncultured Planctomycetales bacterium | reverse complement strand
CCGGGGAAAGCCCGTGAGCGACAAAACTTTTTAACCAATTAAGAGAGAGTTTCATATTTCTCATTCGTCATTGCGAGCGATAGCGAGTCCTTTTTAGGACGAGCGATAGCGAAGCAATCCCTATTTAAACACGAGATTGCTTCGTCGCTTTAAATTATTTATTAGCTCCTCGCAATGACAATTTCCTTAAAACTGTTTTAAAAACCTTACATCGTTTTCTAAAAAAAGACGGATATCACTGATGCCGTACTTGAGCATGGCCATACGCTCGACACCCATACCGAAAGCCAGCCCCGTATATTTTCCTTTGGGGTATTTGACGGCTTCAAAAACTTTGGGATTGACCATCCCGCAGCCCATAATTTCAAGCCATCCCTTGCGGCCGCAAACCGAACAGCCTTTGCCCTCGCAAATATAGCAGGAAATATCCACTTCCGCCGACGGTTCGGTAAACGGAAAATAATGCGGCCGAAAACGCATCCGCGTCTTGTCCCCAAACAGCCGCTGACAAAATGCAGTTAACAATCCTTTCAAGTCCGAAAACTTGATATCCTCATCGACGAGCAATCCTTCGATCTGATGAAAAACAAAAGAATGGCTCGCATCCACAGCGTCCGGACGATAAACTTTTCCCGGAATGACCACCGCAAAAGGGGGCTTAAATTGCTTCATCAAACGGATCTGCACCGGCGAAGTTTGACTGCGAAGCAAAAGATGGCGTCCCGCTTGATCGGGGTCGGGTGTTTCTAAATAAAACGTGTCAAAAGAATCGCGCGACGGATGATCAACAGGAATATTAAGGGCCGTAAAATTATTAAACTCCGTTTCAATTTCCGGGCCGTCCTGCACGACAAACCCCAAATGTTCGAACGTCGAACAAATCTCCTCGATGATCTGCGACAAAATATGTTCGCACCCTACACCAGCAGCGATGCCCGGCAAAGACACATCAAACGTTTGCACTTTTTCGGATGAGCCGGCGCTTTCAATCAAAAGCTTTTTTTCGTCCAGAGCCTGCGTGATTTTGTTTCGAAAATCGTTGGCAAGTTTTCCGATTAAAGGTTTCTGCTCTGGCGGCAAAGAGGACAAGCTTGCGTAGACTTCTGTCAAAAATCCTTTGCGACCCAAAAATTTGATGCGGGCCTCTTCCAGCGATTTTAAATCTGCGCAGGCAAGAATTTCCTGACAAGCCTCTTGTGTGATTTTTTCAAAATCCCATTTCATGATTCTTTTCTTTCCTTGTCTTCTTTAAAAGGCACAACCAAACGTAAAACCAACAGACATAATACAAGCCCAAGCATACTAAACGCAATATTTATCTTTACCTGGCCCAAAGGATGCGCGAGCAGAAAACCTTTTTCAATAACCTTTATTTCGGCCGCCCGAATACAAAACTCGCCGCCAAATTCCGGGTCCGCATGATCAAAAATCCCCCTGACCTCAATAATGTCGCCGTGATAACGATAATTCCCTCGGCGGGAAATATTTTTAGTCAATGCCAAGGGGGCCCAAACGCCAACTGCGTTAAACTGATCCTGAAGATTGATCCACGCAAATGTTTTGCGCGGCATAATATCCCCAATCACTTCCCCTCGCAATATGACCGTGCGCCCTTCATAAATCGGCGAACTTTCGACCAGGTCTTTGGTTGTAACCTCAAAAACGCTCTTGTCGTCGACGACGTGTTCAACGGCGAGGGCAGAGCCAGCGGCTGTAAATAAAACCAATATCAAAATAATAATTTTTTTAAATCTCATTTTCCTTTAACCATCGCATAAAAAAATCCGACCAAAGCAAAAACGGAAATAAACTCTAACCGGCCGACCCACATTTGCAAAACATACGTTGTTTTTAAAACAGCAGGCATCGCAGGAGCAGTAATCCCGCACGAGAGGCCAACGTTTCCCGCCGCTGAGACCGATTCAAAAATCGCTTCCATAAACGGATACCCATACATCATTCCAATCGCTGACCCGGCAAAAAAAAGCAACATATACGCAATCGTTATCAAAAGGGCCGAGCGCATTTGCTTGTCAGTCAGAATAACATCCTTGATGTGATGGATTTTTTCAAAGAACACCGCCGCGGCCGGCGAGATATAGCTTTTGACATCATTCGTAAAAACTTTAAAAACAATTCCCAGCCGCATCGCTTTAATTCCGCCCGTCGTTGAGCTGACACAGCCGCCCAACCCCATCGCCACAATAAGCGCAAACAAAGACAAGCTTCCCCAGTCGCGCACAAATTCCGACGGATAAATCGTCTGAAAACCCGTTCCCGTATGCGCCGAAATCAAATGATAAAAACCTTTTCGAAAAATCCCCAAGGGATTGCCATAAATATTGGTATGGGCCAACCCAACGCCAACCAAAACAAATGTTGTCATGATCGTAATAAACATGATGCTGACTTCAAAATTTTTCCAAATTTCTTTTCGCTGACCTGTCCAGACAACATAATGAAGCCGAAAATTAATTGCCCCCAAAAGCATAATGACCAAACTGACAATTTCAAATGCAGGGCTGTGATAGTACATCATGTTTTGATCATGCGGGCCAAACCCGCCGGTATCAAACGCCGACATAAAAATACAGACGCTGTTGTATAACGCATTGCCCAACGGCATTCCGTCATAAGCAATCGCCGCCGTCAAGCATAAGCTTCCTAACACCAGATACGTAAGGCTCACGATCCAAATAAATCTCGCCGTGTGACGAATATTCGGCAGCACGCGTTCATCACGCGCTTCTCCGACGTAAAGGCGAAACATCCCCGGCACGCCATTGACAAAAAAACTCAAGACCACAACAACCACTCCCTGTCCGCCGATAAACGCCATCAAATGCCGCCACAAATTATGTCCGTAAGCCATGTGACTTAAATCTTGCGCGAGCGTTAACCCCGTCGTTGTAAGCCCGGACATGGCATCAAAATACGCATCCAAAAAACATCCATAATGCCCGCTCATAAAAAGCGGCACCGCACCAAAAAACGCACACGCCAGCCAAGACAACGAAACAACGATCAGCCCATGCGCCCACTTGGGAGCCACCCGCGTATAACAAAGGATATGTAAAATAAGTCCCACCGACAAACAGAAGAAAAACCCGATCACCAAATCACATAATGGCCCTAATTCTCCCAGCGCAAAAGACAAAGCGATGGGAAATATCATAAAAATAGAAAACCCGATCAAGAGTTTTCCTAAATAATACGCAACAATCTGAAAATCTTTTGGCTGTGGACGAAGAAGCATAAAAATATATTAATTAATAAAATAAATTGCAGCCCCAATCAAATAACCAATGGCAATCACCAGCAATGCAAAAGTGATTTCAATGCTTATTCCCAAAACAATATTTTTTAGTCGATGAAGCATATCGTTTAACTTCCGCTTCCCTTCAAAAGCGACGCTTAAGAAACTTCGCCGATAAAATAATTAAGCAATTGTTTTTTGTGTTCCAGAAGAGTTAAGGCAATAACGTAATCGTTGGGGTGCAAAACTGTTTCGCCTTTAGGGATAATGACTTCTTCACCCCGCACGATAGAAACCAAAACAGATTGCGGAGGAAGCTGCAACTCCATGACCTTTTTATTAACGACCGGCGCATTGTCCGGCAAATCGACACGAATAAGGGCCAGCTTGCCTTTTTCGAAACTGTAAAGATTCATAAAATCCATAAACGACGCTTCTTCCTCGATGATTTTTCCCAAAATCACCGTTGCGCCGACAGGAACATCGATGCCCAATTCATTAAAAGCTTTTTCGTTTTCAGGATCATTGACGCGAGCGATCGTGCGGCTGACTTTAAACTGTTCTTTGGCAATCTGACAGCAAACAAAATTGTCCTCGTCCTTGCCCGTTGCCGCGACCAAAACGTCCGCGCGCTCAATTCCGGCCTGCTCCAAGACCATCGGGTCGCACCCATCGCCGCAAATAACCAACGCGTCGATATTCGTCGCAATGTCTGCGGCGGCCTTCGGGTCTTTTTCAACGAGAATGACCGCATGCTGTTCTTTGCGCAAACGTTTGGCTAAAAAAATGCCAACCCGCCCGCCGCCAATAACCATAATCTGCATAATTTTTCTCGAATGTCGTCGTTTTATATTAACCGATTTGGAAGTCCTTTTTAAGGCGAATTGCGCCATAGAGGCGCCAAACAATTGAGCCTAAAAAGGACTT
>CAZWOH010000161.1:0-4188 GCA_964635405.1 uncultured Planctomycetales bacterium | reverse complement strand
GTTTGGTTTTTGATATTTCTAACAAGATCGAGCGATGGACAGAACTTTTTGGTGATGAATATGTCAGCGCGGAGGTTTTGGAACGCAAGGGCAATGAAATTACTTTTCGTTTAACCGACGATGAGAAAAAGTCGTGGGTGTCCAAACGCTGGCTGTTTAAAGAGCATAAGCTGGCTTATGCATCGCGCCACGAGCCGATGTTTCCGTTTCGCTATATGAAAATCATCTGGCTCTATAATGAAACGCCCGACGGGACTGAAATGATCTGGATGCAGGATTTTGCGATGGACGAAAAATTTACAAAATTTACGGAAGCTCAGATTGAAGGATTTATTAATGAGCATTCTGTGCACAATATGAAAATTTTTAAGAAAGTCATTGAGGCTGAAGCCAAAGTAACGGCATAGAATTGGTAGGGAACGGTCGCGACCGTTCCCTACGGTTGGATAAATGGAGAGTATTATTAACAAGCGCAGCAATATTTTCTTTCTCTTTTGCCTGGCCAATGTCACGATTTCATTTAATTTCGCGGCGCTGGCCGCTGTTGTGCCTTTGATGAGTCACAGCTTGCATCAGAGCGAGAATGTTGTTTCTCAGATATCGGCTTTTTACATGATTCCTTATGGTTTGGGCGCATTGCTTTATGCGCCGTTAGCGCAGCGAATAAGCGAAAAATGGATTTTGGCATGCACGATGGTACTTTACGGAATTTTAAATTTTTTATGTGTAGCCAACTCCTCGATTGGGATTATTTTGGCCGCTCGGGTGGTCATGGGGTTAGCGGCGGCCTGCGTGATCCCGTTGTCTTTGATTTCGATTGGAAGTTTATTCGAAAAAGATGTCCGGGGCCGGATGGTGGGTTTATTTTTCTCGACGAGTTTTATTGCTTCGGTCGCAGGCATTGCTGTTAGCGGGTTTTGTGATTGGCGATGGCTGTTTATTATCCCCGGGATTTTAGGGATCATGACGGCCGTTTTTATGCTCTTTAGCCTCGATGGCATTCGCCAATCCAAAGATGCACCTGCGATTAATTATTGGCGAGTGTTTGGCGAAAAGAATATCCGCGAGATTTTGCTTTTTATTTTTGTTTTGAGCTTTTTGTATCACGGCATTCACAAATGGCTGGCTGTCTATTTGCACCGTCAGTATGGTTTGGAGCAGTGGGCGATCAGTAGCTTTTTTGTCCTGATTGCTTTGACCGGCGCTTTTGGACAAAATTTAGGAGGCTATATTACCGACCGGCAAGGACGGCAAGTCGCTTGCTATTGGGGTGTTGTGCTTTTGGCTTTTGCGACGATGGCTTTACTATTGCATTATCATTTGATTGTTCTGGGACTTATTTTAACAGTTTTTTCGGTAGCTTGGGCTGTGGGCCACAATGGGATTTCGACAGTCTTGACAGACTTTCCCGACGAGCATCGCAGCGAAATTGCGGGACTAAATTCGGCGATACGGTTTTTTAGCGGCGGACTGGGGTTTTTTGTGGGTGGACCTTTTGTGGAGCGCAATATTGCTCTGACATTTTTTGGTTTTGGCGCGGCGATGCTTTTTTCGTCCGCGTTTATTAAGAAAATTATACCGACATCTTAACCGAGGGAGAAAAAAATGGTTAATCCAAATTTAAAAGGAAAAAATGCCATCATTACCGGGGCTAGCAAAGGAATCGGTAAAGCGGTTGCAATGCGTTTGGCCGAAAACGGAATCAATGTGGCCATTGCCGCGCGCACCAAAGGTCCGCTGGACGAAGCGGTCGCTGATATCAAGGCCAAGACGGGCGTTAAAGTGATTGGCGTTGTCACCGACGTTGCAAAAATGGCGGACTTAGAAAATTTGGTCAACACTGCCATGAAAGAATTTGGACATATCGACATTCTCGTCAACAATGCGGGCGTTTCTAGCCAGTACCTATTTGAGAAGCAGCCGATCGAAGAATTTGAAAAGTTGGTTTATACCAATTATCTAGGGTATGTTCGCATGATCAAACTTTTGATCGACCATTTTGTCGCCCGCAAAGGCGGGTCGATTATCAATATGGTGTCTGGCTCAACGCTGGTAGATCCGATTCCGCGCACATTTTTAGTTTACAGTTCTCTTAAGGTGGGCTTGCGCGCTTTTCTTAAAGGGCTTTTTTGGGAAATGCGTGATAAGGGAATCAAGGTGACCTCCATTTTGCCCGGTGTGGTGGATAGCGATTTGACCGGACATTTGCAGGATATAACGTCGGAACAAAAAGATCGTTTGATGTCGCCACAAGCTGTAGCGGATATGGTGATGTTTGCTTTGTCCTGTCCAGCAAACAGCTGTCCTCTGGAGCTTGCGGTCATCAATCAACAAACGCCGTGGACTAAACCGGTCATCGATTACGCGCAAGTGCAGGCGAAGTAGGAGGGAAACATGGACAAAACCGTTTTTGTATTTCCAAAAAACAAGTTCCAAGAGATTCGTGTCGGTATCCGTGAGTATAAGGGAAATGATTTGATTGATATCCGCACATGGACGTTAACGCAAGGGTCGGAAGAAATGGTCCCAACGGCCAAGGGCGTTTCGATCAACGTTAATCTTTTGGCGGATTTAAAAAAAGCTTTAGACCAAGTTGAAAAAGAGCTCAAAGAAAACAAAATCGCTTAAAATATGCAAGGCATTATAGACGTCCACAGTCATTATATTCCGCCAGCGGTGGCAGAAAAAACCGCCTTTTTTAAAGTCGGCTGGTCGGATATTGATCGTCAGCTCTCGACGATGGATCAGTGCGGCATCGAAAAGTCGCTGTTACTTTATCCGACGAGCGATGCTCATTTAAATATGGGCGGGTGGGGGAATTTAAGCAAGGTTTATAATCAAGCCATTTCCGCGGTAGTTAAAAGATATCCCGACCGGTTTATCGGCGCTGGGATTGTGCCGCCTGAAAATGTCAGTGATGGTTTGAATAATCTGATGGATTTAAATTTACGCGTCCTTTCTTTGGCGTCGAGTTATGAAGGAAAATATTTAGACGACGAAAGATTTTTCCCGGCGTATGACTTTGCGGCTAAACATAATATTCCTATTCACGTTCACCCGCAAATTCTCAACTCAATCGGCCAAGAGCGCTTAAACGATCCTTTGCTCACACCGGTTTTAAGTTATGTTTTTGATGTTTCTGCGTGTCTAGGAAAGATGATGATGGCTGGAGTTTTTGATAAATTCCCGAACGTGAAATTTATTTTTGCTCATTACGGCGGTGTCTTGCCGATTATCAAGGAACGTTTTGATAGCACCTACCGGATGCTGCGTCGTCGGAGTTTTGTCAAAGACCTCGGGAGAACCCCGGCGGAGTTTTTTAAGAATATCTATTTTGACATCAGCGGTTCAAGATCCTGCGCATCGCTTTTGTGCGCGCTCGAAGTGACGGACGCCAGTCATCTTTTCTTCGGAAGCGATTTTCCGGCGAACCAGAATTTGATGGAGTCCATTGGCATGATTAAAAACTGCCCAATCAGTGAAAGCGAAAAGATGGCGATTTTGTTGCACAATTTTTCTGCAATTATTAATTTATAACATTGAATTATTTATTTTTATTTTAAAAAAGTTTTTTGATTTTTGATTTATGTCGGATGGACAGGAGGTATTGGCTTTGTTTTCTCGTCGGAGAATTCGTCAAAGACGCGATGCGTTTGGCAATAACAGCCGGCTTAAAATATTTTTAATTTAGTTAAAAAATTTTGTTGACAAAAACATTTACTCTGGTATTCTTATTGAACCTTTGGGAACGCCCAAAGGTTTGTTATTCGATCTTTGACATCTTTTTATCATGCATTACCCGCAAATTTATTGATTTAGCCAATGTGTTTTGGAGAGTTTGATCCTGGCTCAGAGTGAACGCTGGCGGCGTGGATTAGGCATGCAAGTCGCGCGAACCCGCAAGGGTTAGCGGCAAACGGGTGAGTAATAGATGAGCAATCTGCCCTTAAGTCAGGCATAGCTTCGTGAAAACGGAGGTAATTCCTGATAAGGTCAGCGAAGCGCATGCTTTGCTGATTAAAGGTGGGGACCGCAAGGCCTACCACTTAAGGATGAGCTCGTCTCCTATCAGCTAGTTGGTGAGGTAACGGCCCACCAAGGCTTATGACGGGTAGCTGGTCTGAGAGGATGGTCAGCCACACTGGGACTGAGACACTGCCCAGACTCCTACGGGAGGCTGCAGTCGAG
>CAZWOH010000160.1:0-4246 GCA_964635405.1 uncultured Planctomycetales bacterium | reverse complement strand
AATTGTTTGGCGCCTCTATGGCGCTATTCGCCTTAAAAGTATTTTCGGATTGGCTTACACAAAAAAATGACAACGCTAAATAAAAAGCTACTGATTTTAATACAACTTTGGAAAGCGCCGCTATTTTTAACGATCGGCTGTTTGCTTTTGGCTTTTAATCTTTTTTGCTCCGCCCAAGAAACGGTCAAAATGACGCAGATCCGCAAACGTTTTCCTTATACTTTTTTAGGCGACCGCTTCCGCGGACTTGAAGGTTTTATCGGCAACGCGCCTTACTTAGGCTATGCGACCGACAAGAATCTCGACGACAACAAAAGCGCCATGCAATTTGCGCAAGCCCAGCTGGTTTTAGCGCCGACGATTCTTGACCTTAACAACACGGGCCATGAGTTTATTATTTTTGATTACACAACGCCGCAGGAGGCGATGAAAAAAATCAAAGAACTCAAATTGCAAGCGCTCAAAGCCAATGCCTATGGCATCATCTTGGTCCGCAACCCAAACACAAATGTGCTTTACAAAGCAGACGACAAGCCGACATTTGATAAAACTCAACACAGGCAAATGCCATGATCCTCTTGCCCTTTCTTATTTCCAGCGCCATCGGGATTCTGTGGATAAACTTTTTGTTCAAAAAAAATCCGCCCCCTAATCTTTTTCTTACTAGCGCACTGGGCATTGGTTTAGGATTAGGATTAAGCAGCCATCTGACATTCTCCAGCTTTTTATTTTTTAACCGCCTTGTTCCGGAGTTTGTTATCAGCGTGCATCTTGTGATTCTGATCTCTTTGATGATTGAACGCTTTGTCTTTCGAAAAAACGAACCCGTCAGCTTTTCTTTACCCAAACCGACATGGCCAAACATCAGTCTTGCGGCCCTTATCCTTGCCATTGTTTTTCTCGTCGTTAAACAAGGCCTGTTTTATCCATACGGCGGCTGGGACGCGTGGCAGGTGTGGAATTTTAAGGCCAAATTTTTGTTCCTGTCAGGCGAGTATTGGCACAATCTTTTTTCAGCGGATCTCTGGCGCAGCAGCCCGCATTATCCGCTTCTCTTGCCTCTTATCAATGTCTGGGGTTGGATGTTTGGCACAAGACCAAATGATACAACACCGCTTATCACTTCTATTCTCTTTGCTGTTCTGAGCGCTGGATTGTTAAGCAGCTGCTTATGGGAAAAAACAAAAAACATTTTTGCTCTTCTGCCCAGCCTTTTGATTCTGACCTTGCCGTTTTATATTTTGCTGGCCACAACCCAATACTGCGATATTGTGCTCTCGTTCTACCTTTTAGCTTCTCTCGTGACCCTTGCCGAAGCGCAAAAAGAAAGCCAAAAACCGCTCGCCCTGCTTTCGGGCCTTTTGGCAGGCTTTTTGGGATTTACAAAACCCGAAGGCTTGATCGCCAGCCTGATCCTCTGTGTTTTGGTCTTGGGCTTAACTCTGGCAAGCAAGATCCGCAAAGACAAAACCTTTTCTTTCTTTTGGGCGGGACTTTTTTTGTTTGGGTTTCTGCTGACGAGCTTGCCGACTTTTGCGTTTCACATCCTCTGTTCGCCGGGCAACCAGACCTTTATCAACGGCGTAACTTCAACCCTTAAGCCGTCGACCGCAGAGCGGTTTCAAATTATTTTAAATTTTCTGTGGGTGGAGTTGTTAAGTAAAAAATGGAACGGCCTGTGGCTTTTACTTCTCTTAGGTCTAATTCTCGGCGGCAAAAAGCCGTGGGCCAAAACCAATATTCTTTTTGCCGTGTTTTTGCTGTTTTATCTGACGGTGATCGTGGCGTACTATCAAATCAACACCTATTTTGAAATCAAGTGGTGGCTTTCGGTGTCGCTCAACCGTATCCTTTTTTCACTCTTGCCGCTTTTTTTGTTGTGGGTTTTTGGAAGTCTGCTTTCACGTAAGAATATCGATTAGCTATCCGTACTGGCCGCTAATTCCGGTTCGCGGGCTGGCTCTTTGGGCGCTTGACCTAAAAATATAGGCAAGGTCTCGGCATTGATCGGCGTGATGTTGATGATCACCGGAAACAGGCCTTGGATATTGATCTGTTCCAAATTCTGCTGGGGTAGCGGCAGTGGAACACCACGTCCATCACGTTTGATTTGCAAATTCATGTTCGTCGGGTCAAAGTCGATACCACCTTTGTTCCATTCAGCTTCTGCCGTCGGCGCAGAGACGACAGGCATAAATTCTTTATTTGCTGCATCAATCACATTTATAATATCTACAATTCCTAGCTTACTTAATTGTTTAAGAAATCCTTCAAAATCCTGAAAGACACTGGGCTTACCTTCCTCTGCCACAACCGGTTCCAAAATCCAAGCACCAGAATAGTCTGCTGCGCGATAAAAATCATTAAGTCTTTGAACTTCAGCTTTCTTTATAAGTCGCAAGCCCAAATATTTTACCGCGTTCTCAATATCTTGAAACGTTAGTTCTCCTTTTTCTAATTCTGTTTGCGGAAAATCTATATCCAAATGCAAAGCAATTGGCAATGTAGAATATTTACCTGAAAAAAACGAATCCCTGGAACTTTTATCCAAAAATTCGATTACCATCTCAACCGCTTCAGGCTTGATACCTCTCGCTTGCAATTTGTCTTTCCCGGATTCGGTAAGCGTTATATTCACCGCACTCGACGCGGCGAGGGAAACAATGGTGATACCTACAACATACTTCAACGTAAATCCTTTAGTTTCCTTAGTATTTTCATCCTTAATACGGACTATTGTTGTGCCATTAATCGCTACGCCTTTATTTCCTATACTCTGGCCATTAATTTGAGTGATTAAACCTGTAGTCGATTCCGTGGTTTCTTTATTGCCATCGAAATGTTTATACGTCACGGTAACGCCATCCCCAGCCTTAAGCAAGGCAACAGCGTCCTTGATCTTTTGCTGATCTGTCAGCGTCTGGCCAACTAATTTTGATCTTTGTTCATCCACCGCGCTCGAGGAGGATAGCTCCAGAGCTCTAACTACAATAATATTCTTAGCCGTATCTAAAGTTTGGCTAGTTTCAACACGAGCTTGAAAATTCGTTTTTGCAAGTTTTAACTGTTTAACTCTTCCAATTGCTTCATCTCGGTCAAGATTATTAAGACCTAAATGTAGACCTACCTTTTGATCGCCTTGACGTACAACGGCAAGTAAATAATAGGGCGGACGGGTTGTTTCGTAAATACTGACATTTATACCCCGACCCCAGTCATCTTCCAGCCCAAACGGGCTATACCCCTTAAGTAATTTTTTTAATTTCTCACCTTCAGAAGTACTTCCAATAGGCACACCCGACCAGACCATAACTTTGGCCGAAATGATGTCATCAATCTTTATCGGGGTATCCATATCTTTAAACTTCACTTCCATAATTATCTTCGGGTCATACGAGGCTGTTGTTATCGCTGCAATTTCATGCTCTACTTGTTCTCCTTCCATTATCCAGCTACTATTATCTTTCTTGTACTTTAATTCTGAAACTACCGTTCCTACGTTGACCCTGCCATCACGAATTGCCTCAACAAACTTCAATCTATACAATGTTTCTGGATTCAACTCAACTTCGAAATAATTATTATCTTTCGTCAAAGCGCTCGACGCGGCGAAAGTGACGGAAATAATTTTGTCTAAAGACATCAAAACATAACCCTTAAACTTTATTTTCCCATTTTCTTTGTCAAGACTCTCAATTTCAGTTGCAGTGGATTGAGTTTGCTCAGTATCACTTGCCCAATAAGTAAATGAATCGATTTTTGTCCCAACGCCGATTGAACCGTCCAAAACACCTTTTTTAAATTCTGCGCCGGTCAATTCTTGAGCTTTCGGTAAAGTTATCGAAATCCCGCTCGACGCGGCGGGGATGGTGAGGGAATGGAAATCCGCAATTTCTATCGAAGGCAGACCTTTAAGCTTTAATACTTTGCCTTTAAATGGAACATCCTCAATTTTTTCAACAACAGTTTCTTTCCCCTCTGGCGAAAGGACAAGAGTATGCCTGTCAGCTCCTTCATAATACTCATATCCTAATATTTTAGTTCCTACTTTAATCTTGCCTTCATTGATTGCAGAAATAATTTTTCCCGGGCCAGTTATAGTCTCAATTTTTGGATTTAAATTAACTTTAATTCCTTCATTTACCCCGCCAACAGCTTTCTCTTGCGCGGCGGCGACTTCTGGTGTTGTAGCTTCCGGTGTTACAATCCGAACAACATATTTTGCGGAACCAGCAACCTGTGCCAT
>CAZWOH010000159.1:0-4268 GCA_964635405.1 uncultured Planctomycetales bacterium | reverse complement strand
GAAGCATTCGCGCTTGATGCCGTTATGTTAGCGCTAACGTCCCTATCGATTAAATTGTCGTTAAAAACTCTTACGCCAGCCATTTTAAGCCGTCCTAAATCCGCGTCGGTTTAAGTTTAGCATGACAGACGCTAATTCTTTTTCACCAACTTTTAAGACTACGGTTCCAGCCCCAGTGCCAGTATTATTATCGAGAAATTTCTTCAATCGGGTAACGTCGTCCCTAGGTATTACCATTTCACCACTCGTTACTTGCGCCCTATAGGTGTCATTAGGAAAGCCACCTGGAATTGTCCCGCCCTTTGCAAGCCAGCCTATTAGAGGAATAGAATCGTTGAATAGGCCGTTATTTCCACCCCTGGGATCTCCAAAAATCGCATTTCCTATGCCTCCCCGACTTCCCTCCTTGGTAGTAAAAGGATTAAGAGAGTCCAGAATTTTTGCAAGGCCATCTCCTAGCCGCTGCAAGAATTCCCCGGCGCCCTCGACGAGTTTATTTACAAACTCCTTTGCGCCATTCCAAATCTGCTCAAGAAACTTTTTACCGCCCTCTGTAAATAATTGTGCGACAACTCCGAGCATCATTTTGCCCATAGCAACCATTATCCTTGGTAGGGATTGAATGATTTTTCCAAGCATATCAGGTATCTTTTCAATAATTGCCGGTATCACTTCGGGCAATGACTCAATAATCGCTGTGATTACATCAGGGACGGCGTCCATAAACTGTTTAATCATTTCCCGCGTGTTCTCCGGCCCCTTCGCTAGTTCTGATAGCAATTCACCTATTGGACCCGCTAGTTCTGGATTACCGGTAAGAGCGGCAATTCCTGCTCCCGCACCTTTCGTTAACAAATCCGTCGCGCCTGCCCTACCTCTTATTAAAGAGGTTCCAAGTGACACTTGATTGACTGGATTAGATAAATAAACACTGAACAGTCTAAGAAACTTTCCCGTCATTGTTTCGACAGTCGCCACCGTTTCCTTCTTCAATATTTCTGTTTCTGTGGTCGTAGCTTCCAGCTCCGCTCTATATTTTTCGAGCGAAAGTCTCGCGCCCTTCATAAAGTCTGATTCTTTTAGCGCATTCATTGGCGACAGAATTACGTCCTTCGCTCCTGAAAGACCTTCCTTTATGTCGTCCCACATTTTTCGAAATTGACCCTTACTAATCGTCACAGCTAAATTGTAAAAAGTTTTCATCTGATTAGTGATTAAGTTGAATGGAATCATTACCGCTTTCCATGCGGCCTCGAGATAAGGCAAGGTGTCCAGCATTAAAAGGATGCCCTCTAATACTGTCAAAATCCCCTCTTTTAAAAACTCTTTCATGACCTTTTTATTTTTTTCTATAATGCTCGCCAGGGATGAAAAAGCTTCTGCCATTGTGTTTATTAATTCAATCACGATAGGGTTATCAACTATCGCTCCACCTAATTGCTCAAGGACTTCGCCGAATTGATTCCTCGCTTTTTGCAGGGCGCCCGAATAAGTATTCGATATTAGTTGACTAAATCCACCCAGCTTTTTTGCCACTATGTCTACTGCTTCGCCGGCTTTTAATTGTGATTCAGTCAGGCTTTTTGTAGCTGGCACAACTCTGTTTAATCTACCCAGTTGGCCGTCATAAGTTAAAGATAGTTGCCTCACCGCCGAATCAAGCGAAATACCTGTGGCAGCAGCAAGGTCTACAGCCGCTGAAGTGATTTTTTTTGCTTGCTCAGTAGTCCTGCCCATGTTTTTAGCGAGTGTTATTTGGGACAAGATTTGTTCATCACTGAAAGTAGTAGTCTTTTGCATAGTTTTTGCAAAATCTTCGAGTGATTTTAAAGTAGAGTCAGTCGCGTCACCACTCAACAATAGTGCTGCCTGTAACTCTGTGAAAACCTGCTGGGCCTGACTTGCCTCATCAATGGCCTCGCCAATTGTTGAACTTAAAAGCTCAAAACCTTTCGTCGCTAATTCAAGACCCGCTGCTATGTTTGGTAATACTAAAGATTGACCGAGCTTATCGAGTTTAGAATTAGCTTGATCTGAAAATCTATTTAAGTCGTTTAAAGTTTTTTGAAATTGCAGTTGAATGTTTAGCAAGACATCATTTGCGGCCATTTCTCGACATCTCCCTATCGTTACAGCGGTCTATTTCCTCAGATATTATACAAAAAATAAGACCTTTTCGGGCGTCTAATTTGGTGGCGTCGAAATTATAGCCCAATTTTCTTAATCGAGATCTTGCGTTGAATTCTCCCACAAATCGCCCCGCCTCTTCGCTTGCCATTGGCCCGCCCCGATACATTGAAACGACGCTCTCACGTATCAGGGCTTCAAATTTTTTGAGACACTCGCCCCACTAATTAAAGCCGATGCAGCCTCGATCAAAATCAACGCGCAGTCTGGCTCATAACTCAGATCGTCAAATGATTTTAATTCGAGACCGTCGGCTAATCTTTTGATTTTTACACTACCGTCTTGATAAAATTCTCTAGATTTAGAAACGAGTTTTCTAATTGTTCCCACATGTTTCAAAGGTGAAAGTTCATCTTTTGATTGATTTGGGTCCATTCCGACGTCTTCAAATAATGCGAACCTTTCATCAAAGTTCGGCATTCTAAGGATTATTTCCCCAGAAAATTCTGGCTCTATCTCTTTTCTGACACCATTTTCCTCAACTTCTCTTTTTTTACACTGAGATGGAGTAAAAATAATAGTTTTCAAGTTCAACTCCTATAAAATTTAGAGAAAATTCAAATAAACTTCTCCGTTGCCACTATTGTCGACATAAGCCTGAACATCTATCATTAGACTAACTATTCCCGACTCGTCACCGAGCTCAAACTTTGTCACTCTCGCGACTGGCAAGTAAAAACATCCGCATTTTCCGGCCACCCAATTATTACCGGCCTTCACCCCAAAATTATAACAAAGCGATATTTGATCACCTGCACGGTATCTCTTAAACAAATCAACGTCGTTTTGACTCAAATAGGCTTGGATACTTACGTCAACTTGACGGAGTGTTACAAATTTATTAAGTACGCCCGACTCCTGACAAACACTATTTGTCGTAGCGATATTGTCTGAAAAGCTAACGCGCACACTTTTGGCCTCAAACGGAGTCGTGCTTGTGCTATCTCCGAATAACACCTCGTTGTTTTGTGCTACTAGCGGATCAGTGCTGTCATAAACAGGGGTAAATGGTGCGCTCCAGCTCATGGCGTTGTCTGCGGTGTAGGTTTGGGCGCCAGTTTTATCAGCGGCAACCGAATATCCCAAAGCGTCTGCCACAGTATTTGCAGCGTTCGCACCAGTATTATTCTTTAACTGAAAAGGTGAGGCGCTGGACGCAATGGTGAATTTTCCAGTCGAATTCGAATAAGTTACCGTAAAAGTATCAGCTGATCCCTGTGTATTCATGGAGTCTTGTAAATTCTGCGCGAGTAAATGCGGATCTTTGTAAGTTTGCGCTACTAAAGTGGCAACTCTGGACACCGCTGCGGAATCAGAAAAATCTAATTTGGTGTCCGTTGCTGCCAATGTAATAGGATTGAAAGAATAAGCCATTCCCTCAAAATCAAAAGACTGATTGATCAATCCGCCCGCGTTGAAATCAACCGTGTAGTTGTTTACTCTGGCTCCCTCTAGGAGCTCCACTGCCCCTCCGTTTGCTCGATAAAACCACATCGACAAGCTTGGGTGTCCCTCGTCTGCTGGCGCATAAGTCAAACACTTCCCAACGTTAACACCAGATGCGGGCGCTGCCGGAAGATTGAATCCAAGAGTGAGATTGTTGGTAGCGACTGACAATACTGGACGAATGTTAAAACCGTTTGTTCCGTCTTTGACCAAAACAGCTCGTCCCCTAACGAAATCAGTGCCCCCAGCTGCAAGATTTACGACGGAAACGGTCGACCCTGAGGTTGTAGCCCTTTGCGTGGCATTGAGATTTTTGCTGCCAAAAACTGATTTTAAAATAGAGTCAAAATCAGGCTCTATTCCTTCACTGCCTGAATGTCTTAGATAATGAGAAAAGCTAGCAGAGGGATTTTCCAAACCCACGAGTGGTTTCGCCATTCCTATAGACGCGCGAAGTTCATCCGATTTTATTTCGTCAAAAGAAGGACTTACGGAAAATCCCGATTGTAGCGTGACAAAGTCGGTATTGGCGGTCGGCCTTATCCCAACACCTTCTGTAGTTTCCTCTTTAATAGCCAAGACTGATTTTCTATTTTTTAACGCCATTTTTTCCCCTCATTCTATGTTAATGATTC
>CAZWOH010000158.1:0-4293 GCA_964635405.1 uncultured Planctomycetales bacterium | reverse complement strand
AAAATATGCAGAGCAAAGACTCAAATTCCACCCGAGTCTTCGTCAGCCGCTGGGTGATGGCTTGTGTTTTCGCGTTTTGCGGCGCATCGCTGTTTTGTTTTTCTGCTGCTGCAGAAGAAACAGGAAAAGCGGAGAATTTTAAAAACGCGACCTATGTCGGTACCGAAACCTGTGCCAGCTGTCACGAGAAGGAGTCCAGAGAATTTAAAGTTTCAACGCATCGCAAGATTGCTATTGAAAGCGATGAAGGTTTGGAAGGGATTGCCAATGGTTGCGAAATGTGCCATGGCCCGGGGAGCGTTCACGCAGAAGCTGGCGGCGGCAAAGGCAATATTGCCAGCCTTCGCAATGACCCCAGCGCTTGTTTTAAATGCCATACGGACAAAAAAGTACAGTTTAGGCTTCCTTATAGACATCCTGTGATCGAAGGCAAAATGTCTTGTTCCGATTGCCATAATCCACACGGCACCGAGGTTAAACCCGGATCTTCGACAGCTTTAGATGATATTAATGACACGTGTTTTAAATGTCATCAAGGCAAGCAAGGCCCGTTTGTTTTTGAACATGAAGCGTTGCGTGATGGTTGCGTGACCTGCCATCAGGTACATGGTTCGGTCAACGATAAAATGCTTGTGCAGCGCGATAATAATTTATGCTTGCGTTGCCATACACAGGCCAATTTCCCGACGATCGGAAAAAACACCGGGCATAATACCCGGCTTGCGCAGGGTTCGTGTTTTAGTGCGGGCTGCCATACGGCGATACACGGTTCGAACTTTGATGATCATTTGCGATATTAATTTATGAGGAGGTGTTGGATGAAAACCAATTTTATTAAAGTTATTGCGGGGGCAATCGCGCTTTGCGGGGCGGGTTTAGCTCCTTTGGGCCCAGTCGCCGCAGAGGAGTCTCATGTATCTGTCACGGTTGTTCCGGTTGATTATATTTCGGTTAACGGTGATGCCGAAAAATTCCGGTCACAATATTGGAAAAATGACGGCTATTCCGGGGGGCTGCAAGATTTAAGCGCCAGCGGTAAGATCAATAAAGACACGCACTTCATGTTTGAAGGTCATGCGATTCCCAACAATTTTGATTTTGGCGGCGATCTTGAAGTTACAAAAGAAAAGTTAGGGTTTTTTAAGCTCGATTACAATACATTTCGTAAATACTACGATGGAACCGGCGGAACGTATTATCCGTTTACGACGTTATCGGCTCAACACGCAGATAAAGAATATAAAATGGACATTGGACATGTTGGCCTTGAACTTGGGGCGACTTTGGGGAATTTGCCCGAGAGCAGTTTGTTTTATGAACATCATCTCAAAGACGGCACCAAGACGCGTTTGACCTGGGCTGCTGCCAAACAAGGTTCGACGACAAGACTCATCGGACCTGCCTGGCAGGATGTCGATGAAAAATTTGATAGTTTTGGGTTGCGTTCCAAGGGAGAATTCGCTGGATTTAATGTCAAAGGCGAGCAAAAGTGGGATGTTTTAAATGAAAAAACCGTAAGGTTAGAAAAATCTCTTTCGACGACGGGTGCCGCTTCCGACAAAAAGATGCGCCGTCAAACCATCGAGCTGGATTCAAATTCGTCTATTACAACGTTAAATGGCGAAAAATGGTTTTGGCAGGACACTGGGATGCTTGCCTTGGCGTATCGTTATACCAAAATTGACAATAAAGAGCATGCCATCATAAAGGAAACAGATGAATTTAATAATCCGCGTTCCTTTTCGACCAGTGCAGAAAATAAGTATGCCGGGGTTGGTGACAATAAATACAGTTCAAATATTGTGACAGGTAATTTCCAAAGTCAATTGACGAAGGATTTGCTTTTTAATGCAAAAGTAAAGACCGAAATTATTAGTCGCCGCGGCGGGTCAGTGGATCCAGCTGACAGAACAGATCCTCCCAACAATATTGCCAACACCACAGAAGTTAGTATGAATGAAAACAAAATTGACAGCTTAGGCGGGGACTTGGGGTTGCGTTATTCGGGGTTCAAAAAGACCAGTATTTATGGTGATGTCGAATACGGCCGCATCAATAATTGGCTTTATGAAAACCGTGACAGTCTTGCTGGTGAATCTATTGCTTCTGCGGGTGAAATATTCTTTCGCGAAACTAATATTTATACCAACAGGATTGTTTTGACAGCCGGAACGCGGACAGTTCTTTCGAAATATCTTAATTTTACGACGCAAATTCGTCATAAGACGGTAGATAACGATTATGATGATGAGCGGGAGACACCGGCAACTTCGACAGCCGCCAAGTCCGCATTTATGGAGTTTATGCAAGTTGGCGCAACAGAAGTTGCCACCAAATGGACGGTCAAACCTCTGAAGAAAGTCACCGGTTCAATGCGTTATCAGTATGCGGACAATGCCTATGTGGCTCGAACGGAAGGCTCTTATAACCAACGAGCTTTGACATTATCGCATACGTTTACGTATGATCTTATGTTTCAGCCGGTGGATAGTTTATTATTGGACCTTGGCTATATGCGTCAATTGGTGAATACGACTACGCCGGCAATAAGAAGTGCGGTTCCAAGAATTCCGGCATTTACATCAAATGTTAATACCTGGTCAATGAGTGCGAGTTATATTTTCAGTCCGAAGCTGAGTCTTGATTCGGCTTTTAGCAAAGCCTCGCAGGACAACTTTGATGATTTTACCGCTATCGGGCTTCCTTATGGAATTGATTCGAGCTGGTATGATGTTTCCGTCGGATTAAAGTGGGCGGCGAATAAGACAGTGACGATTGAGCCCAAATATAGCTATTACAGCTATCAGGAAAATCCAAAAACCGAATTAGGCGGCGGGTATCGTGCGCATGAAGTTTGGTTGGGCGTTAATTTAAACTGGATGTAAGTGTTCGATTATTTTATTGAGTTAAATACAATAGGCTGGTATCTTTAATAAGGTATCAGCCTATTGTTTCTATTATGAAAAAGAAAAACGATAATAAATCCTCCAGCAGATTTAAACATAAGTTTTCGGTTTATTTTTATAATCCAATTACTTATGCGGGTATTCTTTTAGCGTTTTTAGTTTTTATTATTGAGTGTTTTTTGTTTGGCATAGATTTTTTTGCCGTGCATCAAAGCCCGTACTTGGGGATGTATACGTATATTTTATTGCCACCTTTTTTGATTTTGGGGCTTATCCTTATTCCATATGGGGCATATCGTAAACGCAAAGATGTTGAACAAGGAAAAGCAACACTCACTCCCAAAATTTATTATTTGGACCCCACCAGACCTGAACATCGCAATGCGCTGTTTGTTTTTACAACAGGAACGTTCATTTTGTTTTTTATGACAGCAATTGGTTCTTACAAGGCGTTTCATTATACGGAGTCGGTGGAATTTTGCGGCAAGGTTTGCCATAAAATCATGGGGCCGGAGTATGCGATGTATTTAAAATCGCCGCATGCTAAAGTCAAATGTGTGGAGTGTCATATCGGCGCCGGTGCAGACTGGTATGTCCGTTACAAAGTTTCAGGTGCGCGGATGGTGCTTGCAACATTTCAAAACAATTATCAGCGTCCGATCCCGACGCCGGTCAAAGACTTGCGTCCGGCTAAAGAAACTTGCGAACAGTGCCATTGGCCGGGCAAGCATTTTAGTTCTTTTGAACTTCGCAAAACGTATTTTCCGTCAGATAAAAGCGAGGATAAAAGCTGGTATATCCGTATGCTTGTTTCTGTTGGGGCCAAGGAAGGGGAGAACGCCGGCATTCACGCGCACATGTACAAAGACAATGAAGTTTATTATGTGGCGGATGATGAAAAGCGTCAGTCCATTTCGTGGATCAAGAGCATAGACAAAACGGGCAAGGAAACTATTTTTACGTCGGAAAAATCGCCCTACAAAAATGTTGCACCACCCTCGGAAAAGATCCGCAAGATGGACTGTATGGATTGCCATAATCGTCCGTCTCACCATTTTCGCTCGCCCAATGATCTGATGAATGAAGCTTTGGCCAAAGAACAGATTGACCTTACCATTCCTAACATCAAGGCTAAAGGCATGGAATTGCTTTCAGGGAAATATGCGAGTGAAACGCAAGCACTGGCAGAGATTCCGGATTTGCTGCAAAAATATTATGAATCGAAATTTCCAGAATATGCCAAAGCTCATCAAGCCCAGATTAAGGCTGCGGCGCAGATTTTGATGCATATTTTCAAAAATAATTTTTTCCCGCAGATGAAAGCCCGTTGGGATGCGTATCCCGAAAATATCGGCCACTGGATATCGCCGGGCTGTTTTCGCTGTCA
>CAZWOH010000157.1:0-4379 GCA_964635405.1 uncultured Planctomycetales bacterium | reverse complement strand
TGCGTTTGCTGATTACCAATGCAACCAAAATCGTCCACGAAGCTTATGAGGCCAAGGGGGATGTTTCGCAGGTTGTTGACAGCGCCGAAAAATTGATTTTTGAAATCTCTGACCTTAAGCACAGCCAAAACTCCGTTCATATCAAGGAATTAGTCAAGTCAACGATTGAACGCATCGATACGCTTTATCAGCGTAAAGAACACGTCACGGGCCTGGAAACAGGTTTTCTCGAATTTGACCGGATGACGTCGGGCTTACAGCCGTCGGATTTGATCATTGTCGCCGGACGTCCTTCAATGGGAAAAAGCGCTTTGGCGGCATCAATTCTCGAACACAGCGGGATACAACTTAAAAAGCCGGTCGCATTTTTTAGTCTTGAAATGTCTAAGGAGCAATTGGTCCAGCGCATGCTCTGTTCGCAGGCCCGCGTTGACGCACACAAAGTGCGTAGCGGTTATTTGGCGCCCTCCGATTGGCCCAAATTAACTTCTGCCGCTGGACGCTTGTCGGGCTCGTCGATTTTTATTGATGACACTCCGGCGATTTCGGCCCTTGAACTGAGGGCGAAGGCGCGGCGTTTAAAATCGCATCATGATATTCAGTTAATTGTGCTCGACTATTTGCAGCTGATGCGCGGGAACACCAAGACCGACAATCGCCAGCAGGAAATTTCAGAAATTTCGCGTTCAATCAAAGCGCTGGCCCGCGAGCTCTCTATTCCGATCATTGCTTTAAGCCAGCTCTCGCGCGCGGTCGAAAGCCGTCAGGACCATCGGCCGCAATTATCCGACTTGCGCGAATCCGGGGCAATTGAACAGGACGCTGATGTTGTCGTCCTTATGATGCGCGAAGAGTATTACAACCCCACCGAAGAAAATCGCGGGGTCGCCGAAATCAATATTGCCAAACAGCGCAACGGCCCGGTCGGGACGGTCAAGCTCGCCTTTATTAAAGAGTACATGCGCTTTGAAAATCTTGCACATCAAAGTTGACAGCCCCAAGGGGTCAACCTATAATCAACCTCATGCAAAAAGCCATTGTTGTATCTATTTTATTTTTAAGTACTTTTATTGCTGTTGAGAAAAGTTTGGCGCAGTCGGCTTATGAGAATTTGGATTCCGACAAGACGGCGACCACGCCGGCGCAAGTCACAAATCAGCAAGCTTCTCAAGCGGTAATTTTTGTTACCCCCGATTCTGTCGCTTCGGGGACGGTTGCCGAAAATAAACCGGTTATCACAAATCAAGAAATTCCTTCAGAAGCCTCCCAGGAAAGTCCCAAAAACAATGTAACGTCTTCTGCCGATTTGCCGGTCGATCAAAACGCAGCCCAGTCGTCTGCTGCTGTATCAGAACCGGTGATCATTAAAAGAGAAGTCAAAACCCTTGAAGTCCAGGGCAATAAGAGTATTGGCTTGGCCACGATTTTGGCAAAAATCAAAACCCGCGTTGCGCAGGATTATAACCAGGCGATGATCAGCGATGATATCAAACGCTTGTATAATACCGGTTATTTTTCGGATGTCAGCGTGGATCGTCAGGAATTTGACGGCGGGTATAAGGTCATTTTTATCGTCGTAGAAAAAGCGATTGTCGATCAGATCACATTTACAAAATTAAAATTTTTAAGCCCGAACGCGATTTTAAGCAAGATCAAAACGGTCAAGGGCAAATTTTTGGACAATAAAACGCTCAACGAAGATATCCGCACCATTGAAGAGCTTTACGAAAAAAAAGGTTTGTCGCAGGCAAAGGTCACAGTTGAGACCAAGCAGGATGAGATCAACAACAAGGTCAATGTCCATTTCATTATTAAAGAAGGCTTTCAGGTCAAGATTAAAAATATTCTCTTTGACGGCAACTCGACGTTTTCGCGCAAACGGTTAATGAAAGTTATCAAGAGCCGTTATGCGTGGCTGTTTAACTCGGGGTTTTTGAAAACGGATGTTGTCGATGAAGATACCGAGCGGCTGAAATCTTTTTACGAAAAAGAAGGATTTATTGATGCAACAGTCACTTATGATTTGGACCAACTCGATGATTCGCGCCGTTTGGTGCGGTTTCACGTTCATGAGGGCCAGCGTTATTATGTCGAGCAGATTACGCTTGTCGGGAATTTGATTATTCCGACGGAAAAGATTTTTGGGGTGATCACCCAGATCAAAGAAAAGGGGATTTTTAGCCGCGAAAAGTTAAGCGTGGATATTTCCAACATCCGTTCTTTGTATTTTGATGAAGGCTATATTTTTGTCAACGTGCATGAAAGCACCTCGCTTAATGCCAAGACCGGTAAAGTCGATGTGCGGCTTGACATTACCGAAGGCGAATTAGCGTATATCAATCAAATCAAAATCCAGGGCAATGACCGCACGCGCGATATCGTAATCCGTCGGGAAGTGCGTCTTTTCCCGGGCGATCGTTTTGACGGCGGCAAGTTGCGCCGCAGCAAGGAGCGTCTGCGCAATCTCGGATATTTTGAAGACATCAATTACGACATCGAAGACACCGATACGCCGAATAAAAAGAACCTGGTGCTTTTAGTCAAGGAAGCCAAGACCGGTTCGTTTTCGTTTGGCGCCGGGTACAGCACCGTCGATCAACTCGTGGGTTTTGCGGAAATCGAACAGAAAAATTTTGATTTTGCCAATTGGCCGAATTTTACCGGCGGGGGACAAAATTTGGCGGTGCGCCTGGAAGCCGGTTCGACGCGTCGAAACACCCGCTTGAGCTTTACCGAGCCGTGGCTTTTTGATTATCCGATATCGGCCGGGTTTGATCTTTACATCACCGAACACGACAAAGAGCAAAATGTCGGGTACGGTTACAATGAAAAACGCATGGGCGGCAATGTCCGTCTGGGACGGCGTTTTGGCGAATATGGATCAGGCGGGGTTACGTATCGCCGGGAAAAAGTCGAAATCGATGATTTTGACGACGATGTCTCGACTGATTTGAAAGCCGAAGAAGGAAAAAATACACTGAGCCTTTTAGGTTTTAATTGGGCCTCCGACTGGCGCGACAGCAGTATTTCGCCGACGAAGGGGTTGTATTTAAGTAGCGGAGTGGATTTTGCCGGCGGAGTCTTAGGCGGGACGAAAGATTTTTGGCGCTTGTCAACGCGCGACAGTTATAATATTCCTTTCAAATTTGATTCGACGCTTGAATTTCGTGTGCGGGCCGGAATTCAGGATGCGTACGGCGATTCGAACAAGGTGCCGATTTTTGAACGTTTTTATGCCGGCGGCGAGCGGACGATCCGCGGGTATGACGAACGGGCGGTCGGCCCGGTCGATGCTGTCACAAAGGACCCGATCGGCGGGGAAAGTATGTTGATCGGAAATATCGAGTACACGATTCCCGTCATCAACTTTGTTAAATTGGCGACTTTTTTTGATACCGGAAATGTCTGGGGCAAGATGTCGGATTTTGGTTCCGGCGGGTTTAAGAGCGGTGCCGGGTTTGGGCTGCGTGTCAAGACACCGATAGGGCCGGTCAATCTGGATTATGGGATACCGTTTGACACTGTCCCTGGCTCTGAAAAGAAAACGGGCAAGTTTTATTTTAGTGTGAGCAGAGGGTTTTAAAATACATTGTTACCGTCATTGCGAGCCTCGGAGAGCGCGAGTCCTTTCTAGGACGAGCCTCGGAGAGGCGCGGCAATCTCATCAAGATTGCTTCGTCGCTTCGCTCCTCGCAATGACAATTAAAATTATTTATTACCAACAACATAAGGAGGATGGTCGTGAAAAATTTACAAGCAGGTCTTTTAACCGCAGTTTTAGCTTTAACATTGTGCGCTGGGGCGCATGCGCAGGGTGCATCAGTAGCCGGGGTTAAAAAAATCGGAGTTATGGATTTGAGCAAGGTGTTTGACAATTATCAAAGAACAAAAGAATACGACGCTGTTCTCGAGGGAAAAACTAAGGATTACGAAAAAGCGCGCAATGAAAAGATCGACAAAATCAAAGAATTGCAAAACAAAATGGCGCTTTTGAAAGATGACGAAAAAGAAAAAGTGACCAAGGACTTAGATACGATGCGCAATGATTTGGCCAACTTCGACCAAGCCCAGCAGACGGACCTTAAGAAACAACGCGATGACAAAATCCGGGAAATCTTGCTTGAGATTGAAAAAACGACGAGCGATTTTGCGAAAAAAGAAAAGTACGATATTATTCTCAATGATCGCGTGTTGGTTTATGGCACCGAGGGAATGGATGTTTCCAATCAGGTCTTGGAAATTCTCAACGCAAATTTTAATGCGGGCAAAAAGAAATAAGTTCTAAAGATTGTTTTGACATATTGGGAAGGTTGCCGTTTATACAAAAGCCGGTAAAGCCTTCCCAATATGTTTGTGGCCTGTTTTTCCCCTCCCCTTTG
>CAZWOH010000156.1:0-4445 GCA_964635405.1 uncultured Planctomycetales bacterium | reverse complement strand
TTGCAGGTGGGTTTGAAGGCAAAGAAGTTTCCTCTTCAACGGTGTTTGAGGTTGCTGGTTCGCCAGCCCAATTAAATCAGCTGGCCTCTAGTAATGTTATTGGCAAATTTATGACCGTTGCCGCGGCTGTTCAACCGATCGATTTGGCAGAAAAACCATCCGGCCCAAGTGAATCAGAATTGGAACAATCTTCTTCCTCGTTAGTTGATCCAGCTATGGCTAAACCCATCGACATTATTCCCGAAAACTCTCGAAGAACTGAGCAAAATGGAAGAATTTTATATACATCTCCACAGGCCTTAGAAAAGATGGAACAACTTGACAGATTTGCGTCAAATCGAGATTACGTAGCAGAGACCTTTGGTTTTGGATTAACTCAGCGTTTTTCAGGCGATCCTACGGGGCAAACAAGCGTCGTGGTTGATTTTATTCCGCCTCGCGAAGATAGAGTCTACATTGTTGAAGAATTCTTTTCTTTTGAACATACGGCAAAATTTTACGATGCCCTAGCTTATTCTGAAACTTTAAAACTAACTTTACAAGATGGAAATATATTTCTCGAATCTAATGATGAGGAGCGTTCTTTTATTTTGGATAATTCAAATTGGTCTTCCTTATTGAAACAATTGCAATCTCTCACACAGCAATCACTGCCATCCGATCCCGATGAAGCTAAGAAATTATTGCAAAAAAACGAAATCGTATTAAATACTGACTGGGATTTTGTTGTAACAGGAACATCAATAAGAGTTACACAGCATTATTATGACAAAGTCAAAGCCAGAGCCGAAGAGTTGCATGCGTTACCTAACTTCACGATGCATCATCATCCGATGATTGGCGTTGCTAAACTAGCTTTAGAAAATAAACCCATTCAAGAAAGACGCGAGTATTATCAATCAATTCTTAGATTTTCATTAGAGGATGCTCTTTATATGGAACACTTTGAAGTTGAATGGTTTGAAATTCGGGCATTAGGGAATGCCGAAAACCTTGATTCTCAGACAGTCACGACTCAAAGAATTTATCATATTGATAGAATCAAAGAGCTTCAAGATACTCTTAGAAAATCACTTCAAGCAATAATTGAATTACCGGAGTCTGAGATAACGCCAAAGAAGATCGCTGTTTTAATTGCAGAATTATCACCGTCACTAAAGAGTATCAATGACGAAAATTATAATTGGACGAATATGCTTCAATTTGCCCTTAGTAAACCGATTTATAAAGAGGTAAAGGAAAAATATTCTAGGAGTTCCATTAAAAATCTGAAAGATTTTATTTTATACACCATTTTTCAAGAAGAAAACCCTTGGCAGGAGATCAATGGTATAAGCCTGGAATTGTTGAAAGCACATTATGATCTAGGAACTTTTACGCTATTAGCTCAGGCGGTAAAGGCCCTTGAAGGCGCCGATAAGGCGATGCGTAAATTTTTTTACAGAATTAATTTTTGGTCATTCATTTTTGAGAAGGACGTTGGAAAATTGAAGCAGAATGTTGAACTCTTAAAAATTCTTCCAACTGATCCCCGAGAAGCTTGGAGACGGTTTATGGAGCCGACCAGAAATGAGTTTATAAGTTTTGGCGTCTCAGCTGAAAAAGTCGATGAATTTTTAGAAAACAGCTCTTCCGATGAGATTAAAAGAGTTTGGGAATCATTAAGACCAGCACGGCCTCACTCTAAAGACGACTATGTTATTCCTTACACTGCTCGAGGCAGTAGTGCACTGACTCCGCCAGGCGGTGTTGCTTCAACGGGTGAGATAAAAAAGCCAGACGACCTCGGCGGTATCGACATGAACCCAAAGGCTTTGGATTTACAGACGGAAGGTGAGGGGATCAAATTCTCCGCCAAAGGCGGATCCGCCTCTGGCGGAGACATGCCCTTTGACCCAACGCAATTGCAAAATATCCAAATCGACGGCTTTTCGCCTGTCATTTTACAAATTGTTCCCACCAACCTGCCGCTGTTTATCGGTAAGGCTCAGATCCCACAAATTCCCTTTAATAAAGGGGGTTAAGAAATATAAAATTTTTGTGCAGTATCCCCATAATAATTTCTTGACAACCATCAATTCCCTAATAAAATCGAAGTACTAAAATTTTAGTATGTTGGTGTCTTCCTTAAATAATATATAAAGTATGCATATTTATTCACTTCTTGAGGGACAAGCCAAGAGCTACGCAAAAAAGCCGGCCCTCATTTTTCATGATGAAACGGTGAGCTTTGGCGATTTGTCGGCAAAAGTCTTTCGTTTGGCCAATGCTTTGCAAAAACTTGGGCTTAAGAAAGGCGATCGTTTAGGCGTTTGTCTGCCGAATTGCCCGGAATTTGTCTATTCTTATTTGGCCGGTTTTCTCTGCGGCGGCGTTGTTGTGCCGCTGGACTTTATGCTCAAAACCGAGGAAATTATCTCTTGCTTAAGCCACGCCGAAGTGAAGATTTTTATCGTTTGCGCCCGCCCGGATCTTGATTTGGAACAAATTCAAAATGCGGTTGCAAGTTTAGGCACAGTCGTTACTCTCAACCGTGCCGAAGGCCAAAACAATCCGTTTGCCGATTTACTCGACCAATCAACGGACAAACCTTTGAATGTCGAGATTGCCGACGATGACCCGGCGCTGATTATGTATACCTCGGGCACGACGGGAAATCCCAAAGGGATATTGTTGACCTATCAGCATCTTAAAGGCTCGCCGCAAGCGATGAAATATTTTGTCGATTTAAGCGACAGGGACATTAAGCTTGCCGCGATTCCCTTTAGCCATATCGGCGGGTTTATTTATATTCAAAACTGTTTGGTCTTTGGCATTACGCTGGTCATCATGGATCGGTTTAATCCGTATGAATTTTTGCGGCTTGTCGCCCAACATAAGGTGACATGTTTTCATATTGTTCCGGCGATGTACACAGCCCTTTTATCCCTTAAACATATCGAAAAGTTTGATTTGTCGTCCTTGCGTTGGGTCGTCGTTTTTGGCGCGCCAAGCTCGCCGGAGATTATGGAGAGGTTTCATAAGTTTTGTCCCAACGCGCAGCTTCTTAACGGCTGGGGTATGACCGAAACGTGCCCGCCTAATACGGTGACACCTCTTGGCAGCCGCAATATTGCCAGCGTCGGTAAGCCGTCGCCTTTGTCGGAAATCAAAATTCTCGATGAGAATGATAATGAAGTTGCCGTCGGTGAAATTGGCGAAATTGTGATTCGCGGCTGGATCGTGATGAAAGAATACTATAAAGATTCTGAAAGTACGTCACAGGTCAAACGCAACGGCTGGCTTTACACCGGGGATTTGGGCCGCAAGGATAAAGAAGGATATCTTTATATCGTCGGACGAAAGAAAGAAATGATTAAGGTCGCCGGCCAAATTGTTTATGCGCCGGAAGTGGAAGCGGTTTTTTACAAACACGATGCGGTTTTGGACGTGGCCGTGATTGGCATTCTTGATAATATGCGTGGGGAGGCGGTTAAAGCTTTTGTTGTTCTTAAGGAAAGTTCGTCGGTGTCGGCAGAAGATCTGCGATATTTTGCCCGGGAACATTTGGCTAATTTTAAAGTTCCGCAGACAATCGAAATCCGTACGAGTCTGCCCAAAAATCGCACGGGTAAGATCGACAAGGAAATGTTAAAACAGGAGATACAAACTCTAGTCGATCGATAAAATCCTTTTACGGCTCAATTGTTTGGCGCCTCTATGGCGCTATTCGCCTTAAAAAGGATTTTATCAATCGACAATCCTCAAACGTCGTAAAGGTTTAAAGAACAAAATTATATTTGTGTAATAAGTTAAGAGAAAGGAAACGTAATGCAAACTATGCGCAAAGAAATTCACATGACCGGAAAAGATTTGATGGGGATGGTCCAGTTGCGGCCGCAGGACTTGGGCGATTATGCTTTGGTGCCCGGTCCTAAGGAACGTCTCGACGCTATTATTAAAAAGCTCGAAAATCCGGTCAAAAATTTTTCGTTTATGGAATACAACATGTTTACCGGAAATTTTAATGGGACCAAGGTCACCGCGATCAATGGCGGACGTTTTGCGGCTGATACCGGGATTACGACCGAGATTCTTTGTAATGCGCAGGCTAAGGTGATGATTCGTTTAGGCAGCTGTGGGGCGTTGCGTGAAGATATCAAAGTTGGAGATTTGGTTGTCGTTGACAGCACCTTTAGCGGTGAGGGGGTAACTCCGTATTATGTCGACAAAGATTTTAAAACCGTTTCGGACAAAAAGTTATCTGACGAATTGGTTACGATTGCCCGCAAGGCCGGCAGTACGGTTCACGTCGGAAAATGCTGGTCGACCGATGCGATTTTGCGCGAAACGCGCGAAAATGTCGGCAAAGCAACGGCTCAGGGTGCTATTGCGGTGGACATGGTCAGCAGTGTCTTTTTGACGATTTGCCAGCTTTACAAAATTCCGGCGGCTGTTATTTTGGC
>CAZWOH010000155.1:0-4472 GCA_964635405.1 uncultured Planctomycetales bacterium | reverse complement strand
ACGACCCGATATTGAATGCTTAAAATCCGCTGAGCGCGAATAGCTTGACGACGATCTACGAGGATTTGTTTAACCATAATGTTTTTCGCAAGTAAGTTTATTAAAATCAGATGCTTAAAGCATATATGCTAATCGCACTTTCGTCAAGGGAAACGACTGGAAGCAAAAATTGCCTACAATCCGGGCTTGATCATATCTTCGGGCTTTACGAATCGATCAAAATCTTCAGCAGACATAAAGCCTAGTGCGACAATCGCTTGCTTTAAAGTCGATTTTTCTGTATATGCCTTTTTCGCAACCTTTGCGGCTTTGTCATACCCGATATGCGGATTAAGCGCGGTGACCAGCATCAGCGAATTTTTGACATGATTTTTAATGCTGTCCACATCCGCTTGAATACCAACCACACAATGGTCTTTAAAACTAACACACGCATCCGATAACAAACGGATTGATTGCAAAATATTATAAATGATAACCGGCTTATAAACATTGAGCTCAAAGTTTCCACTCGCCCCGGCAAATGTGATTGCGGCATCATTTCCCATCACTTGAACACAAACCATCGTCATCGCTTCACATTGAGTCGGGTTGACTTTGCCCGGCATAATCGAACTGCCCGGCTCATTTTCGGGAAGTCTCAGCTCTCCGATTCCAGCCCGCGGGCCGGAACCTAACCAACGAATGTCATTGGCAATTTTAAATAACGCAACCGCCAAAGTTTTTAAAGCGCCGCTTAGCTCGACGAGCGTATCGTGCGCCGCCAAAGCTTCAAATTTATTAGGTGCGCTCACAAACTTGCGGCCCGTCAACTGAGCAATTTTTTGGGCTGATTTTTCGGCAAACTGCGGATGCGTATTGATTCCAGTCCCAACCGCTGTGCCGCCTAGGGCTAATTCGTGCAAGCGCGGCAATGTGTTTTCAATTCGCACAAGCGCGTAGGTTAATTGCTGGACATACCCTGAAAATTCCTGCCCCAAGGTCAAAGGAACAGCATCCATCAAATGCGTGCGGCCGATTTTGACGATATCGGCAAATTCGCTGGATTTTATTTGCAGAGCATCCCGCAAAACTTTAACCGATGGAAGCAATTGGCTATAAACCGCTTCAACGGCCGCAATATGCATCGCCGTCGGAAAAGTGTCATTCGAACTCTGCGACTTGTTGACATCATCATTAGGATGTATCGGTTTTTTGGACCCCATCACCCCGCCGGACAACTCGATGGCGCGATTAGAAATAACTTCATTGACATTCATGTTTGATTGCGTTCCGCTGCCGGTTTGCCAAACAACCAGAGGAAAGTGATCGGCAAGTTTACCGTCGATAATTTCATCAGCAGCCGTCGAAATAAGATTAGCTTTCTCTGACGATAAAAGGCCCAAATCACAATTAACCAAAGCTGCAGCTTTTTTTAAAATCGCAAACGCTTTAATAAGCTCCGCGGGCATTTTTTCACTGCCAATTTCAAAATTCTTAAACGATCGCTGTGTTTGTGCGCCCCAATATTTATCCGATGGCACTTTGATTTCGCCAAAACTGTCTGTTTCAATTCTGTGTGACATAAAAAACTCCTAGTGCACTGTGTCATTGCGAGGAGCGAGAGCGACGAAGCAATCCCGTTTTGAGATTGCCGCGCCCCTTCGGGGCTCGCAATGACTATAAATTCTGTTTTAAAAATGCCGTTAATAATCTTACCCCCGCACCGGTTGCGCCATGGCCGTAATACTGGCGGCCTTTTCCGTCGACAAAAGCGGTCCCGGCAATGTCCAAATGCACCCATGGCGTGTCATTAACAAAATTACGTAAAAACTCCGCAGCGGTAATTGCCCCACCCGCACCTTTGGGTAATCCGACATTTTTCAAATCCGCAATTTCAGATTTAACGTACTCTTTAATTTCACAGTACGACGGCAAGCGCCACGCACGGTCATCGGTTTGTGTAGAAATTTGTGCGATTTCGTGGGCAAAATCATCGTCGTTTGAAACCAACCCCGAATAATCATAGCCCAAGGCAATGACGCACGCACCCGTCAAGGTTGCCAGATCAATAAACCGGCTTGGTTTGTAGTTCTTTTCAACATACGCCAGCGCATCCGCCAAAACCAAGCGCCCTTCCGCGTCCGTGTTAAGGATCTCGACGGTTTTTCCATTATATCCGCGAAACACATCCCCCGGCTTAAAGGCGCTGGAACCGATACAATTCTCGGCAATCGCAACCGCAAAAATAATATTCGCTTTTAAATTAAGGGCCAAAACATTTTTGAGCGTTCCGATGACAGCCGCCGCACCACTCATGTCCGAACGCATTGTCTCCATATGTCCCGTCGGCTTTAGGTTCAGACCTCCCGTATCAAACGTAATCCCTTTGCCGACCAAGGCGGTATATCCTCGGCTTTTGGCCGCACCCGAATATTTGACAATGATCAACTTGGGTTCCTTAGGACTGCCCTGATTGACCGCCAAGTGTAAATTAAGTCCGTTAGCTTTTAATTCTTTCGCGTTTAACACTTCCAGCGAAATATTTTTTTTGCCGCGGATTAATGCAAGGATCGTTGTTTCCAAAAAATCGGAATCGACCGTATCCGCGTTGTCATTGATAAGATTACGGGTCAGAGTAACCCCCTGGCATGTCAAAATCGCATCTTCATATTCGCGTTTGGCGGATGTGGCAATGATGTAATTCTTCTCGACGGGGCGGAGCGTTTCTTCAGTCAAATTGCGGTATTTGTCCCACGAATAAGCACCAATTAAAATACCCTCGATGACTGCGATAATGTAATCGTCTTCTTTATTGTGTACCACGATTTCTATCTGATTTGATTTTTTAAGATAGGACGATAAAACAGCTTGACGAACGTTAGCGCGCAGGGCACTCAAATTACTTTTTTGCGCCTCCCCTGTCCCAACAAGCAGAATCAACTTTTTATTTAAAACAAGCGGAAAAATTTCTTTATCGTGGCCATGAAATTGTCCGGCATCTGCAACCGATTTGATTGCGTCCAAGACGGCCGTATGGGTGATCGCGCTAAAGTTTCTTTTTGAAACCTGTCCTTTTTCTAATAAAACAATCGTCGCCGATTGGTCAAATTTTGCAGCAGGTTGAAAACGAATCACTCTAAAACCCCTTTCATTAAAAACAGTTATTTGCGATCATCAATCGGAATATACGGACGCGTTTTTTGTCCCGTATAAATTTGCCGGGGCCGTCCGATGCGTGTGTCCGGGCTTTCGATCATTTCTTTCCAGTTGGCGATCCAGCCGGGCATCCGTCCGATGGCAAACATCGCCGGGAACATTTTTGTCGGGATTCCAATGGCTTTATAAATAATTCCGCTATAAAAATCGACATTCGGGTAAAGTTTTCTTTCTTTAAAATAATCGTCCTTAAGGACAGCCTCTTCCAGTCGGACGGCAAGATCCAAAAGTGGGTCCTGTATGCCGAGTTTTCCTAAAAGTTCATGCGCCCGCTTTTTAATGATTTTAGCGCGCGGATCATAATTCTTGTAAACACGATGGCCAAAACCCATCAAACGATAAGCCCCCTTGGTATCTTTGGCTTTATTGATGTATTTATGGATGTCCCCGCCGTCTTTATAAATTTCTTCGAGCATATCGACAACTTCCTGATTAGCTCCCCCGTGCAACGGCCCCCACAAAGCGCAAATCCCCGCCGACACCGACGCAAAAAGATTGGCCTGTGAGCTGCCGACCATTCTTACTGTCGAGGTACTGCAGTTTTGTTCATGGTCAGCATGCAGAATAAGGACCGTGCGAAGCGCGCTGACAACTTCGGGAATGATCTTGTATTCCTTCGTCGGCGACGAAAACATCATGTGCAAAAAATTAGGGATATATTGCAAATCTTCACGCGGATCAATAAACGGCCGGCCGATCGACTTTTTGTAGGCATGCGCGCAAATCGTCCGCACCTTGGCCAAAAGCTCGACAGCGACAAGATCAATTTCTTCAGAAGTCGGTTCCGGTTTTGTCAGCTCAGGATAATAGGCGCCTAAAGACACAACCATCGCCGAAAGAATGCCCATCGGATGCCCGGTCGGCGGATACCCTTCAAAAAATTTTTTCATGTCCTCATGAATCGGGGCGTTTTGCGTAAATGATTCAGAAAACTTTTGCAATTGTTCTTTGGTAGGAAGTTCGCCGTAAATTAGAAGATAACTTGTTTCGACAAATGTGGAAAGTTCGGCCATTTGCTCAATAGGAATGCCGCGATAGCGTAGTATCCCCTGTTCTCCGTCGAGAAACGTAATGGCACTTTTGCACGCACCTGTGTTTCCATAACCATTATCCAGGGTAATATAGCCTGTATTTTTTCGTAAATTAGAAATGTCGATCGCTTTTTCGTTTTCGGTCCCAACAACAGTCGGAAACTCATATGTTTTTCCTTCAATGGTCAGCTTGGCATTTTCACTCATGCAAACTCCTATTGTAAAAGTTTAAACGAAGGGTTG
>CAZWOH010000154.1:0-4511 GCA_964635405.1 uncultured Planctomycetales bacterium | reverse complement strand
TTGGCCCAAGAATTTAAAATCCCGTTTTTTGTTTTGACCCAGCCGTCGAATAAAATTGCGTCCGGCGCGGATATCCCCGTAGAAATCCGTGATGAAAAAGAGCTGTTGGAATTTAATGGAAAAAAAGTGTTTTCAGGGAAAGTCAAGGGTTTGTATCCCGGCTTTGATGTTGTCAGCCACGAATATGTCAAAAAAGAGATTGCGCTTAATGTCAGCGGAGTTTAAAGAGGTTGTTCTTATTCACGGTAGTTTTCGGGCGGATTTCTTTGATCGTTTAAAGAAAAACGTTAAGCACGTTGTTGTCTTGGAAGGCCGGCCCAGCTTGAAAGCCAGTAAAGATGCGTGCGCGCATTTGCAAAAAATCGGCCTTACGCCGACGGTTGTGGCGGACAATATGGCGGGTTATCTTTTTTCGAAAGGTTTTGTTTCACAGGTTTGGTTGGCCAGTCAGGCGAGCGACCAAAATGGCGCTGTCTGTCCGATCGGATCGCTGATTTTGGCGGTGCTGGCAAAAAAACATCAGGTTTCTGTTTTTGTTTTTCCATCCGGCGAAAAATCCAAGCCTTTGGGCAAGCCGGGCGATTTGCAAAAATTTAACGGACAAAATATCGTTAGCGGCAAAGTCAAAGCGTTTGTTCCGCTTATCGAGTGGGTCGATGCAAAATATTTAAGTGGCGATACTTTTAAGGAAGAGTCTGACTGACTTTGGATTTAGTTTTTAGGCGAATTGCGCCATAGAGGCGCCAAACAATTGAGCCGAAAAACTAAATACGAAGTCAGACAATAAGGGGAATAATGATGAACAATGAAATCATCGCAGGTTTGAAGCGCGATATCGAGGCGATCGGCCGTTTGCTCTGGGAAAAGGATTTGGTCCACGGCTTAAACGGTAATATCAGTGCCCGCATTGATGAAAAAAACCTTTTGATAACCGCGACCAAGACGTGTCTTGGCCTTTTGCAGGAAAACGACATTGTCACGCTTGATCTCGAAGGCAATGTGATTGGGCAAGGCCAAGCGTCGAGCGAACGGCTTTTACATACCGCGATTTATAAAGAGTTTCCCGACGTGAGCGCAATTTTGCACACGCATACGACGTACACGAATGCGTATTTTTTAGAAAACGACACACTCAACCCCCGCATTTTTGAATCGAGATTTTATTTAGGAGACGTGGTCTGTGTTCCGCAATTTACCCCGGCGGTTTCCGACGTGGGCCCGGTTATCGAAGCGCTGAAAACCAACAGCATTGTGGTGCTTAAAAATCACGGTGTTGTAGCCATGGGCAAAGATCTTTTTGATTGCTTTTTGCTTATCCAGTGCTTGGAAGATGCGGTCAAGATTGACGCGATCAGCCGCCTGTATCAAAACGGAGCATCTGCCAAAACACCGGCTAAGATTAAAAATGCGCAAGCGTCTTTTTCGCAACAAGAGCTGGACCCTAAAGCGCTTGCGACGACACCGACGGCCGCACCTAAAGCATTTAAATTGTTTTCGGCTGAACAGATTAATGAAATTGTCCGGTTAGTCAACAGTGACGTGCACATGAAAGATTTAGGTTCTAAGACCCATATGACAATGACATTGGCTGTTAAGCTCAATGAAACCGGGGAACTGTATTGTTTCCATTTTGAGGATGGCCGCATCATCGACGTTGATCAGGATCAAGAAGCCGAGTTTCTGATTTCAGCCTCGGAGAGTGTCTGGCGCGCGGTTTTTAATCGTACGCTGGACCCGTTTGTGGCCACGACACAGAAAAAAATGCATTTGCGCGGCGACTTTGCAAAAATTTCAAAATGGTACGCGCCCTGCAGCCGTATTTTTGAACTCTGGGCTCAGGTGCCGGTGGAGTAAGGGGCTAGGGGTTAGGGGTTAGTAGTTAGTGGTTAGTGGTTGGTCGCTGGATGCTGGTGGTTGGAAAAAAATGATTGAAATAAATATAGAAAAACAAAAGTATCAACTTTATTTAAACGGTCAATTTGTGAGTAACCGTGATGGGAAGTTCTTTGACTGCATTAACCCTTCGACGGGAGAAGTGTTTGCCAAAGTCGCGGATGCGAGTATCGATGACATGAAAGATTCCGTCGTATCTGCGCGCAGGGCTTTCGATGATGGGCAGTGGGCGGGATCAAACCCCGAGTCCCGGGCAAAATATTTGGCTCGCATCGCAGAACTCATCCGTGAAAATGCCAAAATTTTAGCCGAGCTTGAAATGTGTTCAACCGGCAAGACGCTTAAACAAGCGACGTTTATTGATGTCCCGACGTGTGCGGAGACTTTTGAATATTTTAGCAGCGCGGCTGGTCTTTTAGCCGGTCACGATAATCCGGTTAGTGCGCCGGTCAAAAGCATAACCGTCCGCGAACCTTTAGGTGTCGTCGGTTGCATTATCCCGTGGAATTATCCGCTGATCATGACCGCGTGGAAAATTGCACCAGCGCTTTTAGCCGGCAACACGGTTGTCCTAAAACCTTCATCCTTGGCGAGCGTTTCAATTTTAAAGTTGGCCGAAATTATTGCACAGGCAGATTTACCCAAAGGTGTTTTAAATATTGTGACGACCAGCGATCATGCCGCCGCCCAGGAGCTTATTGTGAATAAAAATGTGGGCATGATCAGTTTTACCGGCGGGACAGAAACAGGAAAGCATGTCATGCAGCTTTGCAGCCAGAGCGCCAAAAAAGTTTCACTTGAGTTAGGCGGCAAGTCGCCGACGATCGTTTTTAACGATTGCGATTTGGAAGCGGCGCTTGGAGGGGCAATGTCGGCCATTTTTATGAATCAGGGACAAATGTGTACCGCAGGGTCGCGGCTGCTTTTAGATGAAAAAATAGCCGACGCTTTTTTGGAACAGCTCGTTAAAAAAACAAAAAATTTAAAGCTTGGTCCATCGCAGAGTTATGAGACAGACTTTGGCCCGTTAATCAGCTTGGCTCATCGCGATAAAGTTTTGGCGGCTATTGAAAACGGGATTAAAGAAGGGGCGACGGTTTTGTGCGGTGGAAAAATTCCGTCGAGTGAGGAATTGAAAGGCGGATTTTACTTGGAACCGACAATTTTGGGCAATGTCAACAATCAAATGGCGGTTGCCCGCGAAGAAATTTTTGGGCCGGTTCTCGTGGTTATCAAATTTAGCGACGAAGAAGAAGCCCTGCGCCTGGCCAATGACTCGCCCTATGGCTTGGCCTCGTCGGTGTGGACAAAAGATTTAATCAAGGCACAGCGTGTCGCAAAAAAATTGCAATGCGGAACGGTTTGGATCAATACTTACGGCGGTTTTTATGATGCGGCGTCGTTCGGAGGTTACAAGCAAAGTGGGTTTGGCCGTGAACTTGGGCTTGAAGGACTTTTAGAATACACCCAGAGCAAACACATTTGTATCGACGAGACTCCCGGCGGGCGGCCGCTTGTCTCGTCATGGTTCTGACTGCAAAGTTTTGGGGCAGTCTGCGTATTTTTAATGACAAAATTTATAGCGCTGTTAAAAAAGTTTAAGTATCGATAAACATCATCTCAAAGGAGAAAAATTCATGAAAGTTTTATTTTTGACGCCACCTTTAAAAGCGTGGGACAGCCACGGAAACCATAAAGCTGCTAATCAGATGCACGCGCAGCTGGCGGCCTATTTGCGTGAAAAAAAGGTTGCTGACGTTGCCGCTCTTGACTGCCGGGCGCTGGATATGACATGGGAGGACATGATTAAAGAAGTCGCCAAAATCAAGCCCGGTTTGGTTTTTGTCGGCGAACTTTTGCACTCGACATGCGGGGCGGCGGTTATCGGATTTTTTAACGATGCGCTGCAGATGATCAAAAAATACGACCCGTCGATCAAAACGGCAGCCGGCGGGCTGTGGTATTCGGGAGATTATGACAGGCAAATGCGTTTAAATCCGTGGATCGACTACATCATGATCGGCGAAGCGGAACTGACGCTGGAAGATTTGCTCAACAATTATAAGGATAAAAAGAAAAATGAACGCGAAATTCCAGGACTTGTTTCGCGAAGCACAGACGGCACGATTGTCGTCGGGCCGCATCGCGACCTTATCCCGGACCTTAATACTTTACCGATGCCGGCGTATGATCTTTTCCCGATGGACAAATACGTGGGACATACCTATTGGAAACCGTTTGCCGAACTTATGACCTCCCGTGGCTGTCCGGGCAAATGCCATTTCTGTTACGAATGGGCTTTGTATGATCCGCGCACAGCGACGAAGGATTTTACGTCGTGGCGAGGGCTTAAGGGCAAACGTATCGTCGATGAGTTAGATCTTTTAGAAAAAACGTATGGGATTACGACGGTCGTTTTTCAGGACGATGCGTTTAACACCGACACGCAGGCGATGGTTGAATTTTGTGAAGAAAAACTCCGTCGTGGGAACAAAATCGATTGGGTGTGTTTAGGCCGCGCCGATCAATGGATACTCCAGCAGGATATTTTGCCTTTGATGAAAAAAGCGGGGCTTTTTTTGGCTTTGACCGGGGTTGAGGTCGAGGATGATTTGAGT
>CAZWOH010000153.1:0-4522 GCA_964635405.1 uncultured Planctomycetales bacterium | reverse complement strand
GATGAAGGGGCAATTTGAAAAGTGGATTCCCGCTTTCGCGGGAATGACAAAAGAGATAGTGTCATCCCTGCGAAAGCAGGGATCCAGGGCTTAAATGGCGCATGATTTAAGAATTTTATGTTCTCGACGACAAACTGTAATCCATCGTCGACAAATATCATTAAATTTCTCGCCATCTGACCCAGTCTATAAAGGGGGTTTGGGGGATTTTCTTAACTTGCGGTACTCGCAGCTAATTCCGGCTCACGGGCTGGCTCTTTGGGCGCTTGCCCAAGGAAGATTGGCAAGGTCTCTGCATTGATCGGCATGATATTGATGATGACCGGAAACAAACCTTGGATATTGATCTGTTCCAAATTTTGCTGCGGCAAAGGCAGCGGCACGCCACGTCCGTCGCGCTTGATTTGCAAATTCATGTTCGTCGGATCAAAGTCAATCCCGCCTTTGATAAAATCATTTTGTTTGCCAATCCCGCTAGAAGCAATAAGCCGCTTAATCCATTCACGGCCGTCTTCTTGCAAAAGTCTAAAGTCTTTGTTGAATAAAATCTCTTCTGCTGTTTTCAAATTTAATTTATATTCTTTACTAAAAGCATCAATGTTGACAACTTTACCCACAGATAGACCATTTAAATATTTTTCAGCATTTTCCTGAGGATCTGGAAGGCTCACAGGCCTAGCTTTAAACCGTGTGGTTGAAGATTGTAAAGAGTGATTATTATTCAGAGGATAATCAAATATTTCAGGAGTTTGGAAAAAATTTAAAGGACGACCCAAAGGGTAGATCGCCATATTCTCAGATAAGTCAGTTTGCTGGTCGGCAGCGTCCTGCAAATTCACGAGGATAATAATGATTTGACGTAGAAAGTGAAGATAAGAAACAGAAAGCTGTTGCTTATTATCGATAGAATCAATTTGCGAAATTACTTCCAAGTTTTTAAGCGCTTGTCTTAAAATTATTCCGAGCTGTTGATCAATTTTTTCAATGTCTGCAATTTTAAGTTTGATTTTTTCAACATCAGCATCAAGAACCCGCCGGCCGTCTGGTGAAATCCATCTCGCAAAATCCATAACAAAATTCCGATAATCTGTCTCAAGGATAGGATCTTGGGCGGCAAGAATCCTTTGAACAGCTCTACTCGCAGTCTGCTCATAGATCATTTGCCGGATGCGCTTAACATACGCCTCTTTGATTTTCTTTTTCTCTGAATCATTAAAAGATGCAGCAAATTTATTGCTAGCAGATTCAATAGCTTCAACAAATTCACTTGCAACTGGAAGGACCGTATGACCCTCACTATTAAGTTTGGCTCTATGAATACCAATGTCTTCTAATAAATCGAGATTAAGCAGAGTGTGTTCTACTGATGGGGCTGGTGCCCCAGAATCGAATCTAAAACCCTTTTCCCCGCTGGCAAACGTTTCTTCGACATACCAAGAATATCCGATCGCATAATCATATCCAATGAAACCAGCCACAAAACGAATAAATTCTTCCGAGAAAGACGAAATGCCCTTAGGTTCTCCTAATTTTCGTAATGCTTCCTGCGCGAGGACGTTTAGAATTTGCTTGACCTTGTCATCTAATGGGCTTGAGGCAGGGGCGGCTGATGAGACTTGCGCTGCCGAGTCGGGTGTCGAGAAACTCGTCTCTTTATTCAAAACATTTTCATCAATCCCGTCTATCCCTCTAATAAACTCAATGAGATTACTCTCCAAAGCACTAATAAGACTTTCATCGACCTGCTTACCTTCCCCAGGGAATACACTTAATCTAAAACGAAAATCTTCTGGAACAATCGCCATTCCGTTGTGCGGATGAAACTCAATATCTGGAAAAGATAAAATATACACAGAAAATTCTTCTGGACTCTTCGCCGGAACCGTTATCTTCAGTTCTCCATCCGATATGTTTACGGCAACTTGAAAATGAGAATCAAGAGCATCCGCAATCGATTCTTTGAAATTACCAAGGAAATGATTTATATAATTGCAGCCCCCGCCCGTACAATATCTAATACTATGCCTGTTAATCTCATCAGCAATAGATCTTTTTTGCGCTTTTGTTAGCTGGAGAACCAGTTGCCTTTCTTTTTTAGCAGCATCATCAATGTCCTCGTGGATTAGACGCATTAATTCATTGAGTAACTTCCTCATCACCACAGGATCTTCGAGTTGATCAAAAAATTTTTGAAAGTCAGAATCATTTTGTCCCGAAAGATGAAGATAATTCACTAAAAATGAAGTTCTTCGGTCTTTGCTTAATTCAGAGAATACGTAATTAGCAAGATTACGAAGAGCAGAGTTATATTTTGCGACGTTTTTGCCAGTGGTTATTATGAACCCTGCAATTACTCTTGGATGGGCATCTATATTGTTCAATATCAATTTTTCAAGTTTGTCATTATCTATCGAAGGATCCAGTCTGTACAACTCGTTCATTAATTCAATCTCATCTTGAGTCCAAGCTATTGTTCCTTCACTTTCGTTTGCGAAAGCTGCCTCCAGAGAACCTGAGATAGTAAATTTAGTCTTTTGCGGAAAGGAGGCGCGTTGGTAGGACGTAAACTTCACTGATTCCCTCGCCGATAATGCTAATAAATAGATGTTCCATTTGTACCAATCGATTTTTTTATTTAATGTGCTCCTTCTAGACATACTTGATCTTTTGTCCACTGCGCTTGAAGCGGCGGCGGAAAGTTTCCTCAACTCATTGTTTTGCGTAGCCAACTGTGTCCCTGCGATAATAATCTGTGAACTACCACTTAAGACGCCTTCAATTTTTACTTCAGCCTTTGACCCATCTTGCACCTCTATCACACTACTTGCATCCAATGCTTCGCCACCGCTAAAATATTTCCTCGGAATAAGCTCGCCGTTGTCGTCGGTTTCTTCTTTAATCAAGTTGTACGCGCCTTTTTTGAAGGCGGCTAAATATTGCTCATAAATCCTCTGCTTCATCTGCTTGTCGTCGGTTTCAACCCCTGCGACTTTGCCTTTGTCGGCATAAATCTTGCCGAGCAAACTTTCTTTCAGGGCTTTTTTGTACCATGCGGCGAGAATGACCGAATTATAAATCTGGCGCACGTCGGCAAAATCTTTGCCTTCGTTGACGGCTTTTTCGATGGTGGGAAGGATGGTGGCGCGGAAGATTTGTGAAGATGTCGTTTGTGCTTCTTTGTTCCCTCCTCCACCGTGGGGAGGGCTAGGGAGGGGGGAAATGGCGCCGTCGCTATCGCCCCCTCTCCTAACCCCTCCCACAAGGGGAGGGGAAAGTTTTTGTTGATTGGCATTCGACTCATATTCTTCCGCCAACATCACCTTCAATCGCTTTTCGCCTACTAAAACAATGCCGTTACTTTCTAACACTTCGGCCTTCTGAGGCATGATCCAGACTTTATTTTGTAGGGAACGGTCGCGACCGTTCCCTACGCTGGCCCAATACTTCTTCCCCAAATCTGTCTCAGGATTGGTCAGCGATGAGGCCAATTGCTTTAAAATATAATCCTGCTCGAGCATGGTCTTTCCCATCGTCGTCTGGCCCAAAACATCTGGAATGATACGGTCTTTTTCAGTCGGTGAAAGATTGACCCACACTTCTTTGTCCGGAATCGTCAATGCCGCGAGAAAATATTTAACCAGCTTGGTGGTTTCGCTTTTAAGTTCTTCCGTTGAAAGTTTGCTTTGTCCCTGATCGACGATAAAGTCAAACAAAAGCGGGTTTTCGGGATGGATTTTAAGGCCGAGCAAAACCGGCGGCGCAAACGCATTCGTCGCGCTTTGCGATGCGTTTATAATCGGCAACACCTGCGCGCCAGCTGGCGAGACGATCAGCGAAGTTAAAAATGTCAGCACAATAAAAGCGCTGACTATTTTTCTAAAAAACATTAAAGTTTCTCGATTAAAGAGAACCTGCATAGAGTTTTTCCTCTTTAGGAAAAATAAAAAAAATAAGTTTTGTCAAAGGAAAATTAAAACACACGAAAAATACAGATAAGGTACACAACTAAAATATACAGTCAAAGCCCTCAAAAGGCAAATTTATTTTTCAGTTGTACGCAAAATTTTGGACAAAAGATTTAGAGGTTAAGCAGATACATTTTTTGAATTGCTTTTATTGCCAGATTAAGAAATGGTCCCTGCACTATTCCGATTCCAACGATGCCGATCATAAGGGCAATAAGCAGAATACGTACGGGTAAGGAAACGGAAATTGAGGTTTTGGTTTGCGGTGCGTCAACGTAGATTTTTTTGATGACCAAAAGATAATAATAAAGAGAAATAACGATATTCGCTGCTGCAATAAGAGCAAGCCAAAACATGGCGTTTTTAACGGTTGCTAAAAGCAGCAAGAATTTTCCAAAGAATCCTGCCAAAGGCGGCATGCCAGCCAACGACGTTAAGGCCAGCAAAAGTGTCGCGGCTAAAATCCCTGAACGTTTCGAGAGCCCCGAATAATCGGCAATTTGATCGGTGCTTTCAAATTTTGAAACGATAATCACAACAAAAAATGCGGCCAGCGT
>CAZWOH010000152.1:0-4545 GCA_964635405.1 uncultured Planctomycetales bacterium | reverse complement strand
AAAGTCCGCGTGGACCTTAAAGAAAATCCCGGCAGCCACATTTGGCTTTGGGGACAGGGAACAAAACCGCATTTGCCGTCGTTTAAAGAAAAATTTAACGTTGAAGGTTCGATTATTTCCGCCGTGGATTTGATCAATGGCATCGGCCGGCTGGCAGGTTTGGAAGTGATCAAAGTTCCCGGCGCAAACGGCTACTATGACACCAACTACGCGGGCAAAGCACAGGCCGCGATCGACTCGTTAAAAACAAAAGATTTTGTGTTTGTTCATATCGAAGGCCCCGACGAAGCCGGACACAACGGCGACTATAAAGCCAAAATCCATTGCATTGAGCATATCGACCGCGAAATTGTGGGGCCGATCCTTAATCATTTCCAGGGGGTCACGGATATGCGCATGGTCGTTTTACCGGATCATCCGACACCGGTCAAACTGCGCACTCACACACGCGAACCGGTCGGGTTTGTGATGTTTGGCAAAGGAATCATCCCCGACGATTCCACAAATTATACCGAATCCTCCTGCAAAGAGAGAGGACTTAAATTTAAAAATGGCGAAGAGTTTATGGAATATTTCATGCGAAAAAATGTTTAAAGCACGAGAGGAGAAAAGCTAAGAAATGGCCAAACCGATTATTGTACAAAAATTTGGCGGGTCTTCCGTCGCCAATGTCGAACGTATCAAAGCCGTCGCCGCAAGAATTGTCGAGACGAAAACAAAGCGCAACAACGTTGTCGTTGTTGTTTCCGCTTTAGGGGACACAACCGATGATTTGGTGGACCTTGCCGCAAAAATCTCTGAGCACCCCCCCGAGCGCGAAATGGATATGCTCATGGCAACCGGCGAGCAAATTTCCTGCGCGCTTGTGGCCATGGCTGTCAAAGAGCTTGGACACGACGCTGTTTCTTTTACCGGAGGCCAAGTCGGGATTTTGACCGATGACACGCACACAAAAGCGAAGATACAAAAAATCAGCGCCAAGGCGATCCGTAAAGCGCTTCGCGCCAACAAAATTGTCATCGTCGCCGGTTTTCAAGGCATAACAAAAGATAATGAAATCACAACCTTAGGGCGCGGCGGATCTGATCTTACGGCTGTTGCTCTGGCCATCGCTATTGAAGCGAAGGTCTGTGAAATTTTTACCGATGTCGAGGGAATTTATACGACCGACCCGCGGATTGTGCCAGCCGCACAGAAGATCAAAGAAATCACATTCGATGAAATGCTCGAGATGGCTTCATTGGGCGCACAGGTCATGCAGCCGCGTTCGATTGAAGTTGCCCGGCGATTTAATATTCCACTACATGTTCGTTCAAGCTTCTCTAAGGAGGAAGGGACTATGATTATCAAGAACACTCAAAAACTCGAAGACTTGGCCGTCAGCGGCATTACCTGCAACAAGGCGGAAGCCAAGATCACCATTTGCGGGGTTCAGGACAAACCGGGAGTCGCGGCCGAAATTTTTACACAAATTTCTAACGCCGGGGTCATGGTTGACACGATCGTCCAAAACGTCGGACATACGCGCCAAACGGATATTTCCTTTACTGTGCTTAAAACTGATTTAGCCAAAGCGCTCAAAGCCACGACGACTATCGCCGAAAAATTAAAAGCCGGTGAAGTTTTGCACGACAAAAACATCGCCCGCATTTCCATCGTCGGTTCGGGCATGCGTTCGCATCGCGGGGTGGCGGCAAAAATGTTTCAGACCTTGGCCGAAAACGAAGTCAATATCGAAATGATCACCACATCCGACATCAGCGTCTCGTGTATCATCGAACAAACGCAGGCGGAAAAAGCAGTCAAAGCCCTGCATAAAGCGTTTGGCTTGGAAGGATAATTTTTTATGGCAAAGCCCATCACCATTTACGACACAACCCTTCGCGACGGCTCCCAAACCGAGGGGATATCGTTTACGGTCAATGACAAACTCAAGATCACCGAAAAGCTCGATAGCTTAGGTGTCCATTATATCGAAGGCGGCTGGCCGGGATCCAACCCGAAAGACCGCGATTATTTTCTTGCTGTCAAAGAAAAAAAACTTAAGCACGCTAAAATTGCGGCCTTTGGTTCAACCCGACGGGCAAACGTCAAACCCGAAGACGATGCTAACCTGCAGGAGCTTATCAAGTCCGAAACCCCGACGGTAACGATCTTCGGCAAAAGTTGGGATTTGCATGTCACCGATATTATCAAGACGACTTTAGACGAAAATCTTAAAATGATTTTTGAGTCTGTGGACTTTTTAAAGAAAAAGAAAAAGGAAGTCTTCTACGACGCGGAACATTTTTTTGACGGATACAAGCGCAATCCGCAGTATGCGCTTAAAACGATTTTAGCCGCGCAAAAAGCAAAAGCGGATTGCATCATCCTCTGTGATACCAACGGCGGGACACTGCCGCAGGAGGTTGGCAAAATCGTCGCCGAAGTTAAAAAGAAAATCAAAGCGCCCTTAGGCATTCACACGCACAATGACCTTGATCTGGCTGTAGCTAATTCGCTGGCCGCCATTGAAATGGGTGCTGTGCAAGTGCAGGGGACTTTTAACGGTTTAGGCGAGCGCTGCGGCAACGCCGACTTGGGAACCGTCGTCGGAATTTTGCATACCAAATTAAACCGTAAATCGCTTGCCGACGCTAAAATCAAACTGCTGACCGAAACCTCGTATTTCATCAGCGAAATCAGTAATGTCAAACTCGCCGACAATCACGCTTTTGTCGGGCACTCGGCGTTTGCGCACAAAGGGGGAGTGCATATTGACGCGATGCTCAAAAACCCTCTGGCCTATGAGCATATTGATCCGGCTATCGTCGGTAATCACCGGCGTTTTGTCACCTCAGAATTAGCGGGCAAAATGCCGATTATTTTGCGCGCCAAAAAGATGAATATCGATCTCGACAAAAAGTCTCCGCAGTCACAGGAACTTTTAAAGAAACTCCAAGAGATGGAACACGCCGGTTACCAATTTGAAGCGGCCGATGCGTCGTTTGAATTATTTATGAAACGCGCGCTCAATAAATACACGCCGTTTTTTACGCTCGAAAGTTTTAAAGTCACAACCGAAAAACGTTTTGACGGCCGCACGTTTGCCGAAGGCTCGGTGCGTTTAAATGTTAAGGGCCACGAAGAATTTTGCGCCGCCACAGGTGACGGGCCGGTCGACGCCTTGGACAAAGCCGCACGCCAGGCGCTGTCTAAGTTTTATCCGACCTTAGTCCAAATGCATCTGACGGATTATAAGGTGCGCGTTTTGGATTCCAAAGAAGGCACAGCGGCACGCGTGCGGGTCTTAATCGAGTCCCAAGATGAGAGCGATTCGTGGACGACGATGGGCGTGCATGAAAACATCATCGAAGCCTCTTGGGAAGCGCTCACCGACTCGATTGAATATAAATTGTTAAAAGATAAAAAATAAATCCTTATGTCTGAACTCTCCCCACGTTTTGATTTTGCCGCTGTCGAGGCCAAATGGTGCAAGTATTGGGAAGATAACAAAACTTTCCACGCACAACCAAACCCCGACAAAGAACCGTACACGATCGTCATTCCACCGCCGAATGTCACCGGCATTTTGCACATGGGCCATGGCCTAAATAATACTTTGCAAGACATCATGGCACGTTATAAACGAATGAATGGTTTTGAAACCTGCTGGATGGTCGGCACCGACCACGCTGGGATTGCCACACAAAACGTCGTCGAAAAACAGCTCGCTAAAGAAGGAAAAACGCGCCACGATATCGGCCGAGAAGAGATGCTCAATCGTCTCTGGCAATGGAAAGAGCAATACGGCGGCACGATCATCAATCAATTAAAAAAACTAGGCAGCTCGTGTGATTGGCAGCGCTTGCGTTTTACGATGGACGAAGGGTATAGCCAAGCGGTCAAAGAAGTTTTTATCCGGCTTTACGAAAAAGATTTAATTTACAGAGGCAAACGAATTATCAACTGGTGCCCGCGATGTCAAACGGCCTTGTCCGACGAAGAAGCGGAGCACCGCGAAAAACAAGGCGCTCTTTATCACATCAAATATCCCTTAAAAGATTTTCCAGACCAACATATCATCGTCGCCACTACACGACCTGAAACGATGTTGGGGGACACGGCTGTGGCCGTTAATCCATCGGATGAGCGCTACAAAAATCTGATTGGTAAAATTCTTGTTCTGCCAATCGTCAACCGCGAAATCAAAATTATCGCCGATGAGCTGGTGGATATCAGCTTTGGCAGCGGGGCTGTCAAAGTGACCCCGGCGCATGACCCCAATGACTTTACGATGGGAACGCGCCACAAGTTGGATTTCATCAACATTTTGGAACCAGACGCAAAACTCAACACCAACGCCGGCGAATTTACCGGTATGGACCGTTTTGAAGCCCGTGAAGCAATTATTGAAACGCTTAAAAATTTAAAACTTCTCGACAAAGTGGAGCCGCACACCCACGCGGTCGGCCATTGCTATCGATGCAGTACGGTCGTAGAACCCTATTTGTCTTGGCAGTGGTTTGTAAAGATGCAGCCATTAGCCCAACCAGCGCTCAAAGC
>CAZWOH010000151.1:0-4584 GCA_964635405.1 uncultured Planctomycetales bacterium | reverse complement strand
GCGGTCAAAGCAACAATCGGAACAGGATTTTTTAATTCATTTCGAATAAATTTTGATGTTTCAATTCCGCCCATAACGGGCATCTGCAAGTCCATCAGGCAGATATCATATTTGTTTGCTTTTAAAAATTCGATGGCTTCTTTTCCGTTGTTCGCAAAATCAGCGACGCACTGCAGTGTTTCCAAATGGATCTTTAAAAGCTCACGATTCGGCAGACTATCCTCGACAACAAGGATATGGACGCCGGCACAGGAGATTTTTTGCAAAACAATGGGCGCTATCACACGATGGTCCGTCGGTTTTTGCGCCATAACACGTGAAATTGTCTGTTCTAATTCCTGACGAATGATAGGTTTCATCATCGACGAAGTAAACCCAGCCTGCTGATAATCATCGCTGACTTCAATACGCCCGTCACTGGCTAAAGCAACAAGATAAATTTTATTGTAACGCTGTTGCTGGCGGATTTTGTAGGCGAGCATAAATGCTTCCTTGCCGGGTAGCATCGTATCGATAAAAATCAAATTTGGCAAAGGCTTTGCTTCCGACTCTAACTTAAGTAAATCTTCGGTTGCCTGTTTGGCAGTTTTCGCTGTTAACACAGTCTTGACGTTTAAAGTTTTGGCGCTTGTTGCAAAGGTTTCAGCGGTTTTATCGTGCGCTGTCACAAGCATAACGTACAACTGGTCAGTGACAACACTGGAAAAAGACTTTTCAAATGTTTTGCTGTGCGTAGCTACTTCAAAAGGAATCAAAAAGGTAAACGTCGTTCCTTTGCCGAGAATCGACTCAACATCAATGTGCCCGCCCATTTTTTCTACAAAAGTTTTGCACAAAGCTAATCCCAAACCTGTTCCTCCGTAAACCCTCGCCGTTGAATCGCTGGCCTGCGAAAATGACTGAAACAGTGTATGAATCCGGTTAGCCGGAATTCCAATCCCGGTATCCCTGACAACAAACCTGATCCAAACTGACCCCTCGCGCTGCAACAGATCATTAGCGCGCGAAATGCTCATTCCCAGCTCGCCGGTTTCCGTAAATTTAATGGCATTGTCCAACAAATTCATAAAAATTTGCTTTGTCCTCGTCGGGTCGCCCAAAAGAATCAGCGGCGTATCCTCGCTGATCACCAAATATAAATTAATCGGCTTGTTGGTTATACGGCTGCGTAAAATTTTAAAAACTTCTTCGGAAATATGTTCCAGATTAAACTCGATATTTTCTAATTTTAATTTTCCGGCTTCAACTTTTGAAAAATCAAGTATATCGTTAACGATTTCCAAAAGCATCTTTCCGCTGACCGTAATCGTCTGCAAATGGTCACGCTGTTTGTCTGAAAGCGGGCTCTCGCGCAAAAGCGATGCAAATCCCAAAACCGCATTGATCAGGGTCCTGATCTCGTGAGACATATTCGCCAAATATTCACTTTTGTTACGCGCTTCGGTTTGGGCCTGCTGGGTCAGTTTGATGGCCAGCTCGCGTTCCTTAATCAGTTCGCGCTGGCGTTCGTGGAGTTTTCCCTGCGCATCTTTTAACTCGCGGGTCACTTCCTGGAATTCATTCAAAAGTTCTTTTAAAAGCGGCTTTTCAATATTGACATTATCCGTGGCGACTTTCGAAAGATCGTCAATCTTTTGAAAAATCGTCATGTTGGGTTCAAAATTGATTTTTGGCAACATGCGAACGGCAGGACGCGCGACGGGTGTCGCTGCTTCCTTTGTATCGAGCATGCCTTGAATCAGTTTAATAAACGGACCGACATCCTGGTAAGGGCTTCGCAGCTTACCGTCGTTGGCAATCTGTTCATCAAGAAGTTCAAGAAGCTTTTGTAAAGTTCTTACAGCATCGCCGAGCAAATGGACGATTTGAGGTTCACACGTTAAAACTTCTTTACGGATTAAGTCGAGCAACATTTCAACCTTGCCGGTCAGCCAGAAAATATCGTGCAACTTCAAAAAATCCGCCAGGCCTTTAATCGTGTGGAATGTTTTAAAAACATTTTCGATGGATTCTTTATCTGTCACAACAGAGTCAAGAACAAGCAGCGAGTTGCGGGCCGAAATCAAATGCCGTTGCGCTTCGCGCGAAAAATCAGTGAGCATTTCTGTCCCTTCAGATAAGTCAAGGACAGGCAATTGTGCGGAAAAAACTTTTGATTCAGGGTTTGTCATCGCAAAAGAACACTTTCATTATTTACAGTGCTGATAATATAACATTCTTTTTTCCGATAGAAAAGCACGAACACAATAAAATTCTCTCCCCTGAGTTATATACCCAAATGTAAATTCAAGAAAAAGCAGTATATTTTTCATAAATACTTTTGAGGTCCGGCAAAATTTCCATGAACCGATCAACAATTTGCGGATTAAAGTTCAGGTTTTTCATGCGTTTGATTTCCGCAACCGCATCTTCAAAGCTCCATGCTTTTTTATACAGTCGCTCTGATGTCAACGCGTCAAAAACATCGCACACACTGCAGATCTGCCCGACAAAAGGGATTTCATCGGTTTTGATTCCATACGGATACCCTTTGCCGTCCCAACGTTCGTGATGGGTAAGCGCAATCACTTCCGCAAGTTTCATAACCGGCGAATCGGAACCGGCCAAAATCTTTGCGCCAATCGTTGTATGGGTTTTCATGATTTCAAATTCTTCGGCGGTGAGTTTTCCGGGTTTTAACAAAATACTGTCGGGAATACCGATTTTGCCGACATCATGCAAAGGACTGGCGTGATGCAAAAGGTCGCACTCACTCTCACTTAAGCCTAACGCATCCCCAAGCCGTGTCGCATACTGGCTCATACGAACAATATGTATTCCCGTATCCCAATCACGAAACTCAGCCGCTTGCGCCAGCCGGCGAATAATATCATATTGCGTAAAACGCAGTTCTTTGGTCCGTTCATTAACTTTGAATTCAAGCAATTTATTTTGACTGGCGATTTGATTATGCAAAATGCGCAGTTCGATCATGTTGCGGATCTTGACGATGATTTCAATACTTTCAAACGGCTTGTTTAAAAAATCTGTCGCGCCCGACTGCAGGGCACGCAAACGGATGTTGGAGCTTTTTTCTGCGGAAATGGCAAGAATCGGTAAATAATGCTCTAGTCGAAAACCATGCAACTGTTCCATCACCTGAAAACCGTCAAGCTGCGGCATCAATAAATCTAAAATCACCAAATCAGGTTTAAACTCTTTGGAAGTGACGACTGTTTTAAGCGGGTCCGTCAAACATAAAACATTTTTATACCCTTGCTGCTGCAAAATTTCTTTTAAAAACAAAGTATGCAGCTTCTGGTCATCCACAATCAAAATGCGCGCATTAAAGATCTGTTCAAGCGATATCATAGAGCGTCCTTACCGTTATACAAATAGAGTATAAACGATAACTCCATGCAATGCCAACCGTTACAAATATTTTTAGAAATTTAGGATTAAACTTTAAAACGCCAATCGTGGAGTTGTTGCAAAGCCGCGCGGTGGGTCAAATTGCAGGCTACGGGGGTTAAAGTCACATAGCCTTGAGCCAGAGCATACGTATCAACGGAAAGATCTTTTTTGTGTGCAGGCGTTTTGCCCGTCATCCAGTAATATTCCCGCAAGTTTGGATCAAAACGCTTGTGAAATTTTCCATGTATCGGAATCATGCCCTGGCTTGTGACGAGAATTCCTTTGATGCGATTTTTGGGCAAATTCGGGACATTGACATTGAGAAACGTTTCTTTCGGAAGGTTGTCGGCAAAAACTTTTTTGGCAACCTGGGCGGCAAGTTTGGCGGCATACGTAAAATCAGGATTATCAAATGTTGCTAAAGAAATCGCAATAGACGGGATTCCCAAAAGCGCCCCTTCGCGCGCGCCGGCGACCGTCCCCGAATAAAAAACACTACAGCCATCGTTATCGCCAAAATTAATCCCCGAAACAACTAAGTCGGGTTTGGATTTTAAAATCACATCAACGCCAAATTTGACGCAATCCGCCGGCGTGCCGCTAATCGCATAACCAAAGAATTTTTTGTCCCGTTTAACTTTTTTAAACCAGATCGGATGGGCCAGCGTAATTGCGTGGCTAACCGCGCTGCGTTCGCTGTCAGGAGCAACAACGACAACGTCCGCAATTTTTTGTAATGCTTTGGCCAGAGCAGCAATGCCGGGAGCATAAATTCCGTCGTCATTAGTCAGTAAAATTCTCATAAATCTTTAGTTTCCTCTCCCCTTAACTGACTCAATCAAATAAAAAACTGTGTCATTGCGAGCGAACGTATGTGAGCGAAGCAATCTCGTTTTAATGGGATTGCTTCGTCACCCCTGCGGGGTTCCTCGCAATGACAATAGGATTAAATATCATACTCCGGGTCCAGGACGACACTGCGGACCAAAAGATCAAAAATTTCTGCCACCGCACTTTCCGTCGGCATATTGGCGGGCAAAACCAAATCCGCCAGCCCGCGGGAAATTTCCTCATCCCCCATCGCAATGATCAAAGTTTTATTCGGCTGGTTAAGAGATTTGAGAATGTTTAATTCGGCATCATCCGCATCAGAAATGCTGGTAATCAGAATCAAACCCGAATCGGTCAAAA
>CAZWOH010000150.1:2271-4673 GCA_964635405.1 uncultured Planctomycetales bacterium | reverse complement strand
CAAACCGTTGGCAATCACAATGCGGCTGGCATTAACCAAAGCCAAACGCTCGGCGGAAAGCTCTGGTTTTTCGACATCAACCACCCGATGACGGTCATAAAACCGGTGAAACACAGCAGCTAATTCCTGCAAATAATTGACAACCGCAAAAACATCCGCCTGCCGCCAGCAAAACAACAGTGTCGTCGGGAAATGACCGATTTTCTTCAAAAGGTCCATTTCCTCTGGTTCCTGCAAAAGTTTAAACCCGTCTGCCTTGGCAAAAAGCCCCGCCTCTTTGGCTTTGTCTTCAATGGAATACGTCCGCGCATGGGCATATTGAATGTAGTAGACCGGATTTTCGGGCGTTTCTTTTTTGGCGAGTTCCAGATCAAAATCCAAATGCGCGTCGACCAACCGCATCAAAAAGAAAAACCGCGCCGCATCCACCCCAACCTCTTCGATGACCTCGCGTAAAGTAATATATTGCCCGCGGCGGGTCGACATCTGTACTTCCTCTCCGTTGCGAAACAAGGTCGCCAGTTGAACAATCAAAACGCGCAAAGCATCTTTGGGTTTACCCAAAGCCTGGACAGCGGCGGTCAACCGCGGAATATAGCCATGATGGTCCGGACCCCAGAGGTTAAAAACTTTTTCAAATCCCCGTCGGAATTTGTCCTGATGATAGACAATGTCGGGCATAAAATACGTATAACTGCCGTCGCTTTTTTGGACCACGCGGTCTTTGTCATCCCCATAGGCTGTTGTTTTAAACCATAGAGCGCCGTCCTGCTCAAAAATATGTCCTTGCGCCTGCAAATCGGCCATTGTTTTTTTGATCTGATCTTGCCCGGCAATTTTGCTCTGATACGACCAGACGTCAAAATGCACACCAAAATCTTTGAGCTCCTGACGGATAACTTCCATCAAATAATCGACGGCAAATTGCCTGACTTCGCTAAACGGCAAGCCCTTAAGCTCACCGGCTGTCGTGATTTTCTGCTGGGCAATATACGCATCCGCCATTTCAAAAATATAATCGCCCTGATAGCAATCTTGAGGGAACTCCTCTTTTTCACCCAAGCGCTCAAGCGCCCGCAAAAAAACCGAACGCCCCAAGATATTAATCTGATTGCCCTCGTCGTTGACGTAATATTCCTTCGTGGCTTTAAAACCGATAAAATTAAAAATATTAGCCAGCGCATCCCCCACAGCCGCCTGACGCGCGTGCGCGACACTCAAAGGCCCCGTCGGATTAGCGCTCACAAACTCGATATTGATCTTGCAACTCTGTCCAAAGTCGCTTCGTCCATAATCGTCTTTTTCGCGTAATGTTTGCTCCAAAATTTCGCAAACCGCACTCGTCGAAAGAAAGAAATTGATAAACCCGGGTTTCAAAACTTCGATTGCGGCAATCTTGTCCTTTAAACCGGCTTCTTTGAGGCCCGTAAAAATCGCGTCGCGAAAAGATGCGGCAACATCCATCGGCGGACGCTTAAGCAGCTTGACGGATTTCATCGCAATATTTGTCGAAAAATCCCCGTGTGTCTTTTCCGACGGGACATCGACCTCAACGGCAGGCAAAGCGAGCCCTTCAAAAAAAGGCATCAGCGATTTTTCGATAACTTCGGTAAGCTGTTTTCGTAAAAGAATTAGCATAATCATTGAGTCATTGCGAGGAGTCCCGCAGGGACGACGAAGCAATCCCAAATAAAATAAGTTAAAAGCGAGATTGCTTCACTTCGTTCGTCCACAAGGGACTCACTTCGTTCGCAATGACGATATAAAAAAATGGACTCTCTCCTTTGCTTTAAACAAGGATGAGAGCCCAAGGTTTTAAACCAAGATTTTTTCAACAAGCTTTAGCGTTTGTAATTAACGATTTTAGCGTCCTGCCAAAGATGGTCTAAGCCATAAAACTCACGGGTTTCTTTTTCGAAAACATGGACTACCACATTTCCAAAATCAACCAAAACCCATACCCCCTCTTTAAAACCCTCTTTGCGGCTGACCTTAGCGCCCACGCCCTCAAACCCTTCAATGACGCCTTCGGCAATCGACTGCGTGTGACGCGTTGACGTCCCGCTGGCAATGACAAAAAAATCGCAGAAATTAACCACGTTGCGCATATCCAAAATCGTGATATTTTCTGCCTTCTTTTCCGACGCAAACACAGCGGCTGATTTAGCAAACTGCAAGGATGTTTGAGGCGTTTTTTTAGTTGTTCGCTTTGCTTCCAAAATCTAAAGCCTAATCTTTCATTGATCCCTGTTACGGCGCTATCGCCTTAAAGGGATGTCACTTTGTCGAACTTACTTTTTCTTCAGTTGAGCGGCCTGATCCTTGCCTAAAACTCTCCAGCACTCATGGGTGCCTTTGGGGGACTTTGTCACCGCAAAAAATCTGCCGCCTTTTTCTTTGAC
>CAZWOH010000150.1:0-2171 GCA_964635405.1 uncultured Planctomycetales bacterium | reverse complement strand
GTTGATTCGCCAATCCAGAGCATATGGTCCATCGTGTCCTCGAGCGCCAAAAGGACTTGCCCTAAATAAAAATCTTTGGCCCGTTTGATTTCATCAAGAGTAACGCCGCTGCGTTTGACCTTGGCCAGCTGCTTTAAAACCACATCCACAGCGTCAACGAGCTTGGCATTGTCCACACCCGCGCGGACCATGAGTAGCCCTGTATCTTTCAAATATTTTACCGACGAGCCGATCGAGTAGGCAAGCCCACGCTTTTCGCGCACCTCGTCAAACAACCGGCTGGACATATTCCCGCCTAAAATGATATTAAGCAGATTAAGCGCATATTTGTCCTTATGGTCATTTTCAAGCCCCAGCATCCCTAAGGCCAAATGCATTTGCTCGGTCGGCTTTTTAAAAATCTTGATCTTTGGCTTTTTTTGCGAATTGTCAGCTTCGATAAACTCCGGCCGCAGACCGCCCGGGGTTTTAGAAAATTTCTTTTCCACTAAATCACGGATGTGCTGATGGCTGATTTTGCCAGCCGCGGCAATCACAATATTTCCGGCGTGATAATGCTCTTTATGAAAACTTTTCAAATCCGCGCTCGTCATGGCTGAAACCGTTTCGGCGCTACCGGCGAGGCTTTTTCCCAAAGGATGATTGGGCCACATCAGTTCGTCTAAAAGTTCATACACATAATACTGCGGCAGGTCATGGTACATTTTGATTTCTTCGACGATAACTGTGCTTTCCTTTTGGACATCCTTCTGGTTAATAGACGGCTTAAAAACAATATCACTTAAAACATCAAAAATGCGTTCCACATGCAAAGCGGGAAACTTAGCATAAAAGCATGTCTGCTCTTCGCTGGTAAAAGCATTGACTGATCCGCCAACCCCTTCGATCAGTGTTTTTACCTCTTCGCACGAATATTTGGCGCTGCCCTTAAAAGCCATATGCTCCAAAAAGTGCGCCGCGCCCTTGATACGATCGACTTCATAACGCCCGCCGGTGCCCACCCAAAATCCCAAGGCGACACTTTCACGCTCACGCATATCGTGGGTGACGATTCTCAGTCCATGATCTAATGTGGTTTTTTGGTACATAGAAATCCTTTATGTGCTTAACTAAATTTTGTCATTGCGAGAAGCCGTTCAAATATTCAAGGCGCCGAAGTCCCGCAGGGACTCACTTCGTTCGCAATCTCGATTTTTGTCAGGGATTGCTTCGTCCTCCTCGTTTCACTCGTCGTCCTCGCAATGACACAAGCTCTTTACAAACCCCGTAACCTTTACCACCAAATCTTTTTGTCCACGATGCTTGTCGATTTCTTTGACAATCGCACTGCCGACAATAACTCCGTCGGCAATTTGCGAAATCATCTTGACCTGCTGAGCCGTTGAAACACCAAAACCGACACACACCGGCTTTGTTGTCATCGCTTTGGCTTTCTTAATCCGCGCGATAATGTCCTTCGGCAAACCTTGCGCTGTTCCCGTAACACCGGTCAAAGACACATAATAAATAAAACCCGTCGAAGCCTGCGCAATGCCTTTGATCCGCTCATCTTTTGTTGTCGGAGAAAGAAAGAAAATCGTTGAAAGACCCGCCTTGCGGCTTAAAGCCATCAGGTCTTTGGCTTCCTGAGGCGGCAAGTCCGGCACAATGACCCCATCAACGCCGGCAGACTTTGCAGAGTCAACAAAATGCTTTTCGCCAAAATGAAAAACCGGATTGTAATACGTCATTAAAGCCAGCGGGATATCAGAAACTTTGCGGATTTCTTTAACCGCTTCAAAAATTTTAGACAGCGTTGTACCACTATGCAAAGCGCGTTCTGAGGCCGCCTGTATCGTCGGGCCGTCGGCCATAGGATCCGAAAACGGGACACCCAGCTCAACAATGTCCACACCGGCCTTTTCAAAAGCCAGCGCAAGCTCGACCGTCGTCTTTAAATCCGGGTCTCCGGCGGTAATAAAAGCAATAAACGCACTCTTGCCTTGACGCTTTAACTCACTGAATTTTTTATCGATACGATTCATCTTTTTTCTCTAGCCACCAGCGACCAACGTCCAGCGTCCCTAAATCAATTCCTTCATCGTATTAACATCCTTGTCCCCTCGACCCGAAAGACAAACAATCACCGTCGAGTTTTTCTTAGCATCCTTATCCAAACGCGACAAAAAGCC
>CAZWOH010000149.1:0-4702 GCA_964635405.1 uncultured Planctomycetales bacterium | reverse complement strand
CCGCCGCCGTTGGAACATTAAGCGTGAGCCTCGATGCGCCCGGCATCAGTGCGACACCCGGAATATCTACAGCGACCGCACCTGCAACACCAACTTTAAATTCTCCGACAGCTGGTAATGCACAAGTGACATTAAGCTGGAATGTCCCCAACAATAATGGTTCACCGATTACCGGGTACGATATTCAATACGGAACTCTTGACAGCGGTTTATTTAACAATATCTGGAATGATGACAATGTCCCCGGAGCTGTGATTTCGGGATTAACAAACGGAACGACGTATCAATTTCGGGTCATCGCACGCAATGCCATTGGCAGCAGTTTACCTTCTTCTGCTGTCAACGCTCAACCTTTGGTCTTAGGGACTCCGGCACAAATGCAATATCCCTCTGCCGGCGAAACAATTTATTCTTCTAGTGTTAATTTTTCATGGAACGCTGGCATGGGAGCCACCGCCTATAAAGTTATCGTTGGAACAAACCCCGGGGCAAATAATTTGGCAGACAGCGGCGAACTAACAGATTTAAATTACACTGTTTTTAATGTTCCGTTAAACGGTGCTCCGATTTATGTGCGTCTGTCGAGTTTGATTAACGGACTATGGGTTTCGGCAGAATATCAATATTTAACTTCGGCTGACCGAGTGATCAGGGTTGTAGGTTCGGGCTCGGGCGTCAAAGAATATCATGACCCATCAGGCTGGTGGCAAAAAGTCACGTTTAATCTCAGCACTGATTTTCAAGTTATCGCACAAAATCCACGGCTTAACGCCGATGGGATTCATGTCGACCATGATTTAGTGCGAAAAACCGGGACACTTCATTTTTGGGGAACCGCCCAGGATTACTTTAACGGCACATTAAACGAATTTAGTTTTGACCGTTCGCAAAATATCGATATCCAAACATTACAAGGGATTTTTTCATACTCTAAAACACGAATGGATGACGTTTATATTTCGTTTGACGTCTCCCCTTCCGCAACCATGCCTTATGTCGTAAATCTCCAATATGCGGCATTTATACCGATTGTCCGAGCCAGCATGGTTATGCCTTACCCGTGGGATTTAGGGTACATCGACAATGCCACTTATGATATTCCTGCAACCGACGATTTTCAAAGGCCCTGTGAGATTTCAATTGATCTTCAAAAGCGCGATCTTGTTTCAGGTGACAGCGTTTCGGTCTATGCGGCCAGCTTGGTTAAACCTTCAGACTCTCTGCAGTGGCAAATCATTCCCGTCGAAAAAAGCACCGCACGCGCAAGTGTCGCGCCCGCGGCAGATAAAGCACAAACGGCAACCATCAGCGATATCCGCGGAAACGGGCCAATGATTTTAAAAGTCACTAACCCCTCTATTGCGGGCTGTCAAAAAGAAGTTCTCCTGAATGTCGGCTGTGGCTGTAGCAGCACTGAAAACATGTGCACTTTAGACGGGAAATACAATTTATCAAGCATTGATGTTACGCTCGATTTAGGCCGGACCAAACGAGGAAAATCCGCGGGAAGCCTGCAGTTAAAAACAGACAAAATTTCGGCTGATAATGCTACGCCTAAAAAACTTAGAATTTATACTTTCGATAGTGCTGTCGAAACACTCTACACTAACAACAATATTTTACGGCAAATTGTAACGCCAGAAATTTTTGTCGATATTACACCTGTCGACGACTATCGATATGATATCAAATATTACACGCTAGCCGATAAAGGCATTAAGGCCGACGGCGTTTATCAAATCGCTGGCACAGCGATACCTCTGAAAACCTGGCGCATTGAAAACCCCGATCTTTCCTCAACGATATACAATCGTTTAAAGATCACCGAAACCCAAGACGCAATTGTCAAAACGTATGAATACATTTGGAACAAAAGCGCAGGCCAATGGCAGCTTAAAACCGGCGATGGTCTGCAAAATGAAAACCTCGTTGAACAAACCATAAACGGCAATCGTGTCGCGACACGGACACTGACGGACAACGCAGGGGTCGTTGCGTCAAAAACCCAAACGACTTACAAGGATATTGCCGGGCCAAAGGGGATTTTTCAAGAAATTATTAAATCTGTCGAGGACCCCGGCGGGATTGCTTTAACGACGAGCAGGACGTGGGATGATGGCGGCAGCGGCCGTTTATTGTCAGAAGTTTTTCCAGACGGTTCCTGGATCCGATACGAGTACGATACTTTAGGCCGAACGACCATGGAAGTCCACTCATGGCTGGATTCCCCCGTTGGGACACCTGCAAATTTAGCACGGGCGATTTATTATGATTACGCCCTACAAGATGCTTCCGACGCAAATTTGCCGCAAGATATTCGCAAACCGCGGCTTGTCACCGAAAAGATTCTTGACAAAGTCGTTTCTAAAACATTTTATGTCTATCAAAAGTCTCCCGACAATTATTTGACAAACATTGTCGAGCGTGCATCGACCCCAAGCGCTGCCTATGGCGAGGCGTCAAATCAGCGGACAAAAACCGTAATGTTTCCCTATGTGTATGGGTCTGTCCAGGCTTGGCGAGTTCAAAGTATCACAACCCCTGACGGAAAACTTGACACCTACTCTTATTCCTTAGGAACATATACTCCCAATACTAACCCTAAACTACCCGGAACATTCACAGCCGGTGCAGGAAGCGATGAACGGACCTCGGTTATTCACGGACTTGTTTCGTCGACTTTTGGCATTGCCAATAAATCGACGGCCGAACAGCATATCAGCAATTTTAAAGGAGAGGAATTATTAGAACTGCGCTATGTCTACAACGGCATAAGCCCGCAATTAGTCGGGACGACCCATTGGCGCTATGACGCGTATGGCCATGTCACTCATGTGTATAAATCCGACGGGACAGAAAGCGAGAGCCTGTGGGGATGCTGTAACGCGAAGACCGAAATCGATTTTAATGGTGTTTCGCGTCAATTTGTGTATGACTCTCTGGATCGTTTGCAAACTGAGATCAAAATCGCCAGCCCCAACGATATCACAACAAATTACACCTACGATGCGGCTGGTCGCCAAAAAACACAAACGATCAGCTCTAACGGCTTGAGCCTTTCGACAAGCACGACGTATGACGCGGCAGGACGGCTTAAAACCCAGACCAATCAGGCGGGCCTTATCAGCACACAAAGCTACAGCGCTGACAATCGCACGACGACACTCACGCGTCCCGGTGGCGCAACCGAAATTACCGCGCAATACATCGACGGTCAGACCAAAAGCATAACCGGCACAGGGAATGTCGCGCAGTTTTATACTTACGGGATCAACCCCGACGGCTCACGCTGGACGCAGATTAATTTTGCCAGCGCCTCTTCCCCCAACTGGGAAAAGACGACCGTTGACCTTCTGGGCCGCACCATAAAAGTTGAAAAACCCGGATATAATCTTTCGACGCTGACAACCGAGTATTTTTACAATACCCTCGGCCAGCTTGTGCGCACAAAAACTCCCGGGCAAGCGGACACTTTATATGAATATGATGCCGTAGGAGAACCCAACCGCAGCGGCCTTGACCGCAACGCCAATGGACTTTTGGATTTAAGTTCGATCGATCGGATTACCGATACGGACACTTCTTTTACATTAATTGCTGGCAGCTGGTGGCAGCAAACTTTACAAAAAGTTTATGCCGCCGACTTTAGTGCAACAGCTACGACGACGGATACAGAGCGTACTCGCCTTAACGGATTAGGAACCGCAAACTTAACAGAGGAGTCCGTCACAATCGATATTCATGGGAATCAAACGATTTCACAAACCTATATTGATCGGCTGGCCAAAACCACAACGCGCGTCGTTGATGACCCGGATTCAAACATCAACCAAAGCACTGTGACGACGAACGGACTTTTGACATCCACAACCAGTAAAACAGGCGTAACGGTTTTATATGGCTATGACAGCCTCGAGCGCCAAACGGCTGTGACAGACCCTCGGACCGGGACGACAACAACCCAATACAATCCGACGACCGGTCAGGTTGATTGGGTTGAAGACCCAGAAGGTCGTCGGACGAGCTTTTCCTATGACCCGCTTTCAGGACAAAAAATAAGCGAAACAAACGCATTAGGTAAAGTGACCCGTTTTACTTATAGCCCACGCGGGGAAGTAACAAATATTTGGGGTGATGTTCCCTACCCTGTACGCTATATATTTGATAATTACGGACGGCTAAGCCAAATGCATACATGGCGCAGCGGCACATCGTGGAATGCGGCGGCTTTTCCGACGAGTATGGAAGCCCAAAAAGATGTCACGACGTGGAACTATCAGGAAGCAACCGGCCTTCTGACCAGCAAAACCGACGCCGCCGGTCAAAGCACCAGCTACACGTACACGCCGGAGGGCAAATTAAAAACACGCACATGGGCCAGAATTAATGGTGGAAGTCCAACCGTAACAACCTACAGCTATGATACCGATACAGGCGAGCTTACGAGTATAGATTATTCTAATTTGACGCCCGACGTGACTTTGACCTATGACCGCCTAGGTCGACAAAAAACAATCACCGACGCATTAGGTAATCGCACTTTTGGTTACAATGCAAAACTTCAACCCGAAACCGAAAACATCAGCGGGTTGTATAACAAACTGCTGACCCGCAGTTACGCAACGAGCGGTGTTTTGGGACGCTTTGTCGGATTTAATACGGGAGCCGGTTACAGCGTCACTTATGGCTATGACGCCGTCGG
>CAZWOH010000148.1:2848-4745 GCA_964635405.1 uncultured Planctomycetales bacterium | reverse complement strand
ATGGTGGGTTTACTGGCGGGTATTTTTTATGGCGTGCGCCGAGCTTTGGGGATATCGCAGTGGAAAAGAGTGGATTGTCAGCCATTATCTTTTTAAAAAAAGAGGTTAGCCATGAAAACGATTGCCATTATCGGCACAGGTATTGCGGCGATGTCCGCAGCGTATTTTTTGAAAGATAAATACGACATCACTTTTTATGAAAAAGAAGATTATGCCGGCGGGCACACGAATACTGTGACGGTCAAAGAGGGTTCCCGGCCTGTTTACGTGGATACGGGATTTATGGTTTACAATGAAATCACGTATCCGAATTTGACGCGTTTTTTTAAAGAACTTGAAATTCCGACGATGCCCACGACAATGTCTTTTAGCGTGCAGCATTGTCCGTCGGGGTTGGAATATTGCGGGACGGGAATTGACGGGTTGTTTGGTCAGCGTATCAACATTTTTAAACCTGGTTTTTGGGCGCTGCTTTTTGCAATGAATCGTTTTAATCATCAAGCTGCGGAGGTTTTACAGGGTGAAAAATATCTTTTTTACACTGTTGAAGATTATGTCCGTGAAAAGAAACTTGGTGATGATTTTTTAACTAAATTTCTTATCCCTATGAGCTCAGCGGTATGGTCAACTCCACCGGATAAAATGCTCAAATTCCCGATTGTGACACTAGTCAGGTTTTTTAAAAATCACGGATTTTTGGGGCTCCGGGGTCATTATCAGTGGCGCACGCCCGTGGGAGGCAGCCGTGTTTACCGTGATCGGGTGATGTCGTTTTTTTCCGGAAAAGTTTTGTTGGGAAATATGGCGATGCAAGTTGTCCGCGAGCTTGGGAAAGTGAGCGTTTTTGATTTGCACGGGAACCGAAAAAGTTATGATTTTGTGATTATGGCCTGCCATGCCGATCAAGCTTTGACATTGTTAGGGGATGGGGCAACGCCGGCCGAGCAATGGCTGCTCAAAGAATTTGTATACAACCATAATCATGTTATTTTGCACACAGATGCATCGGTTATGCCGCGCAATCGCCGGGTCTGGTCATCCTGGAATTATCGAATTTGCAAAGACAACAATGGGCGTATTGTACCGACGACGATTTACTATATGAACAGTTTGCAAAAAGTCTCGAAGTCTAAAGATTATTTTGTTTCGCTCAATGACCCCGGGGATGTGGATCCTGCCAAAACTCTCTGGCAGACGCATTATGATCATCCTTTATTTAGCCTTGAAGCGATTCGTGCCCAGGCGGATTTGCCAAAACTTAATGCGCAAGGCCCGATTTATTTTTGCGGTAGCTATTTTCGATATGGCTTTCACGAAGATGCTTTTACCTCCGGGCTTGATGTGGCGCGTGCGATCAGCGGGGAAAATATCTGGTCATGAACTCTTGTCTGTATAACTGCACGGTCATCCATTTGCGCACCAAACCTAAAAAAAATCGGTTTGCGAACAAGATTTTTATGTTTTATCTGGACTTGGACGAAATCGACGGGCTTTGTAAAAAGCATTTTATCCTCGGGCACAATCGTTTTCGACCCTACAGCTTTTATGATCGAGATCATATGCCTCTTTCAAAAACGAGTGTCCGCGAAAATGTCGTCGAGTTTTTGCGCTCGAAAGGCGTTGTCGATCAAGTCGGGCGCATCATGATTTTGACGAACTTGCGGACTTTGGGGTATGTTTTTAATCCGCTTTCGGTTTATTTTTGTTTTGACAAAAATGATCAGCCGTTATGCTCGGTGCCGGAAATCGGAAATACTTTCGGCGAAATCAAACCGTATCTTTTAAAAAAAGAATCGTTTGCCGCCGGGGCTTTTAAAGAAGAGCAGGACAAGTTTTTTTATATTTCTCCGTTTTCACCGCTTGAAATGACGATGGAATTTAATTTTAAAGTTCCATC
>CAZWOH010000148.1:0-2748 GCA_964635405.1 uncultured Planctomycetales bacterium | reverse complement strand
GGCCGGCTGACCGTTTTTTTGCCGGATGGGCGAGAATATATTTATGGCGACGGACAACAGGGCGTAACGGCGGATATCCGCGTGCGTCGACAGGATTTGTTTAAAAAGTGCTTCTGGTCCGGTGATGTCGGTTTTGGCGAGTCCTATGTCGACGGCGATTGGGACACGACGGATATCACCCGTGTTATTGAGTGGATGATTCGTAACGTCGAAAATCATCCGACCTTGATGGCCGACCAAAAAAAGTTTACGCCTGTAAATTGGCTTGGGATTTTAAACAGTATCAAGCATTTTATCCGCGCCAATACGATTTATGGCAGCCGCAAAAATATTGCGGCCCATTATGATTTGGGCAATGAGTTTTTTAAACTGTTTCTTGACCCGACGATGACTTATTCGAGTGCGTATTTTAAATCCCCTGACCAGAGCCTTAGTCAGGCACAAACGCAAAAATACGATGAACTTTGTCAAAAGCTGCGTTTGAAGAGTTCGGATAAAGTGTTGGAAATAGGCGGCGGTTGGGGCGGCTTTGCGATTCATGCGGCCAAGAATTATGGCTGTCAGCTGACGACATTAACGGTTTCGCGCGAGCAGTTTGACTATGCGACGCGGCGTTTTTTTGAAGAAGGCCTCAATAAGCAATGCGAGGTTAAATTCCTGGACTATCGTTTGATGGAAGGAAAGTTTGATAAAATTGTTTCGATAGAAATGATTGAAGCTGTTGGCGATAAATTTTTAGAGGCGTTTTTTGGGCAATGCCACAATCTGCTGGACAAAGACGGGCTTTTGGGTTTGCAGATGATTCTTTCGCCGGACCACCGCTATGAAAGTTTTCGCAAAAATGTTGATTGGATTCAAAAGCATATTTTCCCGGGAAGTCTTTTGCCTTCCTTGGGCCGGATTACCCAGGCACTTAATCGTACCGGCTCATTGTGCTTGTTTGATTATGAGGATATGACCCCGCATTATGTCCGGACACTCGGCCTTTGGCAGGATAATTTTAACGCAAAACTCGCTGAGGTTAAAGGGTTAGGGTTTGACGAGGCTTTTGTCCGCAAGTGGAATTATTATTGGTCGTATTGCCAGGCGGCGTTTAAGACCCGCAATATCAGTGTTGTCCAGGCTGTTTATTCGCGTCCTAACAATACCAAAATTTAAATAAAAATTTATCAAATCTTTATTGCAAGGATTTGTCCTTTCAATTAATATCAAATGCATGACTAAAGAAAAAGATTGCGATTTTTCGCAAATGATTTTTTCCTCGGGATCAGACCACATATTTTCCATCGGCTTAAATCACAAAAATACAGCCATCGAACTGCGCGAAAAATTTTTTCTTAAAGAGATTGAAAAAGAACTTTTGTTAAGCGACCTTCGAAATGATCCGGCTGTTTTGGGTGCCTTTGTCCTCTCGACGTGTAATCGTACCGAAGTTTATGCGCATCTTTTGACCGACAGCCCACAGATTATCCTAGACGCCCTTTTTAAAGTCAAAAAAATAAAAACCAGCCCGCAGTTATTACAAAATTTTTATTGCTACAAAGCTGATCAGGCGGTACGCCACTCGTTGCGTGTTGCCTGCGGATTGGATTCCTTGGTCCTGGGGGAAAAACAAATTTTGGGTCAAGTCAAAGAAGCCGCAGAAATTTCACGCACCCGCGGGATGATGACGCGTGAACTGAATATTCTTTCCAACATGGCTATTCGCGCCGGCAAAAAAGCGCAGACCGAGACTGAAGTCGGGTTTGGCGGATCTTCCGTCAGTTGGGCCGCTATTACGACGATCCACCAAAAGCTTGGCACTTTAAATGGGAAATCGGTTTTGGTTATAGGCACCGGCAAGATGGGACATTTGGCTGCCGAGCAATTACGTAATAAAAATGTCGCGGATATTTATTTGATGAACCGGACATGTGATAAAGCCGAGTCGATTGCCGGTGAGGTCCACGGGATTGTAACGGGATTTTGGCAAATGAAAGAAATTTTGTCGAAAGTCGATGCTTGTATTTGTTCGGCGGGAGCGCCGCATTATCTCATCGAGTCAGAAATGGTTGCGCAGGTCATGGCCAGTCGTGAAGGCAGGCCGTTAATTCTTATTGATATTTCGATGCCGCGCAACATTGAACCAAAGGTCGCCTCTATCACGGGGGTTGAACTTTTGACGATTGATCAACTCGACCAAGTCGTTGAAGGCAGTGTCCGTCGTCGTCAGGATGCGGTTTTGGCCGTTGAACGTATTATTGCAAAAAAAGAGCAGGAATATTTTACGCGCATTGCCAAAGCGCGTTTAGCCCAAAAAGTCTTAGCATAAGTTGTAACAGATTTTTTTAATGATCCACATAATACAGAAGGAGACAAAATGAAAAAAAACACTTTATCAACACTTATGTTAGTTGCTTTTTTTGTTCTTGGCTTTTCAGCCGTTAGCCGCGCAGACCTTGCCCAGATGAAAGTTTATAAAGAAGCTTATCCGGATTCTAAACCCAAATGCATCGATTGCCACGCGGCGGCGTTACCCAAAAAAGATGGAGACCATGAATTAAATGATTATGGCAAAAAAGTCAAGGCACTCGCGGATAAACCCACGGCCGAAGAATATAAAAAAGCCGGTTCTATTGAAGATTCCCAGAAAAAATAAAACTACATGAATGTCTTAAATTTACAACAATTGATTTCTTTCCAAACCAAGGGGGAAAATATGCAGAGCAAAGACTCAAATTCCACCCGAGTCTTCGTCAGCCGCTGGGT
>CAZWOH010000147.1:0-4809 GCA_964635405.1 uncultured Planctomycetales bacterium | reverse complement strand
ACCTGCCACCCTCTGATTAAGAGTCAGATGCTCTACCGGATGAGCTAATGGCCCAGATTACATTAACTTTCAATATTTAGAAAAATCTGGGACATTAGTCCCTAGCGCCGCCGTAGGGACTAATGGCCCAAAACTACATCATTCTTACCAAATATACATTTAGAGAAGTTTTGGTGCCTATCCTGCGAAGCTAAACGCGCAAGCATTTAGCGAAGCACGGATGGTCCCAAACTTATACCATTTTTACGAAATATATCTCTAGAAAAACTTTGGTGCCTATCCCGTTTTCGGAATGGCCCAGATTACTTTAAAAATCAAACCCAACGAGCCCACAATATAACAGAATTCATTTTGGCTGTAAAGCAAGAAGAACAAATCCTCTAAAATCTTGCACTCAACTCATTAAATAGATAGAATACCCGCTATTGCCATGCGAAATATTATTTTATTTTTCATTTTCTTAACGGCCATCGCCAAAACGCTTTACGCCCAGCAGCCATCGGTCATCGAGCAGATGATCCGCATCAAGCCATCGCTTGTCGAAGTCAGTGCCGTCAATGCGGCCGCGACACTCAATACCCCTGGACAACGCGCCTATTTCAAAGACCCTAAAACCGGAAAAATCGTTGTCCTTAACCGAGGCGCAACCCTTGCAACGTACCAGCGTGCGGGTGCGGGCGTTATTATCCAATCCAGCGGAATCATCGTGACTAACGCGCACGTCGTCGGCCACGCGCAAAAAGTGGAAGTGCTCCTAGCTGACGGCCAAAGGCACAGCGCGCAGGTTGTGCGTTTTGCGCCGGACTTGGATATTGCCCTTTTAAAAATCGATATGCCCACCCCCCTGCCAGCCGTTGTTTTGGCTGACTCAAGCCAAATCATGTTGTCCCAGGAAATCTTTACCGTCGGAAGCTCCCCGCTTTTAAAAGAAGCGATTAGCGGCGGAAAAATCACGGGACTCGCATCCAGCCGCAATGCCGCTTACAGCAATGCTTATGAAAGCGATTTTTTCCAAACCTCAATGAATATTTACAAAGGCGACAGTGGAGGTCCGCTGTTTAACCGCCGGGGAGAATTAGTGGGGCTGATGACGGCCAAAATGCTCAGCCGCGACAATGCGAGCTTTGCGGTTTCGTCGAACAAAATCCGACGCTATTTAATCGCTTATTTAAGAGAAACGCAGCCGACTCCATGAATTCACGTAACGAAAAAATCGCAATTTTTATTTTGATCTGGGTCATTGCCAGCGGGCTTGGGATTTATCTGCGGCTTTATACCTTGCGCAATAATGTCAGCCACGAGAACGCCGAAAAAGCAACGTTGACGGTAATCAACAGCATCAAAAATTCGACTTATAAACAAGTGGAAAAGTCCAACCCCGCTTTATCGCCCGGCGAAAAACAACTGCTCGCCAAAAAGCAATTTGACGCAATTCTGCATAAGGACGCTGATAAAGTTCGAAAGACCATTGACCGTGTCGCCCGAGAAATTCAGGCCAATGACCCGTCGGGGAAAACCCCATTTTACCTTCCAGAAGCCGATTCGTACTATTACTACAACTTGACCGAAAACATCGTTAAAACCGGCAAGATCAGCAATCAAATTAAGGGAAGCAAATATTTTAATCCCCTGATGAACGCGCCGCACGGCTATTGGGAACCGCTGAACCTTCATCCGTATGTGGGGTTTGCGGTTTATAAAATCGCAAACTTTTTCTCGCCGGGAATACCTCTGATGCAAGCCGTCAGCTTTACCCCGCTTATTTTGACTGTGTTTATCTTGCTTGTATTTCTTTTGGCCTGCGCGATTTTAGAATGCAGCGCGTGGGTTTCTCTGTTAAGCGCTTTTTATCTTGTCTGCATTCCGGTATTTTTACGGCGCAGCATGTTTGGCTGGTATAAAAATGATGCCGCCAATATTTTCTTTTTATTTATTATTCCTGCCGTATTATTTTATGGTCTTAAATATATCAATGACCGAAAAAAAGCGCTTGTCGCCGGTGTATCGACCAGTTTCTTGTTGGCCCTCTATTCGCTGTTTTGGCAAGGCTGGGTTTTTTTGGCGAGCCTCATTGGCGCCTGTGGTTTTTTTGCGCTTCTCTATAATGTCCTGCTGGTTGGCAAAAAAGAACAAACAAAAAACCTTCTCGTCTTTTTTTCTGTTGTGATTAGCGTGTCTTTTGCGGGAGTAAGCCTGATTTTTGGGCCCAAAGATTTTTTTATTCTCTTTAAAGAAGGCTGGAAGGCCCTGCAGGACTTTATTAATCCGCAGCTTTCTCTTTGGCCGGACCTTTATATTGCCGTCGGAGAACTCCTGCGCCCAACGACAGAACAATGGGTTGAAATGATGGGCGGCGTATTTTTTATCGGAATTGGGGTCTTTGGACTTATTCTGCGGACCGTCAGAATGTTTCGCAAACGCGATGATGCTTTAAACACCACGACGATCTTTCTTCTGTTGTTTTGGCTGGCTGGGGCCAAATTGTCTTTCGGCGCCCAGCGTTTTGCAACCTTGTGTCTGATTCCTTTTTCTCTGGCTTTTGCCGTCGGTGCCCAATATATTTTTGCGTTTGTAAAAAAACATCTGCTCAAGGCATTCCCATTCATAAGCAATTCTCCTTTCACCCAAGGCTTGATTTTGGCGGGAGTTATTCTTATTTTGACTTTCCCCCCGCTTAACGCCGCGCAAAAAAAGACCCCGGAAATCCTCAACAAAATCTATAACTCGACGTGGGATTCGGCATTGACAAAAATCAAAAACGAGACACCCAAAGACAGCATTGTCAACAGCTGGTGGCCGCCCGGGCATTTTATTAAAGCGATCAGCCAAAGGCGTGTTACGTTCGACGGAGCGACGATCAATCAACCGCAAAGCTATTGGCTGGCCAATGTCTTTCTGGCTACCGACGAACGCCGTGCGGCCGGAATTTTGCGCATGCTCAACAATAGCGGCAACGATGCGACAGATTATCTTCTTGCCCAGGGTTTTTCTCTGGATAAAGCAGTTAAACTTCTTAAAGAAATCACAGCTGTTGATACACAAAGCGCCAAAAGCATCCTTTCGAAAACTCTGCGCGAAGAACAAGCACAAAAACTTTTGACGCTCACACACGCCAAGGCCCCGGCGTCTTATCTTTTGCTGTACAATGACATGGCCGAAAACAGTTTGCAGTTTAGCTTTGTGGGAAATTGGGATTTTGAAAAAGTCGCGCAAATCAATGCTGATCCCCAGCTGGCCAAGAGCGTTCCGACGAGAAACTCGCCGGACTATGTCCCGTTTCTCTGGAAATTAGCCGGCGGTCCGCCGCGCTACAGTCCGGAACTTGCGCTAATCAGCCAAAAGCAGAACGTCCTGACTTTTGAACACAATATCCGTGTTGATTTTAATGCGATGAGCTCTACGATTAATTCACCCAAATTCGGCAAAGGAATTCCGGCGAGCCTCATTTATGAAAAGGATGGCCAGTTTATCGAACAAAAACTTCCCTTCGCAACATTACCTTACTCGGTTATGATTATCAAAAACGGACCCGTCACCAAATGCCGGCTTGCGCAAACAACGCTGGCCGAATCTATTCTGTTTCGACTCTATGATTACGGCGGGGCAGGACTCAAAATTTTTGAGCCGTTTATCGACGAGCGAGACACGACCGAACGCACAAAAATCCTGATTTACAAAATCAACTGGGACAAATTTTAACCCAAATTTTGCATTACAACCCATTGCGCGACGTTCCGTCGCGCACAAAAAGGCAAATGCAAAATCCGGGTTTAAAAAATCTCTCTTTTATCGTGCTGAACGCGTTTGTGTGGATACGGTCCCCCGGCCACGAGCTGTTCCGGTATTGCCGCGCATACGTTTGACACGTTCCTGGCGTTCCTTAAGTGTCAAAGGCTTATAATCTTCTAAATCATATCCATCGTCCTCTAATTTAGGTTTTGATTTTTGTGTGGCACTGTTTTCGGTTGACGATGGAAGCCGAGCTTTGAGCTGAATGCGTATTTTTCCAGCCGATTGCGGGTCCGAGGTTGGTTGGGATACGGGCAATGCAGGTTTATCACTGACAATTTGAGAGGGCCCTGCATTAATGTTTGCCATTGAAACCGGCATCGGCTCAACCGGGCTGCTTGCGCTACGAATCATTTTTTCTAATTGGCTGGCCAGTGTTTCTTCTCCCATGCCGCGCAGTGTCGTAATAATATCCAGCGCATTCGCTTGTTCATTGTTGCGCGCATAAGCCATCCCTAAACCATAATACACTTTGGGATTGGGAACTTTCTCGACGATCTGTTTGAAATATTTTACGGCATCGGCCGGTTGAGCTTTACCAAAAAGATATACCCAAGCTAAGGTCATTTTTGCGCCAATCGAATGATCATCAATCGACAAAGCTTTTAGGCACGCCGCCTCTGCCCAATCGTATTTTTGAAACTGAAAATACGCCCGGCACATATTTGTATAATGCGCCGCATTTTGGGGTTCGAGATCTGCCGCTTGCGAAAACAACCAAACGACATCATCCAAATTCTTATTCTCATCCATATAGATCAACGCTAAAGCACTGTACGCTGGCGCAAAATCAGCATCGGCATCAATGGACTTTTCATAAAAATCAATCGCTTTGGCCTTGTCCCCACTGCTTTCGGCTGTCTGGCCAAGCTCAAATAGTTCACTGGCCGTGGTCTGTGCAAAACACATCCTGGGAAAAAATAAAAAAAGGATAAAAAACGCTATTCTAAAAATTTTTATTTTTATCATTCTTTTCGATTCAATAGTTTGTCTAAAAGATTTGGTTTATCCTGCTCTTCT
>CAZWOH010000146.1:0-4812 GCA_964635405.1 uncultured Planctomycetales bacterium | reverse complement strand
CTCGGACAACCTCTAAAACTTGCGGCTCTGCCGTCGACGCATTGACAAGCGGTTGAGAAGATCGTCCCGGCAGCCTCGCCTTTACTTTCGAACCAAAACGGGAAAGCGAACCACGCATCAATCCCAAACTCGCCAACACCAAGGCCAGCAGCGTCAATGAGGTTTCAATCGGAGCTTCTTGAATTTTACTGGACGCATCCGCCAAGGGGCGCATCACTTCTTTAACATCAACATTATTCAACCAATTCACATTAAACGGATATTGGACTGTGGATAAAAAGGATCCCCCTTCTGTAGTCTGCTGATTGTTCGCAGGACCCTTTGCTGTAACAAAATTTGGCACATCGGGGACGACACGAGGAATACTTGGGACGACACTTGGAATCGGCTCAACAACAGACGGTATTTGTTCAACGAGGCTTACAGGTGGTTTTTTTACTGTTGTTTTCAAGTCCATTGGTTTATCAAGTTTTGACTCAGGCACAGTCCTCTGAACATCCGTTTTAGCTAAAAAGCTCGAAGGGATAACATAATCTTTACCGGCAATAATCGTGTCTTTATCAGTTAGCTGCATCGCTTGGGCGACTTTTTCGACCGCCCCAGCCTTGCCCCAAAGTTTGCCGGAAAGCAAGGAAGAGTCGACGTTCGTCTGCTGTTTTTTTAAAGTCGCAACAATAGAACCCATCGTGTCATTCTTCTGTATATGAACGATCATCCCGCGATTGCCGTCATACGAGAATTGCGCCGCTTGCGCCTGTGAAGAAAAACCCAAAGACGAAAATAAAGCCACCGTTGCAAACGCAATGCCAGCGGCCTTGCGCAGAGAAAATTTTTTAAACAATTTTCCGATGGATAAAGCCGGCTGGTTTTCAGACGAGGTCACAACCGCAGAGGCCGCCGATGACGTCGGCGCTGTCAAATTCATGTTATTATACCAATCAACCCCCTGTCCATTCACAACAACTGACGAGACCCGATAAAAGGGCGCACCCAAAAATCCGACGGACCCTAATCTTAAAGCGCGCAAACTTTGTGGATTATCGGTTTCTCTGTACGGAGAAACCGCCGACGAACCGGCAAGCGGCGCAAAATGAGTAAACGAAACCCCGCCGGCAAAATATTTTCGCGGCACCGTTTCCTGCGAAACCTCATCAAAATCTTCGCGGATAAAATTAAATACACCTTTTTTAAACGCGGCTAAATACTGCTGATAAATCTTTTCTTTGATCTGTTTATCATCAACATCAACACCAGAAACTTTATTCTGCCCGACGTAAACTTTGCTAAACAAGCTTTGGCGCAAATGCCGTTTAAACCACGTCGCCAGAATCATCGCATGGTAAATCTGGCGCAGCATGGCAAAGTTTTCGCCTTCGTTGACTTCTTTTTCAATCGCGGGGACGATGACGTCACGAATAGTTTGAGAAGAAACATTGCTGACGTTAGGCGTTGGTCGTTGGACGCTGGGTGTCTCTTCTAACGTCAAACGTCCAGCGTCCAGCGTCTTGTTCATTAAAACAAAATCTTCTTCGAGCATCACCTTCAAATGACTGTCCACGACAAACGCATTGCCGTCTTTGGTATAAACTTCCGCCGAGTCAGGCACGATCCAGACTTTATTAAAGGTATTGATACTCTCCTGTGGAAGGTTTGCTTTTTGATAAATCTTTTTCCAAAACTCTTCTCCTTTAGGTTTTGTCGGGTCCAGCAAAGAAGCCGAAATTTGTTTAAGCAGATAATCCTGCGCCAGAAGATCGCGTCCCATTTCGGTCACACCAAAGCCCTGAGGCATAATGCGGTCTTTTTCATACGGCGACAAATTGACCCAAAGATCATTTTCTGGAACAGTCAAAGACGCTAAAAAATATTTAATCAGCTTGTTGGATTCTTGGCTGATTCCTTTGCTGTCAAGATGCTCTTCACCGGGATCGATAAAAAAATCAAAACGAAACGGATTATCCGGATACGTCTTAATCCCTTTGATCAAAACAGGGGCATAAGCGGGACTTAAATTGATCATCGTCCCCGGCATAGGCAGGCTTTGCAAATAACTCTGGGCATAAGCGGTCGACTGAAAGCCAAAAGTCTCAACAGAAAAAGTGATTAAAACCGTCCAGATCACGGATTTGAAGAACACGCCCCATTTTTCTTTTTGTAACCAGTTCATTTTTAAAGTCTCCTTCAAATTGTATCCCTCGCTTCGGCTCTGCCTCGCGCGGGATCATTGAGACGCAATATATTTTTGTTTGCGTCCAAATGAAAAAAGCCCAAAACCCCTTAAAAGGGATTTTGGGCTACAACGTCCAATGATAAAGGATTAGCTTCCTCGCCAATCCAAATTTTATTTAACTTCTACAACAGAACCAATACACGAAGTATACGCAGACAAGTTTTTTTGTCAAGAAAAATTTTTTGCCTACTTAAAAACAACCACTTCACTTTGGGCAAAACGAACTTTCGCGTGAGACGCATACGTGTCATCAGAAGCGCGATACCCGACGGCGCAGAGTACGGTCGCATGAAGACCTTGACTTTTAAGTTTCAAAATTTCGTCGAACTTTTGCGGATCAAAACCTTCCATCGGGCAGGCGTCGATCTTGCGATGCGCGCATTCGCCTAAAAGCAACCCCAGCGCAATATACACCTGCCGGCTCATCCACTGGGCGGTCTGTTCGGGTGTTTGATTTTTGACAAAACCCAGCATCATGTCCTGATAATCTTTTAATGCTTCAACGCTAATCCCATTGGCCTTGGCTGTGCGGCTAATAAATTCCTTAATGTACACCTCATCCAAACTTGTCTTGGCACACAGGACGATCAAATGTGAAGCATCGGTAATCTGCGGCTGGCCCCACGCGCTTTTGCGCAACTCTTCGCGCAAAGCGGCGTCTTTGACGACGATAAATTTCCACGGCTGCAGGCCAAAAGAAGACGGCGACAAACGCAACACTTCCAAAAGCTCGCTTAACGTTTCTTTGGAAATTTTCTTTTTAGGATCAAATTTCTTGGTGGCATAGCGCCATTGCAAAGTTTGATTCATATCGATCATGTCCTTTCTACTCAATAAGTTTAGCGACAGCCGGGGTTAAGGACTCTTGCGCGACTAATTTACGGTAAACATAAGCCATCGCTAAATACGTCGTCGGTATCGTCGCAAGCAAACCGATCAACAGGCACAAAAATCCGGCGACATTAACAAGAACGAGCAATAATCCAAAAACAAATAGTTCTCCCCATACACCTTTGGTCATGGCATAGCTTTTTTTAAGCGACTCGATGACTCCGGTATTTTTATCAACAAGAAAATATCCAAAAAATTGCAATTTAACCGACAGAATCAGCGCCGGAATCAAAGCCAATAGTATTACAATAACTGAAACTAAAACGGCAACCATTTTCATTTCGTCAGGCACAGATTGAAAAATCTTTGCCCCAAACACCCCCACCAATGTAATCGGGACAACCGTGGCAAGAACAACCCCCATGACAGCCAAAACACAAAGGATCGAAGCCCCCCAATAACGAAAAAACAAATGCGGATAGGCAAAGATATCTTGTAGCCGTCCCTGTTTCCCATCACAAAAGTCCAAAAAGATTTTTATAATTCCCGGCGCAATCAAAAGACTAATGACCGCTGAAGCAATGGTGATTAGTCCAGAAACAAGCGGCATGATTTTTTTGATAGCCTCAGCAAAAAAACCAGGGATGTTAAGCGCTAGAAGAATAAGCCCTAAAACAATAAAAAACCCGAGATTGTCATTAACCGTTTTCCAAGCAAAACTGATTGCTTCTTTTTTTGAGAAACGCTTTTCGGACATATTGCCCCTCCCCTAACCCCTCCCACTTTGGGGAGGGGAAAATTCTATATTTACGAATACCGGCGTTTACCACCCGAGCGCCGGGAACCAAAACGTCTGGAACTAAAAACTATCGACGGCTTTGAAAAACTTTCTGATGGAATATCCGGATGCGACGAAATCTGTAAAGCAGTTTTAATCAGCTTCTCTATATTTAAAACATCATTTCTTTCATCGGGGGCCGCAAAAGCAATCGCGTGGCCCGTCATGCCCGCTCGACCAGTGCGGCCGATGCGATGCACATAGTTTTCAGCCTCGTCGGGTAAATCATAATTGATGACCAGCTCAATCCCGACAACGTCAATGCCCCGCGCGGCAATGTCGGTCGCGACCAAAACGCGGTAAAGACCGGACTTAAAACCATCCAATGCTTTTCGCCGTTGTGCTAATGTTTTGTCCGAATGAATATCGACGGCATTATGTCCCATGCCCCGCAGTGCCCGCGCGACTTTAAAAGCACTAATCTTGGTGCGGCAAAACAAAAGCACAGACCCGCGATACTGAGCGAGAATTTTTTGCAAAAGGTCTTTTTTTCGCTCGCGGCTGACGATAAAAAGCTCGTGGGTCACACGTTCAGCGGCGGTGCCGGGGGGGACAACCTCCACCTGTGTGGGGAGTTTTAAATATTTCGACGTCATTTTGACAATTTCCGGGGCCATCGTCGCCGAAAAAAACATCGTCTGCCGGTCCTTGGGCAGCGTCTGCACAATCTGGTCGATTTGCGGAGCAAACCCCATGTCCAGCATCCGGTCCGCTTCATCTAAAACCAAAATATGCACGTCGTGCAAATGCACCTTGCGCTGTTTCATCAGATCATTTAAACGCCCGGGCGTTGCAATCAAAACGCGAGGACTTTTGGCCAAAGCGCGGATCTGCCGCTCAATAGGGTCCCCGCCGATTAAAACCGCTGTGCGTATCCCAAACGCATTCGCAATTTTCAAAACGCTGGCCTCGA
>CAZWOH010000145.1:0-4817 GCA_964635405.1 uncultured Planctomycetales bacterium | reverse complement strand
CCAGAAGGACACAGCCGGTGTGCTTATGTTGCACTGATCGAATACCAGCCAACATAAGCACTAAAATTTTCAACTATCACTGTTCTAACTACATCGTTGCAATAATGATACAAAAATCAAGCAACTCGTGCATCAGTGTAACATCTCGACGCAATAAGTACAAGTAGTCTCATTTAACGCAAAAGAATTCTTAGCCAGCACTATTTGAGGATAAATATTGGGCTTTAATCTCTGTATTCATCACAAATTGCGCATGGCCGCGAAAATTTCCGCTGATAACAGCTGTCTCTATAGCAACGGGAGCTGTCGACAGGGCCAAATGATACCCACAACACGACAGCCCCAAGGTCGGATCAAACCCGCGCCAGCCAGCGCCGGGAATATACGTCTGTGCCCAGGCATGAAACTGCATTTGTGTTTGGAATGGATCACAATAATACCCACTGACAAAACGAGAAGCCAATCCCACTGCGCGGGTCGTTTCGATAAACAAAACCGCAAAGTCGCGGCAAGAACCGTAACGGTGCATCAACGTTTTTACAGCCGGATACGGATCTCCGGATTGTCGTGTTTCATACGTAAAATCTTCTTTAATCCGTCGGCACAGTGTCGTCAAAAAGCTGAGCGTTTCCCCCTTGCTTTCTTTTAATATTTCATACGCAAAATTCGCAACCGGCGCTAAAGCAGGCGTTAACGCAATATACGCGGATAATTCGGCATCCATTGGCTTAGGATATTGCATCGGTAAACTTTGGCAAAAATCCGGAAAAATTACAAACGCAAAAGGATTTGTTTGTGTCAATTCCAACGACAGACGCGCGTTGACAAAAAACTCGCGGCACTCTTGCCCAAACCACAATAAACGACTCACCGATCCGTCTGTTTCTAAATTTGTACTCATCCCCAAAGGGTGCGGCACAACGGTCAGATGATAATCCCGCAAAAACTGGCCGCATTCCAAAAGCGGATACATCCGAAGTTTCTGCGGCTCTAAAAAAACTGCACTGTCATAGCGATAGCTTGTTGTGTGCTCGACGGTACAAATCATCTCTGCCGCCACTGACAATTTTGGTCATTGACAAGCGTAAAAATTTGGTCCATCCATTCATCGGGCATTTCATTGATCGATTTTGCAATACGCTCCTGCCACCAGAGCGAATATTTATGCATTTGATCGCGCTCAAAACGTTCTTCTGCAATATGAAAACTTCCTTTACGCAACACAACAACATCGATAGGATACTCCACGTCATTGGCGCTGACCCGTGTTGCATTAAAAGACAAAAACCCGACCTTGAGCGCAAATTCCATGCTCGATTCATACCGAAGGACACGGTCCAACAACGGTTTACCATGGCCGGTGTTACCAATAATAAAGTAAGGCGAACTTTCGCCGACTTCAACCCAATTGCCCTCCGGGTAAAGCATATAGAGCATCGGCTGGGCGTCATCCGCTAACTGTCCGGCGACCAGCGCATAAAAATTAAAGGTCAAACCATTTTCTTCCAACGACTGGCGGTCTTCTTGCGCAACACGTTTGACCTGCATCGCAAATGCATTGACCACTTTGTAAATATTATTAAAACTTTTATCGTCCGTATCAATGACTTCCTGAAAATACGTCAAGGCTTTGTCCCGAAGCGACCTTAAACCTGAGGTCATAAAAAAAACGGCATACTCGCCGGACTCCTGTAAAACAGTGACTTTTTTTGCAGTCATGCATTCCTTGCCGCTTGTAATACGGGTATCTGCAATACCGACCAACCCATCCTTGACCTTCATGGCTAAACAAAATGTCATACGTCCCCTTTTTTAAATGTGTTGAACAAAATCGTCATCGGTAAAAAATGTTTCTGCAATGGCCGAACCAACTGCGTTGAGCTTATTTTGGAACAAATCGAGATATTCGTGCAGCCCGACCGCAAAAATATCCTGCAAATCTGTGTAATCCAGCTCGGATCGGAGTTTGCCGATTTCCTTTTCGGCTTTTGTTTCATATTTAACCATTTGCGGACGGACAATCGCATGCAAAGATTGTTCGACCTGATTTAAACTATAAAGCATCGCTCGCGGAAAAGCGCGATCCAGCACCAAAAAACGGATAATATTACCGACGTCAAGTTTCCCGTAGGCTTTGCGGTACATTTCAAAAGCGCTGGCTGACTTAAGCAAAGATGACCATTGCAAAAGATCCAGCGGCGTGCCCACGTAATCGACGTTAGGCAGCAAATAATAATATTTCATGTCCAAAATCCGGTCGGTCTTATCCGCCCGTTCAATAAACCGTCCGCAGTTGGCAAAATGCCAGCCTTCCGAACGGGAAAACGTCGCGTCCATAATGCCAGAAAACAAATGGCTCCCAAGCTTTACTTCACGAAAAAATTCGCTCAACGACTGTTGGGGCCAACTTTTTTTGTCGATGACATTTCGCACCATCAAATACATTTCATTGATCTGCATCCACATTTCGCTGGGAATAATTTCACGCACCGTCCGGGCGTTTTCCCGCGCAGCAAACAAACAAGAACAAATCGAGTTGGGATTTTCTTTGTCAAACGCCAAAAATTCAATCACGTTTCTTTTGGTAAACTGCCCATAACGGTCGACGAAATACTGTTCATCGCCCGTCGTTACAACCAAAGGACGCCACTGCTGGTCGATAATCCCCGGTGGAAGATCCATGGCCAAATTAAAATCAACTTCCATAAAACGCGCATAATTGTCCGCCCGTTCGACATAACGGCTTAACCAATAAATCGAGTTTGCGACACGGCTTAACATAATTTTCCTTTTTTAACGCAAGACCCACGTGTCTTTGCTGCCTCCACCCTGAGAGGAATTGACCACCAAAGACCCCTCGCGCAGCGCAACACGCGTTAACCCGCCGGGCAGGACATACGTTTCTTGCCCGCAAAGAATGTAGGGGCGCAGGTCAACATGCCGGCCTTTGAGCTGGTCCTCGACGATTGTTGGCACCCGCGATAAGGCCATCGTCGGTTGGGCAATATATTCACGCGGAAACTTTTTGATCTTTGCTTTAAAAATATTCTGCTCGCGCTTGGTCGACGCAGAACCGATAAGCATCCCGTAACCGCCGCTTTGGTTGGCCGCCTTGACAACCATCTTGTCAATATTCTCTAGCACATGTTCACGGTCTTTTTTGTTCCAGCACAAATACGTCGGGACATTGGGCAAAATCGGCTCTTCGCCCAAATAATATTTGATCATTTGAGGAACAAAAGCATAAATCACTTTATCGTCCGCAACGCCTGTCCCCGGGGCGTTGGCCAGCGCGACATTGCCTTTTAAATAAACGTCGAATAACCCCGGCACACCCAAAACCGATTCGCTATAAAAATGTTTTGGGTCAAGAAACGTGTCATCGATTCGTCGGTAAATAACGTCGACGCGTTTTACCCCGCGGGTCGTGCGCATATACACAAACCCATCCTGCACGATCAAGTCCCGCCCTTCGACTAGTTCAACACCCATTTGTTGGGCAAGAAAAGAATGTTCAAAATAGGCCGAATTATAAATCCCAGGAGTCAAAACAACGACCGTTGGGTTCTCGCGCGTTGAAAGATATTGCAGCATTTCCAAAAGGCGCAGCGGATAATCATGGACAGGGCGTACTTCCATCTGTTCAAAAATTTCGGGGAACGTGCGTTTCATGATTTCCCGATTTCCCAAAACATAAGAAACCCCGGAGGGGACACGCAAATTATCTTCGAGCACATAATTTATTCCATCCGAGTGTTTGATAATATCAATACCACTGATATGCGCCCAAAGATTTCGCACCGGCTTTAAGCCGACACATTGACGCAAATACCCGCCGCTGGAATTGACAAGTTCACCGGGAATAATGTTGTCCTTAAGAATTTTTTTATCCCCATAAACGTCAGCAATAAAATAGTTGAGCGCGGCAATCCGCTGTTTTAAACCGCGCTCGATATTGTCCCATTCCTGTCTGTCGATAATCCTTGGAATAATATCAAACGGGAAAATCCTCTCGAGCCCCTCGCCGTCACGATAAACATTAAACGTAATTCCCATCGACATAAAAGCGCGTTCGGCCGCACGCTGGCGCTGTACAATTTCGGCAAAACCAACCCCGTTTATCCCGTGGGTCAAATTCCGGTACCACGGACGCACTTCTTTACGGGCTGAAATCATCTCGTCATAAAAATCATCCAGCCGATAACGATTAACCATTTCGGGAAAGGAATATGAATCGCGCCGCAAACGACGCATCTCTGCACCAGAGAGATGCTGCTGGATTCCTGCAAGTTTCATTTTGACCTCGCTTGGTTGATGTTTGCCAGCATAAAAAAAGCCCTGTTTTTTTAAACAGGGCTTCATCGCCAAAAACAAAAAACCCAATAACCGTTTGACCAGTTACTGGGCGTCATTGCCTTTATTTTTCTTCTTTGAAACAGATTGCAGCTTCACTGCCACAATTGATTTTATCTTACCCTACTCTAGAGGAAAGTCAAGCAGTAAGATAAGGCCGGCCTACTAACTAAGATAATCCAAGTCCTTGCCATGCGTTTCTTCGAGCCCTTGAAGCGAAACTCCGGCAAAAACAAGGCATATCGCGGCAATTATGCCGCCGGAGGCTATAATCCCGACAAAAGGCTTTAACGCCTGAAAGCTCAACGTCAACGGCACAACCGCGCCCCGGACAAAATTCGGCACGGTCGTTGCAACCGTTGCGCGAATATTGGTCCCAAACTGCTCGGCGGCAATCGTCACAAAAATAGCCCAATAGCCGTTGGCAACTCCCAGCGCAAAACAAAGGAAATAAAACAGTCCCA
>CAZWOH010000144.1:1524-4852 GCA_964635405.1 uncultured Planctomycetales bacterium | reverse complement strand
TTCGACTTTGACGGAACAATCACAACCAAAGACAGTTTTTTGGATTTTATCTTTTTTTGCCATGGCGTACCTCAAGCGATTCTCGGAATACTCATCAATAGCCCGTTTTTAATCCTGATGATTTTAAAAATTTACCCCCGAGGGAAGGCGAAAGAAAAAATATGGAACCATTTCTTTCGCGGATGGCCGGAAGATAAATTTGACTCCTGTGCTAAGAATTATGTCCAGAATCATCTGCCAAAAATCTTTCGTCCCCAAGCGATAGAGAAAATCGGCTGGCATAAGACCCAAGGCCACAAAATCGTCGTTGTTTCCGCCTCGTTTGAAAATTATTTAAGCGTCTGGTGCAAAAAAGAAGATATCGATTTAATCGCGACACAGGCAGAAATTAAAAATGAAAAAATTACAGGGGCATTTGCTTCACAAAATTGTTATGGGGAAGAAAAAATCCGGCGGATCAAAGAAAAATACAATCTAAAAGATTTTGACTACGTTACCGCTTACGGGGACAGCAGGGGAGATTTACCGTTTAAACAAATCGCCAACGAATTTCACTACAAACCCTTTCGCTCAACGACATAGCGTTCCAGGGCTTCTTGCCATGAGGGAATTTTGATTCCAAGCTCCTGAGAAAGTTTTTGATTAGACATCGCCGAAAAAAGGGGACGTGCGACTTTAGAAGGGAAAGACGCCATCGCAACCGGAATCGTCAACACATCGTGCCCTGCAAGTTTTAAATAATGCCGTGTGAGCTCATAGCGCGATGCATAACCGCTATTAGTCGCATGATAAAGTCCTTTTAAACCTTTCTCCAGAGACTGTAAAGTCATCATCACCAAATCATCAGCGCTCGTCGGCACAGAGACTTCATCGGCTGAAATTCGCAAAACTTTATTTTTTTGAGCCCACTGCGAAACTTTATAAAGAAAATTTTGCACTCCCTGTCCATAAAGCCAACTGGTGCGCAAGATCAAATGATCAGTAGCAAAAGTTTTTGCATTTTGTTCACCCTCCAGTTTGCTGGCTCCATAAACATTTAACGGGTGAGGGGTATCATTTTCATCATACAAATCGCCCTTTTGCCCGTCGAAAACATAATCCGTACTGTAATGAACTAGCTTTATACCACGCGCTTGACAGGCTAAAGCCAAGACCTTAACCGCTTGAGCGTTAACTAATGTAGCCAACTGTGGGTGAACTTCTGCTTCTTCGACGAGATTATACGAGGCGCAATTGATCAAAACAGTCGGCTGATGCTTGTCAAACAAAGCATTCACCTGGTCGGGTTTGCTGATATCGCAGGTTGCAATGTCCGTCCCAAAATACGGGATATTCCGACGAGTTAATTCTTTTTGGAAAGCACGCCCCAACTGCCCATCAGATCCGGTGATTATAGCTTTCATGAACTTTTATGCTCCATCGCTGTTATAAGAAAAATTATTGTCCGCCTCTTTAAGCGATTTTCCGCCGGCATCTTTGGGCGAGAGAATCGGTTGCGTCGTCGGCCACGTAATTCTAATCTCTGGATCATTCCAAAGAATATTGCGCTCAAAAGCCGGGGCATATTCTTGAGAGCAATAATAAAGAATTTCCACATCATCGCTAAGCGCACAAAATCCATGCGCAAATCCGACGGGGACATAAAGCATCCGTTTATTGGTATCCGAAAGAGTCTGGCTGACCCACTGGCCAAAACTTGGTGAACCTCGGCGGATATCCACGACAACGTCCAGAACCTCGCCTTTAATCACACTGACCAATTTCGCTTGCGCCTTAGGGGCAAGCTGGTAATGGAGGCCTCGCAAAACATTCTTTTGCGATTTGGAATGATTGACTTGCACAAATGTTTCCCCAATCCCGTTGGCTTTAAAGTCCGACGATTTGAAGATCTCCGCAAAAAACCCGCGGTCATCCGGAAATATTTTTGGCTCAATCACAATAACGTCGGGAATGCGTGCTTTCGTAAATGTAAAGGGCATACGCCTCCAATTTTTTTTGTCATTGCGAGGAGCCGTTCAATTATTCAAGGCGACGAAGCAATCCCATAAAAACGAGATTGCCGCGTCGCCTCTTCGAGGATCCTCGCAATGACACTGCATTTATAACTGTATTTATAATGGTCGCTCTATCTTTCCTTCAACTTTTTTAAAATCCACATTCACCGCCTGTGGTTTGCGGCCGAAACACAAACCTAACTGTTCATGATAGGCAATCAAAGCCGGCTCAACATAACGCTGCTTTATTGCTTCGGCGGTATTCATATATTTTACTTCTTGGCCTGTAACCCCGACGACAGTGACACCGCTTAATCCACCTAAAAGCAAAAGAGCCGCGCCCGAACCGACCTCTTTACCAAAATTTGCATCCATAGGCGAAGTATGCCCGCAACGGACCAAATGGCTGGGGACAATCGCGCGGACTTCAGGGGCTTCATTGGCCCCTTTGACATACAGGCCGTGCTTAATCATAAATTCTTTGACTGACGGATCCGCCTTAAATCGCTTGCCTAATTGCTGGGCGACATAGTTTCCGGAACCCGCCAAACGTTTGTGGCCAAAAGAGTCCGCCGGCGCTGACTCGTCGACTAATTCTTCGCCGTTTGCGTTTTTTAAACCTTCGGCCACAACGATCAAATACGAACCGGCTTTCACGTCGCTATTTTTAATCCGTTCCATATATTTGGTTTTGCAATGTTCATAAAGCGCATCAAAATCAACGGGGACTTCCGGGATTAAAACCGCATCCGCGTCCGCAGTCACACCGCCGCGAAAAGCGGTATGGCCGGCATAGCGTCCAAAAACTTCCATGACCAAAATCCGGTTATGCGTATAAGCGGTCGTCTTTAAGTCTTCGACAAAAGCGGCAATACGGCTGATCGTCGAGTCCCCACCTACAGAATACGATTGCAAGTCCAAGTCCATTGTCTTAGGCGCATGCACGCATTTGATGCCTTGGGCGGCCAAGTCCACCATAACACTTCCCGAATCATCGCCGCCACTGATCACAAGTCCGTCGATGGCAAATTTTTTCAACCCCGCTTTGATGCGGTCATACTTCTTTTCGTCTTCAATTTTTTTAATCTTTACGCGCGAATGGCCCGCTTCGGAACCGGCCATATTCAAATCGATTTTATCCAAACGTTCTGGCGTCAACTCGACTAACTTGTCAAAATCGACAAGATTATAAAGCCCCGCATAGCCGTTGGGGATCACATAACAGGCAACACCTTTTTTGTTCGCTAGAAGGGCTGCCCCTTTGACAACTGCATTAAGCCCACCACAATCTCCACCGCTGGTTAAAACTGCAATCCGTTTCATTTCTGCTCCTT
>CAZWOH010000144.1:0-1424 GCA_964635405.1 uncultured Planctomycetales bacterium | reverse complement strand
ATCTGCGGCAGGTGAGTGATCAAAATCACTTGCCGGCTTTGCGAAAGCTCTTTTAATTTCTTTCCCGTAATCGTGCCCAGCCGACCGCCAATCTGTGCGTCGATTTCATCAAAAATCAAGACCGGTATCGGGTCGACCTTAATCAATGCTTTCTTAAGCGCCAGCATAAGCCGCGCCGCCTCGCCGGAAGAAACAATTTCGGCCAAAGGTTTTAAATCCACCCCGGCATTGGGGCTGATATAAAAAACAACCTTGTCACTTCCGCTTGCATGAAACTCATCCGGCAAAATCCGCGCCTCAAACGAAACATGATCAATCCCCAAGTCCTTGAGTTCTTTTTCAATCGTTTCTTTAAGAAGAAGAGCACTTTTCTTACGGGCCGCCGTAAGTTTTGAGGCGAGCTTTTTTAATTCTTTTTGCGCTTCACCCAATTTTTCGCGTAATTCCAAATCACTTTGTTCAAAATTCAAAAGCAAACGATATTTTTCTTTTGCCTGTACAAAAAACTTTGCCGCTTCTTCCAGCGACGGACCGTATTTGCGCTTGATATCATCGTAAAGGTCCGCTTTGCGGCTGACTTCGGCGGCCTCTGCCGGTTCAAATGCAAGCTGATCAAGATAATCACGCAAGTCACTTAAAAGCTGTTGACTATTTTCTTGAATATGATTGAGGTATTCCTCAAAAACAGAAGCTTTAGAATCGACTTGCGTTAAACTGCGCAGTGGCGAAAATGATTTGCGGACAATGTCCGACAAGCCGCCGTCTTCACCTTCTAAAATTTGTAAAAGAGAAGACGCGTGGCTGTAAAGCTTTTCGGCATTGTTAATCAGGACTTGCTCGTCACGAATCTTTTGATAAGACTCTTCAACAAGCGGGACTTGTTCGAGCTCTTTGACCTGATGGGAGAGAAGCTCCAAATCCCTGTCGCGCGAGGCAGACATCTCTTGTAAATGCGCAAGCTCTTTTTTGATCTGCAGATATTTTTCAAAACTCTCCAGATATATCTGTTGGCCACCATTAAAATCTGTCAATTGGTCCAAGATACCGATATGCCGATCTTCAGAAAGTAAAAGCTGGTGGTCATGTGCGCCGTGAAAATCAATCAAATAGTCGCCCAGCGCCTTTAACTGGCCGACAGTGACATTAAACCCGTTGATTTTTATCTTGGTCCGTCCATCGGGAAGATACTGACGATTGATGATCAGCTGGTTTTCATCTAAGCTGAGAAATTCCTTAATCAATGCGTTGCCTAAAAGTTTTTTGTCGCGCAGTTCAAAAACAATTTCAATAATGCAGGGCTTTTGGCTGTCGCGAATTTGAGCGGGGTTAAGCCGTTCGCCCAAGGCAAAACGAAGTCCGTCAATGAGGATAGACTTGCCCGCACCGGTTGAACCGGTCAAAATATTCAACTTTTCGGTAAACTC
>CAZWOH010000143.1:0-4904 GCA_964635405.1 uncultured Planctomycetales bacterium | reverse complement strand
ACGCCGCCGCAGATGTGTGTTAACCCGCAGAAGTTTTTAGAATAGGATCAAGGCAATTGTTTGATATCTTTCGCTAACCGGTGGTCATCAGCTGTAGATCGAACCCCTAAATAGTTCGTTGTTAATGCATCCCCTATTGAGATAGTTGCATGAACAGCGGCAACTCCCATGGTATGCCACAAATTTGCTTGCCCAGCGACATTGATCCCATGATAAAAATCTGTCGCCTTTAACTTAAAATCTTTATAGTTACTTTTTTCTACCTGTTCTGTTTTGATAAATTTAGCAGACATATTTTATTAACTCCTGCCCATAAATAAGCCGATGAGATGACAAAATTGATTTGATGACTCCTGAAGACTTATCTTTCTTAAAAGAAGCCAAACTTTTAACATACGGCTCTAAAGCAATCCCATAAACTTTGGCAAGCTTTGTCCCGACTTTTTCAATTTCTTCCTCAACGGCACTGACGTTATTTTCCTTATCAACCAAAACAAAAACATCAAAATCACTGCGGTTGTTATCTTCTCTCTTTTGAACACTCCCGAACAAAACAGCTGATAAAATATTTTTTTTGAAAACCGACGCTATGATCTGAGTCTTTATTTGTTCAATGATAGTCTCTAAAAAAATCTTTTCATTTGCAAATAACGGCAACAACAAATGGCTAGTAATCCATTTTTCCTTATTCACTGAATACCCAAAAGAATTTCCATATGAGTTTAAATTGACTACCCCTTCATCCACCAGAGCGCTCATCGCCTTATGAATAGACCGTGGGGTAATTTTTAAGAACTTAGACAGCTGCCTGCCGTTAAGCTCTGTGGAATAATTGCACAAATGCCGCAGGCACTCAATTTTGACCTTGCTATTTAATATTGAGCTTAAGGGGTTGTTTACTTTCATATCTTTATGTATACCTTTGTAGATGTATGTTTACCTTTGTATACAAAGATACACCGTGACGAGCTTTTTGTCAAATAACGCACCGCCCCCCACCCACATCGTCATCCCCGCATCTTGATCACTTTGGCTAGAATATATTATTAAATGAACTGATATTTTGTTAATGCCTTATCGCCTGTCTTTTTTAAGAGCTTGATTTTAACACCCTCTGCCAAATCACGACTTGCGGTAGGATTTGAAATCCCCACGTTAACCTCCAAATAATCACTTCGACTAAAAACAGCTTTTTTAAATCTATCTTTTGCGTTCTGCAAGCGTGTCGCCGCAGAAGGCACAACAGGATGAAATTCTTTGATAAAATTAACCACAGCTTCGTAAATAGCCTCAAGCATAAAATTGATAAATTCAGTCGCTGTTCCATTTTGGTCTGACGCTTGTAAAGCTTGGTAATATTGCGCCTGACGTTGACGAACTACAGACTCAATTGGGATATATTCAAAAATACCACGATAATTATAAAGAATAACCGATTGCCATAAACGACCAAGACGCCCGTTGCCGTCCATAAAGGGGTGAATAAATTCGAATTCATAATGAAAAACGCTAGACTTAATCAGTGGATGTAAATCTTTTTCCTCTCGTAAAAAAAGGAAAAGCTCGTTGACTAGCGTCGGGACTTGATCATGCGGGGGAGCCATATGAACAATCTTCTCGCCTGCCCTAACGCCGACATTCTCAGTGCGCAGCTTTCCTGCCTCGGCCAGTAAATCAGTCATTAAGATATTGTGTGCTTCAAGTAAAGATTTTAGACTCATCGCATCATATTGCGCGAGTTTTTCGTAAGCTTTGATCGTATTCTTTACTTCGAGGATATCTTTTGCGGGGCCCAAAACCTTTTTATTATTTATAATGTCTGTAACCTGCTCAATGGTCAAAGTATTGCCTTCGATGGCGAGACTAGATTGGATTGTACGGATACGGTTATGTTTTCGCAATTCTGGTTGCGGAATCGGCTGTTGAAGCCCTTCGATCTTTCCTAATAATAACGTGATCTCGGCACAAAGATTTAAAATCGCACTTGTAATCTGAAATGGTGGTTTCATACAACGACCTCTCCTTGTAGCACTACAATGATAGTATCATATGATAGTATCACTTGCAAATTCGCCTCGCATCTTAATCACTTTTGCCGGGACGCCGCCGCAGATTAATTTAGCAAGTAAATTTTAGGCCATATCATCAAGATTCAAGATCTGCTAACCAATTAGAAACCTTTCGCACCTTTATGCGATCCTGATCCTGCTCCCTATCCAAATCTTTGACTAAAAGCAAAGACTCAACCGATGCTGGTAATACACTTGCAAAATGTCTTAAATTTTTGGCATCAATTTCTGAAGATTTTACTTCAATTAACTTCTCAGGCTGGCCATCCCGAACGGTCAAAAAATCGACTTCTCTTTTTTGTTTATCTTTCAAATAATTGAGTGAACATTTTTCGCCTTTGATGTCTTCGAGATAATGAAGTCTCTTTAATAACGCGCAAGCAACGGCATTTTCGAGCCTTGCGCCGGGTTCATCCTTAATATAGCCCGTATCATAAAAATAGACCTTCGGCTGTTTCTTAAGACTTCTGGCAATATTTTTTGAATACGGAGTAATCGTAAAAATAATGAATAAACTTTCAAGAACACTGATCCACTGCTTGACCGTCGGAGGCGAAATTTCAAGGTCACGCGCTAATGAATCATAAGCAATCGGAGAACCGACGGATTGCCTTAAGAGCTCGACGAGTGTTTCAATCCCTCGGATATTATACCGAGAAGCAATATCAAAAATATCTTCTTTGATGATTCTATCGATATGTGTTTTTTGCCAACGTTTTGCCGCTAGCGTACTGTCTTTTAAAAAAGGCTCAGGGAATCCGCCAACCGTTAAAATCCTTTCTAAGGCAATATCAGGCGCCAATACGTCTTTTACTTCGGCCACCGAAAAAGGATGCAAGCGAAAATAAAAAAATCGTCCCGCCAAAGAATCACCACCTTTGCAGTAAGTATCTAACCGAGACGACCCAGTTACAAATATACGGGGACGGACACCTTGAGTATCATAAATTCCCTTAAGCCAATTTTTCCAATTTTTCATCTTATGCAACTCATCAAAAATAATAAGATCCACATCTTTCTTCCATGCTTCTTTTTTGATAATTAGCCGGTCTGCACTACTATCTAAATTGAAATATTCAAAATTATCCGGAAAAACGGCCTTAGAAACAGTCGTTTTGCCTACCTGACGCGGTCCACTAAGCAAGACTATTTTCTGATCTAAATCTTTTTTTATCTGTTCTTCAATAGTTCTTTTCATGTCAACTAATATAATACATATTTTAGATTAGTCAAGACTAAAGCATAGAATGATTTAGAATAGTCATTCTTATTGCCGTATCTTGATCACTTTTGCCGGGACGCCGCCGCAGATCGAATTTGAAGGCAAGTCCTTCGAAACTAACGAGTTAGCGCCTACAATCACGCCATCACCGATCGTTACCCCTTTTAAGACCGTCACCTTGGCACCCAGCCAAACATTGTTTCCTATTTTAACCGGCGCTGTGACGTAACCTTGGGAGCCGATCGTTCTGGAAATATCGTCATGACGATGGTCATGGTCATAGATATGGACCGAATCGGCGATCAGGCAATCATCGCCAATCTCAATCTTATCGAAACAAACAATTTTTATGTTTTTGTTGAAATAGTTGCGTGAACCGATGGTTAGCTGACCTTTGACTTCGATATCAAAATTGCAGTCAAAAACATTCTTTTCGTTTAATTCAAATCTTGAGGCTTTGGCTAAATTCAAAGAGCCTTTTTGAAAATAATTGCGGCCTTTTGCACGCAATTGGTGAGAATAAACAAATAAATAGACAGCAAATCTAATGGTAGCGATAAAATTAATTATTTTCTTATACATAGTCTTAAACAACGTTCCCTAAAGTCCCGGCTATTTTCAAAAACTTTAAATCTGCAATGTCGCGTCTAATTCTTTTTCTGTTGGCAAACTCAACTTGTACTTTGAAGCAAATATCTTATTATTTAAATTTCCTAAAACATACTTAGCATATACCGTATGCTTTTTTGAGCAAAGGATAATCCCGATTGGCGGGTTTTCTCCTTGAACTTTTTCATTCTCACGAAAATAATTCAAATAAAAATTCATTTGCCCAGCATCAGCATGGGTCAATTCTCCTTGTTTAAAATCCACAAGCACAAAACATTTGAGAAATCGGTTATATAAAACAAGATCAATAAAATAATGTCGATTGATCATAGTGATGCGTTTCTGCCGGGCTACAAAAGTGAAACCTTTGCCCATCTCAAGCAAAAAATGTTGGAGCTTGTCAATCACAGCCTGTTCAATCTGGCTTTCGGTATATTCTGTTTCTTCTTTAAGGCCTAAAAATTCTAAAATATACGGATCCTTGACAGCATCCTCGGGCTTTTTAATAATCTGCCCCTTTTGCGTTAACTCTTTGACCTTTCTCTTATTGCGACTTAAACTAAGCCGCTCATAAACCAATGCATCCATCTGTCGTCTGAGTTCACGCATTGACCAGCCATTTTCAATCGCTTCAATTTCGTAAAAAGCTCTGGCCCTAGTGTTGTCTTCTTTCAATAACTCACAATAGTGGGACCAAGAAAGCTTTGGATTAAATTCGTCAGACACTGTCTGACGAATTGCCGGCTCCTCATTTTTCCTAGATTTGTCAGACGCCGCTTCACGAATCGGGAACGACTGATAAAACAATCTCATCATTTTAAGATTTGTTTCTGAAAATCCCTTACCAAAACGCTCTGTCATATCGGCTGAAAGCCGTGTTATCAGTGCATCACGGTATTGCGCGCGTGCTTTACCACCTTGTTCATATTCGACGATCCCTCTACCGATACGCCAATACGTCTTTTACTTCGGCCACCGAAAAAGGATGCAAGCGAAAATAAAAA
>CAZWOH010000142.1:0-4945 GCA_964635405.1 uncultured Planctomycetales bacterium | reverse complement strand
ATTGCTGCAAGAAGTGCAATCATTCTGGCTTTTTGCCAAGTTTCGAAATTTGTTCTAAAACTTCAATGATCGAACCAATCACAGGAATTTTTTTAATCATTTGAAATTTTGTTTTCGCCTCTGGACCTAGCAGGGGATACACGACGACTTCGAGCAAAACAAAAATTGCGCCCAAGACACCTAAATAGCTTAGATAGGGCTCTGGTATTAATTCCAACATAAAAACTCCTTTTTAAATTATTGTAAAAGTGCTCGTATTTGCGCTTCCGATTCGCTCTCTGATAATTGTTGCGAATCATAGGCTGCTCGAAGTTGCTCTTTAAGTTCGGCCTTGGCGCTTGCAACCATTTGATCAGCCTCGGCCTGACTAAAAATTTTGTCCGTCCCAGCTTGCAGAGAGGCAATCTGCGCTTGAAGTTCGGAAATTAACAAATCTTTTTGCGCGATTTGTTCTTGAAGTGATACGACTTGCGCCTGAGCCGAAGATAGTTCGGATTCTAATTGCGCGACTCTATCAACTAGTCCTTGCAGATCGCTAGCTAAACTCATTTTTTGCCCCTTTGTTGTTTATTAATAACTACTCAACAAGCCTTAGTGTGCCTTGTTTCACTAAACTTTTCCAGTCTCTAATTTGTATGTGGGGAAGCTCATAAAATGGAGAATCGGGAGCCCCAAACCATTGCAACCAAGGTGGCAAAAGAGGCTTTAACGTCTCCTCAAACCATTTAATCTCAAAAATATTTTTAAAATCGTTAGTTTGCTCAAAAATATCAATGGCCGCGTTGTAATTATGTGCGCTCTCTCCCCACCTAGACCTTGATAGATGGTTATTGAAGGCATTAGTTTGGTCTGCTTTCCCACGTCCAGCGCATGACACATGAGCTTCATTGGCGAGCTTTCGAAAATCTAAAAACCAATTTCTCAAATCTACGCTCAATCCTGGGTACCTATCCAATATTGATAGACATTTGTCGCAATTTTCTACATTTTTGTGTTTTAACATCAATCGTCCAATAAAAATAAGACGGCCCAAATAATAAAAGTCAATGAAACAAGCTCAAGATCACTCATTTTGAAAAGAGTCCTGCCTCAAGATTAATTTTTCTAGTCTATCAAAACGCTTGTCCATGTCGACCTTGAATAAAGAAATTTCTTGCCGAATTCCTTCTACAATTTCGCGTGAAGCTTTCGAATGCTCAAGCCTTTCAATTGATCGAAATATTTCCGACCGCTCCTGTGCAGACTTTGCAGCTGCAATTTCTATGTCCGAAACATGAGTCCTCGTGAATCCGTCCAAATCTTCATGATTCAGTCTCAACTTATCGAGCTTTTCGTCTAAAAACATTACCCTTGATTTCGATCTAGAATCGCTCAAAAGCCACGCGAGGATTGAGCCCATTATACCTATAATAATTGCTAATAGCTCAAGACTTAAATTCAAGGCGAAGCTCCTAGAATAATTGTTTCAATTAAGCTCCAATTTTTGCAAGCGAAAAATAGATTGATGAGCGACCACTTCCAGTATTAAGCGCTCCACCACTATTTTGGATTGCAGACATATAAACTGTCGATCCAGCCGTGAGATAAAGGACCTTAGAAGCGCGGAGATAAGTCAATCCCGTTGATTCAGCAGCTTGTCCATAAAATCCGTATTCTGTGCCAGTGTCAGCCGCCCCACTTGATATATGCATATTTCTAGCACCCGTCGTATTTGCGGCTATAGAGACTTGACATTCATACGTATACCATCCACTAACCGGCACCGTACAGGCACCTGTCGAGGTATTATAGCTTCCGTGGGTATCTTTAACGATAGTATCCATAGGTAGGTTGGTAGTAGTAGAATTGCTCAAACTGATCGGCGTGTTGAGATAGGCTTCGACAGCCACGGTCTCAATTATCCCGACTTGCTCAGGACCGCTAATTCTTTGAATGTTTAAAGACATGCTGGTAGCGTCGACCGTTCCGCCAGGACGAACGTCTATCAAATCACCCGCAACGCACTGGACCTGCCCGTAAAAAGTTGCCTCCCCGTTAGAATCCAAGTTTCCACAAAGAGCGTAGGAGCTGCCATTTTTATATATAGATAAAGTAGTCGCAGAAGATGCAGAGGCTAACGCTCCTCCCATGACGTAAATTCCAGGGAGAGTAACTGTGTACCTTCCAGTCGATGCACTGTATCCACCATGGGAATCATAAACCACTGTGGGGACAATTATAGGATTCCCGCTCGTGGCACTTGCGGGATCTCCGGTCACAATAGCTGCGCACGTTCTCGCCTCAGTCGTGGAACTTAAAGCTATACTTGAACCCCACCCCGCAATTGGTACAGAAAACTTGACCTTTATAGCGTCACCGGATGCGACTATGACTGGTAAGTTCGTCGAAGTGTTCCCCACCACGCAATTATTGGCTGTCCCAGCGTCCAGAAAGACAACGTCTACGGTAGTTGCGCTCGCATAGCGCACAAGTCCCATAATGTCGCCAGAACCAGCCGCCGACGCGTCTCTGTAAGACGCAACGCCAAGAATTGTGTTATTGTTTGTCGTGCTGATCAATTTCGTAGTGTCGATACTATAGCCGTTAGCTATATTTATGGTGATTGCACCTTGTGTGTTCACGCCGGAAAAAGTAATAGTTGTTTCTTGTTCTTGCATATCCCCGACGCGTCTTGATCTCCCTATATAAGTTGCGTTTGTGGAAATGCTTCCAGAATGTGTCGAGCTGACCCAGTCGGTGACTGGTGTGGATACGACTTGAGGCACTGGCCCGACCTGTATCTGATCTATTTTCATATTCCAAGCAACGGCGGTCGTGGTAGCTACGTGAAAAATCAATCGATAGCTAGAACCAGTGGCCGATGTTTGAAAAGAGCAATTTGCATGCTTGTATTGTTGATTTAGAACTGCACCGCTAATCTTAAAGCCGCTGGGCTCGATGAGAGTCGAATTCGTTACGTCATAAATATAAACAATCAAGTCGGAGTCTGTCGATGAGCTTCCAGGAGCATAAGTTCCAGAAGTAATTTCATAATCAAAGGAAATGTAGCAAAGCTTACTTCTGTCAGCGCGTTCAACGGTAAACGGAACAGAAACGCCCTCACCTCGACCGTCAGCTGCACTTTTAGTCAACAAGAACGAATAAGATCCCCTGAGTGGTGTGGAATTTGTAGCCGCAAATGTGATTGTTGACGGAACCCCTCCGGTGCCATCCACGGGCCTAGCCGATGAGCCATCATCATAAAGCGAATAAGCCGTTACTTGATTCAATTCTGCGTCTGCATTCCCATTGGTGTTCTGAACAAAATTTATGCCGGCAGCTTGACCTTTCGTTGCATAAGTTGTGTCTGCATAACCCTTGGTTAAAACGTCTGTTGATACTGACGGTGTTCCCGCCGTTGGAAGTGTTGAAGTTTCAGAACCAACGTCAAAACTATATTCTCTTGTCGCCATATTTCACCAATTCCCCGTGTTATCTTCGACACCTTTTTGGTCGTCGAGTGTTAAATCTATCGTATTCTTGTTTTTTATAACTTCAACTATAACCATATCCAACGATCTAGGCTGTCCTGGGCTATATGTAAAACCAGGCACTCGGTCTCGACTTAAAGTTATTCTATCCCCTATTTTCTTGGTAAAATGTTTAATAAATAAACTCAATCTTGTCAGTAACCGTCTATCCCCGAAAATATAAGTAAGGCGGTTTGCTAGTTCCTGGGCATCGGCGCTTGAACCGAAACACGAGTCAACCGTCAAGACTCTAGAAACTTTGTGCAAGGCCGTTGCCGCTGGATACGTTGCAGTGACTTGCTTAGGAAGTCCTTCAAATTGATCGACATTGTCAGAGACTTCGCGGAAATCGTAATTAACTACGGCGTCGGAGTATATATCGTCATAATTCACGTCAAAGCTAACGCCAGGGGGAGATAAAATATCATCTTTAGTTAAAACAGATGAAGCACCCGCCAAAGGAGCTATTTCTTTCAAGGCAAATTTACTGTTTTCATCAAGGAACAATCTCAACATGCACGATCTTAAAACCACAGACAGGGCCTCTAAACACGTCGGAAACTCGTCCGTCAATCGTCCAGGCACCGAAAATGCACATTTTGAGGTCAAATTATTATAAACCGTCGTAAAAGTTCCGGCGTAATCTATTTCGGCATTTGAAACTCCGGCTGACCTTAAAATATGCCAAACCACATGCGCCGGATGTTCCAAACAGCCACTAACTGGATTAACCGATCCAAAAGGCGGGATTCTGTCGTCATAAGGGAAAATAACATTAACGGCATCGAGTCCGATCATATCTGAATAAACGGTGTCATTGTGGGAAATATCCGAAGGCATCCCCATTGTCGCTGCATGTCCCGCCTTAAAAGTTATATTTCCCGTTGAGCTAGTAAAATCTCTACCTGGGAAGGCTTGGTATTTAACGCCATTTTTTAAAACTGTTACCCGTCTTTCATACGGAATGTAAACTGACGCATCTGTCTGACTTAGTGGAGTTCCAATACTCGCGTGAGTTATATACCACGTATTGGGATCGCCAACGTAGGACGATGTTAAAACCTCCACATATTCATTTCTTACAGCAACAGCAGGCGCAGCCGGTTCTTGCATGTGGACTCTGTCGCCCGCCTCTGGGAACGGCAAAACATTAAGGCCTGATCCATTACCAATATAAGTCTTTGTAGTGGTGTTGGTCCCAGTCGACGCGCTTGTAGTGTGATAGCCAGCGCCGTTAAAATAGCCTCTATAGTTGCCAGTATTTGCGAACGTGAAACTTAAATTTCTACCAACTCCGTCGGCGCTGTCATAATCGGTATTTACTCCCCTAGATCCTTGTACTCTTCCATATATTATGGGCGCCGGCCTACCGATGAAATTAGGATCGGCTGTACCTGAAAAATAAGGAGTCGCATAATTCTTGTCTAGAATTGCCA
>CAZWOH010000141.1:0-4998 GCA_964635405.1 uncultured Planctomycetales bacterium | reverse complement strand
AGGGGTTATAAAGAGTCAATAAATTAAGATTTCCCCCTCACCTTAATCCTCTCCCGCGGGGAGAGGAAAGTTGAAATTAACTATATGAAAAAATTTTTAATCATCTTTTTGTTCCCCCTTTTTCTCGCCGCCCCCGCGTTTGCCAATAATCTCGTCATCAGCAACGGTACGATTGAGGACCGAAATCCGGCTGCGAACACGCTCGTCGTGCAGTTTAATATTAGCTGGGATCACAGCTGGCGAAAGAATGATGGACGCCATGACGCCGTGTGGGTGTTTGTCAAACTTTTTCAAAATTCGACCGCCCCGTGGGTGCATGGCAAGCTTTATACCGCAGGCACAAATCCAACAGGCACCTCGCCCGGTACCAATTCAGACTTAAAAATTGTTGTGCCGTCAGACAAAATCGGCGCGTTTATTTCAAGAACAGCGACGGGAAGCGGGACGTTCTCATCCCAAAAGGTGCGTTTGCTCGTCGATTATGGAAGTAGCGGCTTAGCCGACACAGACACCGTAACGGCAAAAGTCTATGGCATCGAAATGACCTACATTCCCGAAGGGCCTTTCTATTTAGGAGGCGAAACGCATGATTTGAATGAAGCTACTGGCTCGAGTTATTCGGGTACGGATGCGTTCATTTCTATCTTTAATTCCGCTCAAACTTTTCAATGGTCGAAACGCTTGGGGGGGTCCAATGCTGATGTTGGTCGGAGTATTGATATTGACAATAACAATTTTGTTGTAATAGGTGGGGAAGTTCCTGGTAATGCGGATTTAAATGGAGATGGGGATACGGCTGACAGCAACGAAACGGGCAATACAGGAGTGTATGCGGGTACGGATGCATTTGTTTCTGTTTTCAACTCGACCGGAATTTTCCAGTGGTCAAAACGATTAGGAGGAACAACAAGTAGTTCAGACGTATCTTATGGAGTAGCAGTAGATTTGAATAATAAAAATATTGTTGTCGCGGGAATTGTTAATGGTAATAGTGATTTAAATGGCGATGCAGATACGGCCGACACAAATGAGACAGGTAATACTGGGGTGTATGGAAGCGGGGATCCATTTATTTCTGTTTTAAATTCGGCTGGGACATTTCAATGGTCCAAGCGTTTGGGAGGAACAGCTGCTGAGTATGGATATTGTGATACGGTAGCCGGCAATAGTTTCATTATTATCTCAGGATATGTTACTGGCAGTGCAGATTTAAACGGAGATGGAGATACATCTGACAGCAATGAAACTGGTAATACAGGCGTGTATGCGAATACTGATGCATTTTTGTCTGTTTTTGATTCCGCTGGAACCTTTCAGTGGTCAAAACGTTTGGGAGGGTCATCGATAACTCTTTTCGGAGATCGTGGCGGGTTTGGAGTCGCCTCAGATACTACGAATAATATTTTGGTAACTGGATCACTTATGGGTAATGCGGATTTAAACGGGGATGGGGATACGCTGGATACTAATGAGACAGGAAATTCAGGTGTATATGGGGTTGATGATGCATTTATATCGGTTTTTAATTCAAGTGGGACATTTCAATGGTCCAAGCGTTTGGGAAGTACATCGACAGATTATGCTTATGATGTTGATACAGATACAAGTAACAATGTTATTGTGGCAGGATATGTTAACCGTAACGCTGATTTAAATGGGGATGGGGATACGGCAGATAGCAATGAAACTGGCAATACAGGAGTATACGCAGGGGATGACATATTTATTTCTTTTTTTAATTCTGCGGGAACATTCCAGTGGTCTAAACGATTAGGTGGGACAGCTAATGATACTAATACGTCAGTGGGTGTTGATGGTAGTAATAATGTAATTGTATCTGGGGTTATTACTGGCAATGTAGATTTAAATGGGGATGGAGATACTGCTGATACTAATGAAACTAGTGGTGGGGTATACGTGGGAAATGATGTGTTTATTTCGGTTTTTAATTCAGCGGGAACTTTTCAATGGTCCAAGCGTTTGGGAGGAGCAAGTACTGATTTTACTTATAGTACAACTACTGATAATATCAATGATTTTTTAGTAGCGGGGTCTATTACGGGGAACGCGGACTTAAACGGTGACGCGGCGATTACGGCAAGCTATGCTTTTTATCAAACGAACTATGAAGATACTCCAGTGCAGATCACGACGACAGCGACGAGCATTAGCGTTGACACCAATAGCAGTGACGATATTGATACTTCGTCGATTGCCGTGACCGGTTTGGCCGGTATTGCGGGCAACACCTCATGGCCCAACGGCTACGGCGCGTTTTATATGATGAAATACGAAGTAACCCAAGGGCAATATGTGGATTTTCTCAATACATTAAGCCGCGTTCAGCAAGGCAATCGTGTTGGTGCTACAGTAAGCGGTAACACGATTGCCAATTATTATGTGATGAGTAATGGCACAACGGTCAATGCCCGCAACGGCATTCGCGCACCAGCGTCGGGAAATGGAACAAGCCCTACGGCTATCGTTTTTGGAAATGATTTTAATGCCAACGGAACTTTTAACGAAACAGATGATGGGGCTAATATCGCGATGAATTGGACGAATTGGCCGGACTTGTTAGCTTACGCCGATTGGGCGGGATTAAGACCCATGACAGAGTTAGAATACGAAAAAGCTTGTCGCGGCCCCAACTCGGCTATCTATGGCGAAAAAGCATGGGGAGGAGACGTAACCGCACAAACCTCAACGATCACCCAAGCGACATCGATTCTTAATACCGGACGCGGCAATGAATTAGCCGGCAATGCGGGGCCGGGGCTTGCGGTTTATAATAATCACGCCAGTGTGGTGGGTCCTTTGCGTGCGGGTTTTGCGGCGACGAATGCGACGAATCGGATCAGTGCCGGTGCTGGATATTATGGAAATATGGAATTATCTGGCAATGCCTCTGAGCGTGCAGTGACTTTAGGAAACAGTACAGGACGAGCCTTTACCGGAACGCATGGGGACGGGACATTAACCTCGACGGCCAGTTATGAAGGCAACGCGACGAACAATGACTGGCCGGGAATTAATGCGACAACCGCGCGCGGAGTAACTGCCGCCACCGGCGGCGGCTGGCGGGGGGGAAGCTGGTATGATGGAGCAAGCAATTTGTTTTTGACCAACCGCACAGTTGCCACAGGTGGGGCGGCGACACGCGACAATATCAGCGGCGGGAGATGCGTGCGCACAGCACCGTAAGAGCAGGGGTTAGGGATTAGGGGTTGGGGGTTAGACGTTAGACGTTAGACGTTAGACGCTAGACGTTGGTAAATGGTTGCACTAAAAGTTTTTTACGACTGACTCGTGATGGACATTGACTCTTTATCCTATTTTGCTAAACAATGTGCTGGGCTTATCCAAAAATCCCAGCATATTGTGGTCCTTTCCGGCGCTGGTATTTCAACAAATGCCGGGATTCCCGACTTTCGCGGCCCACGCGGACTGTATGTCACCAAACAGTACAATGCGGAAAAAGTTTTTGACATCGATTACTTTGCCCGCGACCCAAAACCTTTTTATGACTTTGCCCGTGATTTTATCCAGCTTGACGAACAGATTGCCCCGACGAGTACGCACAAATTTTTTGCCAAGCTTGAAGCATCCGGCAAAAAGGTTGATATTATCACCCAAAACATTGATGGTTTGCATCAGCGCGCGGGTTCAAAAAGTGTTTATGAACTTCACGGCAGTTTTGAAAAAAGTTTTTGCCGTGACTGTCAAAAAATGTTTTCGTTTTTCGATTTAAAAGAAAAAATCGAAACGCAGGTTGTGCCGATCTGCGATTGCGGGGGAGTTTTAAAGCCAGCGATTGTTTTTTTTGGAGAAGACGTTCAATATTTTACCGCGGCAGTCGAGCTTGCTAAAGCGTCTGACCTTTTGTTTGTCGTCGGAACAAGTTGCGTGGTCCACCCGGCGGCGCAAATCCCGACCTTTGCAGAGTGTGATATCGTTGTCGTTAATAAGGGAAAGGTCGAGCTTGAGCTTGACACAATAACGCTGCGTGTTAATGGGGACACTGACGAGTTTTTTGAAATGGTGGGTCAAAAAGTTTGTATTGTTCCTTCTCCCCGTCGGGGAGAAGGTTAGGATGAGGGGTTAATAAGAATTAATAAATAAAAATCCCCCTCACCTTAATCCTCTCCCTAAAAATGGGGAGAGGAGGGTTGGTATGGCTTAGACTAAAAACTTTTAAAATCGGCAGGAAGTTTTTATGAAAAAATTTTTGTGCACGGTTGTCTTCTTGGGATTTACGCATCTCGCTTTTGCTGATTTTCCGATCGAAAAAATCAAACTTCCACCCGGGTTTAAAATCGAAGTCTTTGCCTGTGGCCTCGAAAATCCCCGTTCGCTTTCCATAACACCCAACGGAACACTTTTTGTCGGCACGCGCACCGGCGGCGGATATGTTTACGCGATCCCTATTATAAAGGAAGGCGCAACGCGCAAGGCCGGGACAATTTATACGCTCGCCCGTGGACTTAAGGCGCCCAATGGGGTCGCCTTTAAGGATGGCGCGTTGTATGTTGCAGAGATCAATCGGATTTTGCGCTTTGACAATATCGAGGATAACTTGGCTAATCCGCTTAAACCGGTCATTGTCAGTCAAAGTTTTCCAGATGATGTCTGGCACGGTTGGAAATTTATCCGCTTTGGCCCCGACGGAAAAATTTATGTGCCGGTCGGCGCCCCCTGCAATGTGTGCGAAAAAGACGATTTGCGCTATGCCTCGATTTTGCGCATGGACGCGGATGGAAAAAATTTGAAAATTTTTGCCCGCGGTATCCGCAACACCGTCGGGTTTGACTGGGACCCGACGACAAAAGAAATGTGGTTTACCGATAATGGACGGGACAATCTGGGGGACAATTATCCGCCGGATGAGCTTAATCACGCGCCTAGGGCCGGACTGCATTTTGGTTTTCCCTATTGTCACGGTCAAAATATTCCTGACCCGCAATTTGGCCAACCGGATGCGTGCACAGCGCATACGCC
>CAZWOH010000140.1:0-5167 GCA_964635405.1 uncultured Planctomycetales bacterium | reverse complement strand
ACGAACACGACCCAGACCACCCCAACCCCGACCCAGACCACGACCGCGACAACGACCCCGACCACGACAACGATTTTGACCCCGATTTTGACCCAGACCGTGACCACCCCGACCGCGACAACGATCGCGACAACAACCCCGATCGCGCCCGCGACAACGACCCCGACCGCAAACATCCTTCTCTCAAAAGAGCTTGGTTCATTTTTGATCCTTTAACATTTAATTAAATAATCTCCCAAGCGCCAGGTTGCCCCGTCCTTGTTTATTTGACACCAAGCCCATGGCTTGACTATCTCAAAACTTATCCTCTGGCTTAGACTGTCCGCAATGCAGAGGGCTTGAGAAAATTGGTTAGTATTTTAGCTATTCTTAGATAATTTAAACTGATTATTCTTCACATGCTTTACGAGCATGATGAAGTTTTCAAAGTGCTGTGCTTTAAGAGCATACGGTGACACCCTAAATTTTTTCAGGATGTAATTTCTTTGATTTTCATCCAATTTCCACCAACTCGATTTTTCCATTAAGCGCTCTCGTTGTCTAAAAATCTCAAAAGAAGATTCCTGCATTTTAACACCACCAACGATTAATGCATTTATTGGTAAATTCTAGATTTGATAAAATTAAAAATATTAAACTCACTTCATGGCTCCTATTTTTCCATTAATGGAAAAAACATTATTTATTTTCTACTATTGAAATCCAAACATCTATTTTCCCAGGCCCTCTCATCCAATATGCTCTTAAATTTGAGATCACTGTCAGGTTGTCATTTTTCAATATTCCAGGGATTATTAGCTGTGTTTTTTTTTGCTTAATTCTCATTTCTTGAAGTGCATCCAAAACAGAGCCGATCAAATTATCTAAATCACCTCGAGCAGTAGGGCTTTCGATTAAGATTTCTACTCCATCAGTTTTTTCGATGGGTTTTCCTTTGTACTGACTTTTTAAGTCGATTTTTGCTCTTGTGAGCCAGTTTTTGTAATTAGCATCATGATAAACAACATTTCCATTAAAACGAGGCCTAGCCTTTGGTAGAGGCGCGTAATCTAATTTTAGGTGCAGTTTATTTTGGGAAGAGATCATATTGTAGTTTTTTTATCTTTATGCCACCTTTGAAATTGAAGGCGCGTTTAATTCAATAACCATCGAATGAATCCGTTTCATGCCTTCAAACATGGTTGATGCCGCTCGATTTGGGGGTAATTTTTCGATTTCGCAAAAACTACGCTCTACAATTACAAATTTTGCCTTAATTTCTTCTAACTTACGTAGAATACTCGCACTCATCGTTGAGGTTCTCGCCCACCAATGCACACGAGAGCACTCAGTTTTTTTATTGCGATAGCCAAAAATAAATTTCGCTTTTGGGAATGTATCTCTGAGAATTTTTATAATATCCTGAACTGTTTTTCGTTTCATAACTCCTCTAGATTGTTAATTTTTCTGATAACCCATGAATCATAATTCTAGCGTCAGACATAGCTTTTATTCGTGCGGCATCAGATTTTTCGCGCTCTTCTTCTGTTAGCGGTTTCGGTAATACAGAGTTTGTTGTTAATGTTGGTTTTTCTGTTTGCTTAACAGGGTCTTCCGTTTTTAACGGCCTCTCTACCCCGTTTAACCAATACAAAATGCGCGCTCTTGTTTTTTGTTTCCCCCTGCCTCTTGCAGTTTGAAGCCAAGCGTCCAGCTTACCGAGCTCAACTTCAAAGTTTATATGCGAATAGGCAGGGTTATTTTTTAACGATGTGAGCCATTCATCATCGCTAAGGTCAGGTTTGCGTTTCGATTTCTTTTTTTCCGTTACGGCCGGTTCCGGATTTTTAGAAATTGAATTTTCAAAATCAGGTTTGTTTGCAAAATTCGATTTATCGATTTTGCATAATAACTGTTTTGAAGATGAAGATGAAGATGAAGATGAAGGGGTTAACTTTGGCTTAAGGCCAGGGTTAACTTCACCCTTTAACTCACCCTTAAGGGTCAGCCCTTTTTCAATTAGAATTGGGTTTCCACCACGTTTCCCAGCTTCAACACAAAGCTGTCTTTTGCGTTCGTCTCGTTCCATGCGCCGATTGTATATTATGCCGTCCTTGGTGCGGGAGAAAACGCCGCAGTCTTCAAGCTCCTTGAGATGCGCGTCAACTTCGTCGCAGGCGCAACCAACCATTCTGGCGAGTTGTGCGGACGAAACAAAGTTGCCATTCGCATGTACAAGATAACCCCTGCGAGCGCTCTCGAACATCAAACAGAGCATATCTACCCAAAGGCCACGCGCGGAAAGCGAGACAGCGCGTAACGCGGGATCTTTCATCCAATCCCCAGTGTAAAATTGAAATGAGGGCAATTTTTTGGACACAGATTACCTAAAATAAAATCTCATCATCATTTGATGGGAAGACATTATTTAAATTTTTGGAAACTTTTCGAACGTAACAATTGAGATATTTCCCATTTGCTTTTAATCTAAAATCGACTTTAACGCCTTCTAATGATTGAAATGCGGCCTCAACCCTGTCGAGTTCGACATCTTTAGAAATCCCAAATGTTTTTATGGCGTCTTTTAAAAACTTAAAGGGCTCCACCATTTTTAAAAAATGGGTGAATCTCATCCCTTTATAAGAAGGTGGGTCTTGGACTAAATAGGTGAGGCATAAATTAGGGGTATATTCTGTATCCTTGCCCAGCATCTTTGCTTCAGCTTTAATAAGCTCCCCCATATATTCGCCTTCTTCTAATTCCATTGGAACCTCTCGAAATATTTGTTTTTCTCTTTCTGTAAAACTAACGTTCATTGTACCGTCTCCTAAATTGCAGCTTTTCTTTTTGATAGCGTTTGTGAAACTGTCTGAGTTTTCCGAGTTTATAACCAATCAACAATGAGATGATAAAAACGATGGTAGGAGTTAACATTTTTGCCTCTCGACATCATGAATTTGCCGTTGGATTGATAAAAAACGACGTTCTTCTTCTAATTCTTTTTCTCTTTTTTCTAAGTCAAAAGCAGTTTCGATGGATTTAATTAGGCAAATGAACCCAGCAATCATGAGAAATGCAGCAATATAAATTTCCATATTTCTCCCCTATTTTTTAATTTTTAGAATTTGAGTTTTTAGATATGATGTTTCTTGTTCACTGAATGTGATTGGGATTTTTTTAGTGGATTTGATTTCAGTTGTTTTGATAGCAAACTCGCCACAAATGCGCTCCCCTGCCCCTAAAACCTTAAAATGGTCTTTAATCGCATCATCAATATCGGAGAATTCTTTAGCGATTTTTTGCAATTCTTCTCGACGTTCCAACATGCCAGAGAGTTCAACATCATCAATTAGGCTAACGGCATTATTAAATTGAATGTCAGGCAGACAGAGCTCTTTAAATGGGCAGTAGCGGCACTCATCAAAATTTTCTGTACGTGATGGGAGGGCTTCTTGTTTGATAAACTCATAAACTCGCTCAGCTCGTTTTAGGAGTTGCTCGCAGTAATCATAATCAATCTGCATCCAGATTGGCTTTAATTCGCCGGTGAGTTTGTTTTTGAGGATGAAACAGCCTACCTCAGCATTACATTGAAGCAGGTAAATTTGGAGTTGAGCGGGATAACGTCTTTGATAGCTCTTTTTTGAGAATAACAAATCTTCAGCAGATTGAATACGATCGAACTCATAGGGAGAGATAGACTTTACGTCGAAGGGGTAATCGGCCCCTTCCCAACGAATGATACCATCAATATGACCAGTAACCAGGGGTTTATCAATCTGGAATGATCGCTGTTGCTCAACAACGACAAACCCCATTTCTACCAACTGACGCATGACATCTATTTCATGAAGAGAGCCTTCATCAAATATAGATTGAGTAACAGCATCATGAAGCGCTTTATCTCTCCAATTTTTAATTGAATAGTAATGATAACGATCACAGGGAGTGCCGATTGAACTAGCACGCAACGTGTTAGATGGGGATTGTTTAATTTTCTTTTCTTTGTAGGTTTTCCAGGCTCCTGCAATATCTGGGATGGAGGAACGAACAGGAGACAGCATGGCGACGTTACTCATTAGCCACCCCCTGTTCTTGATTGCGATTCTTGATCCACTCTATGATTGCGTCAAAATCCTCTTTCTTAATTTGAGAGCTAGATTCAATTCCGTAATTATTAAGCAAAAATTCTTTAATGCTTTCTTTTGGGATCTGTAAGATTTTGAATAATTCAAAAAGTTCATTGCGCTGTTGTTTAGTAATGAATTCGTTTTCAATTTCAGGTTCTGATTGAGGGGCAATGATGTTTTCTGAAATAGTAGTAATAGGTTTAGATTTTGCTTCTATAATTTGGTAATCCTGAACCTCTTCAGAAGAATTTAAACCTCTTAAAATATCAGCGAACTGATCACGCAAGTTAAAAGCTCGTGCCCTCATCTGGCGCATTCTAGCGGGGGCGGTTTGCCAGGGGCCTTGTTTTCCTAATAAGCCAGCTTTTTTAGCGTCATCATCTGAAAATGTGGTAGTATGGGATTCAGGATATCCCTTTCTTTTAGTCTCACAATAAGCGACTGTCCCTTCGGTCCATTCTTTGATATATTCTAGTTTACCTGAGTTTTGGACAATGGCGAGCATGGCGTCGCCCCATACGCATGGGCGCCCATTGATAACGGCAATATTTTGGATCGCTTGCATGGGAGCTAACCCGACTTCCAATCCCATTTGAATAGCAATCAAAGTGTTTCCGGGTTTTCCTTTAAAATCCTTAGGGGCTAAATCTGAATCTGAGATTAGTTTTGCAAAATCCATCATCGATTTCACAAAAGCGGGGTTTGTGAATGACTGAACGATGCTTTGGTTTTCTTGTTGAGGGACGAGATCCAATGATTGACTCATAATGCCCCCCCTTCGATTTCTTCTAACAATTCAACCAATCGATCTTTTATAAGATCATTAAACGCGCGATGCTCCTCTAATCGAATATCTAATAGATCAATAACCTGTTTTATGTTTTCAATTTTCTGTATTTTTTGACTCATTGCGGCAAAATATTCTGGGGTATTGTATCTATAAATACTCAATATTTTTTTGTTAAAATTTTGCCGTTTTATCTGTTCTTGCTTGATTATTTCCGTGAAATTTGGCATTTAATTACCTCGTTTTTTTAACTCTTTTGGTAGAAGAGTCA
>CAZWOH010000139.1:0-5185 GCA_964635405.1 uncultured Planctomycetales bacterium | reverse complement strand
CCTAAAATCCAGTCCAAAAATAAAAAACCCAGACCTGTGGACAGAGTAAGTCCCAGCCTGGGCGACGATGCCCGAAAATATTGGTGCCTCATTGCGACCAACTCCAAAAGACGCCATTGCCGATTGGAATGGGTTAATAGTAATTATGCCCCTCTAAATTGTCAAGAAAATTTAAAAGAATATGCAGGATTGTCGACGAGGGCTGCAAAAAAGATTTATCCCCGGCCACCTAAAAATAAAGTATTAAGCGATGGGATTTTTCTAAACAACAACTTGGAGGTTGCCACAGAGATTGCTACCGAGACGATGACCACGCCTGGGACAACAACAAATAGGAACAACGGTGAATAAAAATCAAAACTCCCATGGGCATGAGCCAAAATCCGGGGGAACAGCCCTTCCACAAAATATCTCTGCAGTAAATAAATATCCAAAGAATACACGCCGAGCCATTCTAAAAGATTACCGAATTTTGTTTTTGCAAGATACGCCCCGATAAAATAAACAACGGCGATTCCCAAAAACCCGGCAGAATAGCGATACGCAAAACGCAAAATTTGGTCCATGCAATTGATTGGCGAAAAACTCATTTGATGGATATAAATATAGTCGCTTTTGCTCCAAAAAAACGCAAAGCCCATAAACAGAACTAAACAAACGCCAAAGCCGGCGGCATTGTTAAAACGCGCCATCGCTTTTGTTGCATAACGATTTAAGAAATATCCGGCCAAAGAAAATGGATAAAACCATTTGACGTAATAGATCGAACAAAAATCATTCCAGGGAATAAGCAAGAGCAAAAAATACACCGCAACAAAAACCCATCCGCCCAGCCGTTTTTTAAGATACTCCGAGAAAAGGATAAGCGCGCTGCAGACAAACAAAGTAAAAAGAAACCAAATAAACCAAACTTCGGTATTTTGCATCCAAGAAAAAAAGTTGACGCCTTTTCCGTCGATAATCCGAAGGAAGAAACTTGTCAAAATCCCAACGACGCCCCACGCGATAAACGGGACCAAAAGACTTTTGCAGCGGGCGGCAAAAACTTCTCCCGAGGACTTTCGCTGGCAACTTTGCGCAAGCAAAAAGCCGCTGATCAAAAAAAACACCGGCATATGAAACGTGTAGATTGTTTTAAAAACAGGATGTAAGAAGAAGTCCTCTCCGGCGGCGGCCATCGTACGCTGAAGCACATGGCCATAAACGACAAGGACAATGGTGAAGCCTTTGAGAATATTGAGAATTGGATTTTTCATCAGCGCTAAAATTTATTTCAAGAGCCACTTAGGAACATTGCGGCAGTTAGGAAAAACCTAATTTATCCAATTTGGTAGCCCCAACCGGATTTGAACCGGTGTTTTCTGCCTGAGAAGCAGACGTCCTGACCAGGCTAGACGATGGGGCCGGATAGATAAAAGAAATTTGAGAGCCACATGATATCACATCCGAGTTTTGCGTCAAAACGATTTATTTAAGACAATGATTTTCTGGCCTTCCCAAGTGTGTTATATTTAATACCAATTATTAACGTTCTTGTCGCTTTAAGGAGTTTGTGCGTGTCAACGTATATCGGCATGGGATTTAGCAAAGACCTCGATGCTGTCAAAGCAGCAAAAGACGCAGCTGACCAAGCCAAACTTAATTTACACTCAAGCAACATTGACTTGGCGATCGTTTTAAACACGGCCCACTATAATCCAAATGATTTTCTTCCCAGCCTTTTTGTGCAATTAAAAAATCCCAGGTTGCTCGGTTCCTCAACCGCAGGGATCATTTTGGGCGAACACATCGAAACCCGCGGCATCGCTGTTTTGCTTTTGTATTCGGACGAAATCCGTTTTGAATCCGCAATGGTCGACAACTTGCGCCTGCAGGATTTAAAAGCCGGCGGGCAACAATTAGCCAGCAGCTGTCTTTCGGATTATGGAAAAGAGCACCGCAAACTCTTTTTATTTTTCTCCGACGGGCTTTTGCAAGAACTCTCTCAATTTATTTCCGGAATAACACAAACCTTTGAAGGAGTCTTTCCAATTATCGGGGCCGGCAGCAGCGATGATTTTCATTTCAAAAAAACTTATCAGTATTATGAAAATACCGTCCTGGCTTCCGGCGCATGCGCTGTTCTCTTTGGGGGACGCATGCAAGCGGCCTTAAGTTGTCGTCATGGCTTTCGGCCGTTAGGCAAGCCGCGGCTGATCAACGACAGCGAAGGCAATGTCATCAAATCCATTGACAACAAACCTGCCGCAGAAATTTATCAGGAATATTTTGATACAACAACCGAAACACTGCGCGCGAGCAATTTATCCTATTTAAATACACGCTATCCCTTAGGTTCACCCACAGGCGCCGGCCGTGAATATCTCTTAAGAAATATTATCAATACCCTCGACGATGACAGCATTGTCTTACAAGACACGCTGGCCAAAGGCAAAACGATTCATCTTATGATCGGCAACAAGGAGTCCTGCCTGCAAGCGGCTCAATCGGCCGCAGAGGACGTCAAATCACAAATGCAGGGGCGAACGCCCAAACTGATTTTTATTTTTGAATCTCTCTCTCGCTACCGGATTTTGGGGCGTTCTGCTCATGCCGAAATCCAAAAAGTGCACGAAATTTTAGGATTCAACGTCCCGATTTTTGGCATGTATTCCTTTGGAGAAATTTCTACATACCCTTCCTTTGACGGGCCTGAAACATTTTTACAAAACGAAAGCATTCTTATTGCTGCGATAAGTTAAAACTATGGACGGTTTTGTACAAACAATTTATCAATTTTTTATCCTTCTGCTTCTTATCGGATCAGGAATTTTGGGATATTTCTTGTACTATACGCTTAAAGAAATAGATGTCCTGAAAGATAGTTTACGCAAACTTGCCGATTCGTTTGCCGAACTCGATGAACAGGCTAAACTGATCGTTAAAACCGACCTTGAGCTGAACAAAACCCAGGAAGAACTCGACAAGCGACTTAACGGTCTTGATGCACTGCAAAAAACCTCGCGCCTGATTACCACAACGCTCGACGAGAACGAAACATTTCAAAGGCTCAATCCGAGCCTGTTAAATGAATTGGGGTTTGAAAAATATCTGATCTATGCGTTGACAGTGGGCCAAAAACTTTCTTTACGGGTGTCTTTAGGGTATACCCAAACCGACCAAGACGAAATCACCGAAAAATTAAGCACAAACACCCAAATTTTAGAATTGCTCAAAAACGGCAATATGCTCTCCTCCTTTAAAAGCACGCCGGAAATCCAAAATATTATTTTTAGTATAATCCACGTCCGTAATTTTGTTTTAACACCAATTCTTACGCAGGACAAAATGACAGGAATTATTTGCGCCGCAAATCCCGGAGATGCATTTGCGGTCACACAGGGCGATACCGAGCTTATTTCGATTCTCGCCGACCAAATCGGACAAGCCGTCGAAAACGCGCGTCTTTTTGAACAAGCTTACCGCGCCCAACAGGCGCTAGAGGCCAAAGTCCAGGAGCGAACCAAGCAGCTTTCCCTGGCCCTTTCCGACGTTCAGGCGATTAGCCGAAACAAAAGCGAATTTATCTCGGCCGTTTCGCATGAATTACGGACTCCGTTAACATCCATAAAAGGTTATGCCTCTCTTCTTAGCGCCGGGACAATCGGCGAGGTTCCCGCAAAAGTCAAAGAGCGTCTCGATAAAATCAACAAGCAGTCGGACAACTTAGTTTCATTTATTAATGATCTTTTAGACATTTCGCGTATCGAATCAGGCAAAACAGAAATGAAATTGACCCCTCATCCAGTAGCCCCGATCATTGAAAATGTGCACGACTTGTTGACACCCCAAATGAAAGATAAGAATATTCGTTTTATCAACAACGTCCCCGCCCATTGTCCAAGCGTTATGGCTGATTTAAACCAACTCGAAAGAGTTTTTATCAATCTAGTTAACAATGCCATCAAATTTACACATAGCGGAGGGACTATTACAATTGCAGCAACTTTGCAGCCTGACAAAATCACTTTTGCGATTTCCGATACAGGAATCGGGATCAGCGACGAAAACATCAAGCAGCTTTTTAATGAATTTTATCGCATCGAAAATGAGATCAACCAAAACGTCAAAGGAACGGGGTTAGGGTTAGCTCTTTGCAAAAAAATTATTGAAGCGCATGGCGGACGGATTTGGGTTGAAAGCAAACTCAACAAGGGGTCTGTTTTCTATTTTACTTTGCCGCTTGCGACTAAAAAAACCTAAAATAAAAAGGCAGAAAAACACATATGAATAAAGAACGCATTCTTACCATCGACGATGATCCTGACATCCTTGACGTGCTTGATTTGACGCTATGTGAATCTTACGAAGTCATCCAGGCGCCCAATGGGCTTGAAGGCCTCAAGCTTGTCCAAACAAAAAATCCAAACCTTGTGATTTGCGATTTTATGATGCCGGTTATGACCGGCAAGGAATTTTGCAAAGCGATGAAAAAAGACATCTTGCTTGAACATATTCCGATCATCATGCTCACCGGAAAAGGCGAGACGAAAGACATGGTCGGCGGCATTGAAGCCGGAGCAGATGATTATATTGTCAAACCTTTTGAACCCAGCGCTCTTTTGGCCCGCATCAAAATGATTTTGCGGCGCACTAATCGCAGTCTCGACGCTAATCCCCTGACCCATTTGCCGGGCAACTCGTCGATCATGGAAGAGCTTCAAGGCAGAATTGCCAGTGGAAAAACATTTGCCGTCGGATATGCAGATCTCGACAAATTCAAAATTTATAACGATAAATACGGCTTTGAAAAAGGGGATGAGGTCATCCGCGAATTAGCGCGGCTCTTGGTCAAAGTTGTGCGTTCTGTCGGCGGCAGCGAAACTTTTATCGGGCATATCGGGGGCGACGACTTTGTTTTTGTGACGAGCGATGAGCTTGTCGAGAATGTTTGCAAGCAAATTATTATTGAATTCGACAAAACCGCGCCGCAGTTTTATAACGAAGAGGACCGCAAAGCCGGCTACATCATCGGAAAAGACCGTCTGGGCAATGAAATTAAAACAGGGCTTCTCTCAATCTCCATCGGCATTGTTTCAAACGCCAACCAACCAATCACCCACGTTGCACAAATCAGTGAAAAGGGCGCAGAACTTAAAAAATACGCGAAGAGTTTTCAGGAAAGTATTTTTGTGCGGGACCAGCG
>CAZWOH010000138.1:3471-5236 GCA_964635405.1 uncultured Planctomycetales bacterium | reverse complement strand
ACGTCTTTTCTATAAAATTAAACCTAAAAAATTTATAACCATGTGAGGACAAAATGAAAAAGACCTTTTTGGTATTAGCTCTGCTGGCAGTTTTGGGAACAAATGTTTATGCGCAAACGCCGAAACTGAAAACTTCGGACGCTGCTCCGAAACGCAAATCCGTGGCTGCGCTTATTGAACGTTCGCAGGGAAAGATTGAATCTATTCAAAAAGCAGATGTCTCTAAAGCAAATTTCGGGAAATTTAAACTCGCAGATGCCAGCGGAAAGAAAAAAGAATTTGAACTGATTGCCAAAAGCCAACTTTTTTCCAGCAAGTCTGCTCCGATAGAATTTTCTAATCTTAAAAAAGGCGATGAGGTGACGGTCCTTTATGTTGTCACTCTTAAAGGGATCAACGACGTTATTACCGTAACGCTAACCAAGTAAGTAGGCAGTTAAAGCGTAATGCTAAAAAGAATCTTTAGTTATTCTTGTTTTTTTATCTGTGCTTTTTTCATCTTTATCCGGTGCGCTTTTGGACTGGAGTCTGTCCCGCCATTAAAAGATGATGACCGCATTTTGGTTCTTGCCCCGCATCCTGACGATGAAGCGATCGGCACTGGCGGAATTTTACAGCAGGCGATCAGCCGTATGCTGCCGACAAAAGTTGTGTATTTGACCAACGGAGACAGCAATGAATTAGCCTTTATTGTTTATGAAAAGCGCCTTGTTTTTAAGCGTTCCGGTGTTATTGCGATGGGCAATCTTCGCCGCCAGGAGGCAACCAATGCGATGACGGCTTTAGGGTTGCCCGCCGAAAATCTTATTTTTTTAGGTTATCCGGATGCCGGGACTTTGAATATTTTTACGCAGTACTGGGGGGCTACGGCAACCCCGTATAAAAGCCTTTTTACGCGAGTGCGGCACGTGCCGTACAATCAAAGTTTTTCCGCCGGAGCGCCTTACGTTGGCGAAAGCATTTTACGGGACTTGGAAAAAATCCTTTTGGATTTTAAACCGACGCGGATTTTTGTCTCTCACCCGATGGATAATAATCCGGATCACCGTGCTTTTTATCTGTATTTAAAAGTCGCTCTTTGGGATTTGGGCTCCAAGATTCCATCTCCCGAAATTTATCCGTATTTGATCCACGAAGCGCGCTGGCCTTTGCCGCGGGGATTTCATCCGACGCTAGCGCTTGTTCCCTCCGAACAGATCAAAAATTCGGATATCCGTTGGCTGGATTTGGATTTGACGCCGGCGCAAATTGAAAAAAAACGACAGACGATAGAATTTTATAAATCGCAGATTGAATATAATCCGCCGTATCTTTTTACGTTCGCAAGAAAGAATGAATTGTTCGGCGATTATCCTTCTATTGTCATCAAAGATAACTCGAAAGGGCATATTGACTGGCAAAGCATTGAAGCTGCCCAGCATATTCGCGCTGCCAGTGTCGATGAAGAAAATCCGGCGCAGCCGGTTTTTGATTCGCTTGCCTATGCGCGGCAGGACGGATATTTATATATCCGAATTATGCCGCGGGCCTGGAATGACAAATTATTGGGCATGAATCTGTATTTGCTTGGATATCGGCGAGGGTTGCCGTTTTCTTATATGCCTAAATATCATTTGAAAATCGGTTTTTCAAAATTTGTGGCTGTGTTTGAAAAAGGACGGCGGGTCTTTGTTAAAGACATGAAGGTCAGCCGTGAAGGCGGGGCAATTACGATTGCATTTCCTTTAGCGAGCCTTGAAAATCCTCATTATATTTTAAGTTCTGC
>CAZWOH010000138.1:0-3371 GCA_964635405.1 uncultured Planctomycetales bacterium | reverse complement strand
CAAAATGGCGTCAGCAGTGTCCGCGCCAGCACCATGTCCGACTTGGCAAAAAAGTTTTTTGAAAAATGCGGTTTTGTCACGTTATTTACGACGCATCGTTCGTACTTGCGTTATTATTTTCAAAAAGACATCCCGCTTTATGTCCTCGGGAAAAAGATTGTTTAAATCACATCCCAATTGACGCTCATATTGCTTTGTGTTACTTTATGGCCTTATGAAAGAACGATTAGATAAGATTTATCAAGAGATTCAGAAAGCTTGCCAAAAGTGCGGGCGTGACCCTAAGGAAGTTGTTTTAATCGGGGTGACCAAGTATACCGATTTGGCCAAAGTCCAGCAGGCCATCGACGCGGGGTTAGACCATATTGCAGAAAACCGCGTGCAGGATGCGCAGGAAAGATTTCCGCTTTTAAAATTTGCTCCGGGACAAGTCACCAAACATTTGATCGGGCATTTGCAGACGAACAAGGCCAAATTTGCAGTCCCGCTTTTTGACATGATCCAGTCGGTTGACAGTTTAAAGTTGGCCGAGGAAATTCAAAAACAGGCCGAAAAACATAATAAAGTCATGGATATTTTGATTCAGGTCAATTGCTCTTTTGAAGAGCAAAAATCCGGTATTGAACAATCGCAAGCTTTGGAACTCATTGATCAAGCATCTGATTTTAAAAATATCAATGTGCAGGGATTAATGACGATGGCCGCTTTGACCGACGATGAAAAGAAAGTGCGTGTGGCGTTTGCGAGTTTACGAGAGCTGCGTGATCAGGCCCAAGTTCTTTTAGCCAAAAAAGAGCGCGGAGAGATGAAATGGCTTTCGATGGGCATGAGCGGGGATTTTCCGATTGCCATTGAAGAGGGCAGTAATATGGTCCGCGTCGGACGAGCTTTGTTTGGAGAATAATTTTAGAGTACGACTTACTTAAGCGGTATCCTTCGGCTCAATTGTTTGGCGCCTCTATGGCGCTATTCGCCTGCGGACACCGCTTAAGCAAGTCGCCAAGGACAAAACTATGTTAAAACTCGGCATTATCGGCGGCGGAAACATGGGCACGGCAATCATCAGCCGGACCTTTAAAAAATATCGGATTAGCGTTTGCGAAAAAGATCCTGGCCGCGTCGTGTTTTTAAAGAAAAAGTTTCGCGCCTTATCAGGAGATTTAAAGACGTTGGCACAAACGTCAGATGTGATTATTCTCGCCGTTAAGCCTCAGGATATGCAGGATGTTTTGGACCAGTTAAAGACGTTTTTGACGACACAAAAGCTCGTAATTTCGATTGCCGCAGGTTTGACGACGGCGTATCTGGAAAAATCTTTAGGCAAAACCGCTCGTGTCATTCGGACGATGCCGAATATGCCCTCGCAAATTGGAGAGGGCATAAGCGTCTTGTGCAAGGGCAAACAGGCGACGGCCAAAGATTTAAAAACAGCCCAGGATATTTTTTCCAACATTGGGGACGTGATTATTGTCGATGAAAAATTGATGGATAGCGTGACCGCGGTTTCGGGAAGCGGTCCGGCGTATGTGTTTCTTTTTATCGAAAGTTTTTTAAAAGCAGCGCAAAAGACAGGGCTTGCCTGCGATACAGTTAAAAGATTAGTCGATGCGACATTATCAGGCAGTATTAATTTGTATTTGCAAAGTCAGGAATCGGCTGGGGATTTGCGCGCCAAAGTGACGTCAAAAGGCGGAACAACGCAGGCGGCGCTGGAAGTTTTTACAAGCTCTAACTTCGAAAAAACATTTACCGACGCTGTCTGTGCGGCGAAAGCGCGTGCGCGAGACTTGGCGCGATAGGAAATAGTTGGTAACGCTGGGATGTCATGGTGTCCCGGGCGAGTTTGGCGAGCGCCGATTTTCTTGAAGATAGTTTTATGGTTTAGTCTTGGCGCGAGACACTGTTTGAGAACGGGGCACCATGACATCTCAGCAGTCTTAAAGTTAAATGAGAGGAAATCATTATGGCAAAGATCGGCGTGATCGGCGGCAGTGGTTTGTACAAGATTGAAGGCATCGAAAAAATTGAAGAGATTTCTATTTTTACGCCCTTTGGCCAGCCCTCGGGAAATTTTATCACCGGAAAATTAGCCGGCATAGACGTGGTGTTTTTGCCGCGCCACGGCAAAGACCACGCGATTTCTCCGACGGAAATCAATTATCGCGCAAATATTTTTGGCATGAAAAAGTTGGGCGCTCAGGCGATTATTTCAGTCTCGGCCTGCGGGAGCCTCAAAGAAGAGCTCAAACCGATGGATTTTGTGGTGCCGGACCAGTTTGTCGATTTGACCAAACATCGCAAGACGTCTTTTTTTGAAGGCGGCGTTGTTGGACATGTGTCGGTTGCGGATCCTTTCTCGCCGGAACTTCGTAAAATTCTTATCGATGCGGCCCATGAATTAAAGCTGACCGTTCATACTAAAGGGACCTATGTCAACATGGAAGGCCCGCAGTTTTCGACGAGGGCCGAGTCAAATTTGTATCGCAGCTGGGGGATGGACATTATCGGAATGACGACAGCTACCGAAGCAAAATTAGCGCGTGAGGCAGAAGTTTCCTATGCGACTTTGGCGGCGGTCACGGATTATGATTGCTGGCGTGAATCAACGGAAGATGTTACCGTTGAAATGGTTGTCGCAAATTTGCACAAGAATGTTGAAAACGCCAAAAAGATTTTGAAGTTGGCCTTACCGCGCGCGGGTGCTTTGACAAAATTTTCGGCCTCGGATGCCCGGCAGCACGCGATTATGACCGCCGCGCATGCGATTCCTGAAAATAAAAAACGAGAATTGGAATTTTTGTAATGGAAGTGGATTACCAAAAGACTTTAAATCTTCCCCAAACAGATTTTTCGATGAAAGCCAACCTGGCCCAAAAAGAGCCGGGCGTTTTGGCTAAATGGGAAAAAGACGCTCTGTATTCAAAGATTCGCGAAAAGTCCAAAGGCAAAAAAACGTATACCCTGCACGACGGGCCTCCGTATGCGAATGGGAATATTCATATCGGCCATGCCTTAAACAAAATTTTAAAAGACATCATCGTGAAGTCCAAGACGATGCAGGATTTGGACAGTTTGTATGTTCCCGGCTGGGATTGTCATGGCCTTCCGATTGAGCATCAGATTTTTAAGGATTTAAAAAAGCGAAAGTCCGAGGTTGAGAGTGTTGCGTTTCGCAAATTGGCCTGTGCGTATGCGATGAAATATGTTAACTTGCAGCGCGAGCAGTTTAAGCGTTTAGGGGTGATGGGAGAATGGGACAATCCATATTTAACGCTTTCGACGGGCTATGAGTATTGGATTCTTAATTCGTTTATCCGTTTGGTTGAAAAAGGGTATGTTTATCGCGGGCTTAAGCCGGTCAACTGGTGCGG
>CAZWOH010000137.1:0-5327 GCA_964635405.1 uncultured Planctomycetales bacterium | reverse complement strand
AATTTTCTCGTCGAAAAAATGCGGGCTTCGGATGAGCAAGCTAATGTGCAGATTCAGCAGGCCAAACAGCCGCTCGAAAAGCAGATTTCAACGCTGGAAAGTCGTCTTAAAGAAGCACAAGCTTTAGCCGCAACCGAAATTGCTAAAGCCAAAGTTTCTTTGCAAGACGATCTTGCCAAGATGCAATCCCAGACGGAAGAAAGCGCCCGTAATTTGCGTCAAAAGGATGAGGCGTATCAAAAAGTTGTTCAGGAAAAAAATAATTTAAATACCAGTCTCGCCGGGAAAAACAATGAAAATGGGGAGCTGGCAAAAAAAGTTTCTCTACTTCAGGGTCAGTTAAAGAAAACAGATGCAGAGCTTGCGCCGCGGATTGAGGCAGAAAAGTTGCCTTTACAAAAACAGATCCAAACGCTTCAAGCGCAGTTGCAAAATGCAGAGAACGAAGTGCCTAAGAAAATTGCCGAAGCCCGGCAGTCTTTGATGACGGAGATAGATGATTTAGGTTTGCGTCTGAAGGCAACAGAAGCAGCTTTACCGTCGAGGATCAACGAGGCCAAAGCTCCTCTGGAGAAACAGGTCAAAGATTTACAAAAGCAGTTGAAAGAAAAAGATGCGTCTGCGGCGATACAGGTTTCCCAGGCGCAAAAAGCCCAGGAAGAAAAAATCAAGGCCCTTGAGAACCAAATCAAAGTCAATGAGGATACCGCTGCCCAACGTTTAGCGCAGGCAGCCTCGTCAGCCAAAGAGCAAAACGATGTTTTGCGCAAACAGCTGCAAGCAACTAAAGCGGATGCCGATGCGCTTTTGGCTAAAGTCCGGGCGGATTTTGATCTTGAGCTACGTAAGTTCAATGAAAATGCCAAAGCTCTTGAAAAGAATTCGGCCGCCAAAGTTGACGAGACAAAAGCGTCTTATGAAAAAACGATTAAGCAAATGCAGGAACAATTAGCCGAGAGTGAAAAATCCGCTGAACAAAAAATTGTTTTGGCCAAGGCGCCTTTGCAAGAAAAAATTAATACTTTGGTCGGCGAGATCAAAAATCTTCGCGACGCGAACTTAGGTGAGATCGCCCGGGCCAAAGAGCCGCTTACAGAACAGATTCGTTCTTTGCAGGAAGAGTTGAAAAAAGCTGCAGTGCAGAGTGAACAAAAATTAAGAGACAGTCAGCAGGCGTCGGCGCAGAAGCTTGCAGAGGTTCGCAAGCCGCTTGATGAGACGATCGCGCAATTGAAAGAAAAATTACAGAGTACGGAAAGTTCTTTCACAAGCCGTTTGTCGCAAGATCAAAAAGGGTGGCAGCAAAAGATTGGAGAATTGCAAACCCAGCTTTTGGCCGCGCAAAACGAAACAGCCCAAAAAGTTGCGGCGGTAAGCGCCTCTTTGCAGGAAAAGATCCAATCGTTAAATCAAGTCGGGGAAAAGACCAATGCGGCCATTGCCCAGCGGATTGCCGAAGCAACAAAGTCCGGCGATGAAAAGATCGCTTCGCTGACGAAGGACCTTCAAACACAACAAGCGCTTATTGCACAGAAGCAGTCCAGCATCGATCTTTTGCGCAAAGAAATTGATAAAGCCACATTGGCCTTGTCAGCCGCGCAGCAGGAAAATATTTTTCTGTCCAAAAAAATCGAACAATCTCAAAAGCAGGCTGGCGTAGCGTCGACAAATACGGGTGCCGATGAGTTGCTTAAGAAAAATCGGTATTTGGTCGAACGGCTCTCCGGCGCGCAGGATCAGCTTAAAGAACAAGAGGCGCAGATCAATAAATTGTTAGAAGAGGCGGGCGCTTCCGAAAAAGATTATTATGATTTGCTCGACGAAAAAGAGGCGATCGAAAATAAGTTGAAGGTCCTTTATAAAAAGTATAATATCTCCGATCAGGCGGCGTCTTTGCCTGCGGCGCGCAAAATTGTTGTCAAATAAACTCGATGAGCACATTTACTAAACAGGATGAAATGTTTATGCGTCTGGCTTTGGAAAAAGCCAGGCAGGGGACCCTGCGGGGACAGACGCCGTTTGGCGCGTGTATTGTCCGTCGGGCAAGCGTGGTTTCGCTGGCGCATAATCGTGTTTGGCGAACAACCGACATCACCGCGCATGCTGAGGTGGATGCGATTCGCTTGGCCTGCCGGAAACTTAAAACCATAAGTTTGTCGGATTGCGTGATCTATTCAACCTGTGAACCGTGCCCGATGTGTTTTAGCGCATGTCATTGGGCTGGAATCACAAAAATTTATTTTGGCGCATCGATCCGCGATGCGAAAAGCGCTGGGTTTAATGAGCTTTGCATTTCGGCGGAACAAATGAAGTCGTCGGGAAAAAGCCGGGTTCAGGTTTTGGGCGGGCTTTTGCGCAACGAGAATGCGCAGTTGTTAAGAATGTGGGCTCTGGAGAAAAATAAAAAAATCTATTAAAGGAAAAATTTATGAAACCACCAGCCGCGATTATTAAATTTTTGGGAATATTTTTTATTGTTCTGGGAATCACATGGTTTGCGTGCATCGCGATCCGCTGTGAAGAGATTTCGCCGGGTTCGGTTTTTCCCCGTTTTGCGTCAGTCTCTTCGGGATCTTCGGCAAAGTCCACAAGTCCTGCAGAGCGCGAGCCGGAAAAATTTCGCTCCCTGCAGGCCAAGCCGTATCACGACATATTTTTTTGGAGCATTCAAATGCTCGAAATTTATGTGGCGATATTTTATGTTCTCGCCGGAGTCTTTTTGCTGATGCGTTATGTTTTGGCCAGAGCGATTGGGGTATTAACCTTAAGTTTGGACCTTTTATTAAAAGTTTTGGTCATCGGATATATGAAATTTGGAGCTATTCCTTTGAGCCAATTGACACACAATCCAAATCTTTTGCAGATTTATTTTATGCCTAGTGATAAACTACATAGTTCTTTTTCGGCGATCTTTAGCGGTTTGCAATTGTATTCGCCGATGGGCGTGCTTTATCTTGTGGGTGAAATGGCTTATTTCGGGTTTTGTTTTTATCTGGTTTTTCATAAGGAGGATGCGTGAAACGTTTATTTTGGATGGGATTTTGCACCTTGTTGGTTTCTGGCTGTACGAGTGTGCCAACCGCTCCATCGGCGGGGGGTATTTCGCAGGAGCTGATGCAAAAACAATTTATCAGCACAAGCCAATTGCACAAAGGCTTAAGCCGTGCGCAGGTCGCAGAACTTTTGGGTAAAGAAGTCATAACCGGTTATGTTTTAGCCGATCAGCTGACAGAAGAATATCAACCGATCACCGTCGCCAATCCCCAACGCAGCGAAACGATCAAGGTCAACCAGCGGACGTATGACGTCGATTATTATTTGTCGGGAATTAAAGTTACGGATGACAAAATTTCCGACGATGAATTGGTCCCTGTCGTTTTTGAAAATGACCGTTTGGTGGGCCATGGCTGGGATTTTTTTAATGCACATTTAAAGGCGCGGTAAACGGTTGATGTCGTGCCAAGCCCAACTTTTTCCCGAAGGTGTTTTTTTGTCGCATTACGATTTGCCTCGTCCGATTGTCTGGAGCGCGCAATTTGGCAATGATCGTCCGCTTCATTTGGAAATCGGTTTTGGCTTCGGGGAATTTTTAATCGAGCAAGCCCGACGGACAAAAGAGGAAAATTTTATTGGGATTGAGCTCGACTGGGCACGGATGGCCAAATGTTTAAGTAAAATCGAGTCGGTCCGCCAGAATCCTGAGGATAAAAATTTTGGCCAAAATGTGCGCCTTGTGCGCGTCGATGCGACGGTGGCGCTCAAGCGGCTGTTTGTGCAACGCTCTTTAGATCAGGTCACGTGTCTTTTCCCTTGCCCTTGGCCTAAAAAAACTCATATTAAACACCGCTTGTTTTCGTATGATTTTTTGTGTTTGCTCAACAGCCGGCTTAAAGAAAATGCAACCGTTAAAGTGGTGACAGATTGGTATCCGTATCTTCAGTGGATTTTGGGCGAAGTTGCAGGGACAGGATTTGAGGCGAGTGTTCAAACGATTGCCCCGCAGTTTAATACAAAGTTTGAGCGCAAATGGAAAGAAAACGGGCAGGACACGTTTTGGGAATTAACGTTAAAGAAGGCCGAGCATCGCGATGTGGCCGTTGTGGAGGATGTAGAATTGCGCGCACTTTTTGTTGACGAGTTTGACCCGAAACGATTTCATTTTGAAAATATCGTCGGGCCAACGTCAGTGATTTACAAAGATTTTATTTTTGACCCAAGACAAAATCTGGGGTTGGTGCGATTGATTGTCGCAGAGCCGTTTCTGACCCAATCTGTGTGGGTGGCGATTATTAAAACACGAGAACAATGGTGCATTGCAAAAGCCGATGGACATAATGCCCTGCCGACCGCTGGTGTTGCATGGGCCCTTGAACGGGTTTGTCAGGCGGCCGACGCCAGCACAAAGACGTAAGATGAAGAAAATTCCCCATTTATTTTTAGTGATTATTTTGGCCGCGGGGTTGGTTTGCCCGGATGTCGCTTTGGCGAAAAGGTCCAGATATCGCAGCGGACGAGTGACGGCGCGTTCTGCAATTTTTTCAAATTCGACAGCGGTTAAACGCTATTACGGCAAAAATGTGGATATGCGTGTTGCGCCGGCGAGTACGACTAAGGTTATGACAGCACTTTTGGTTTTGGAACGATTGCCGTTAGATAAGGTTCTTACGGTCAGTCCGCGTGCGGTTATGGTGCAGCCGACGACGATCAATTTAAGGGTCGGCGAGCAGTTTACGGTACGCGATTTGTTGTTTGCACTTTTGATGAATTCAGCCAATGATGCAAGCATTGTTTTAGCAGAAGGTGTTGCCGGTTCAGAGGAGGCTTTTGTTGATTTGATGAACCAGAGGGCCCGCCAGTTGGGCGCCAAGAACACGAAGTTTGCCAATTCCAACGGCTTGCCGACGCGCGGTGTACCGCAGTATACATCGGCGTATGATATGTACATGATTTTTCGAAAAGCGATTGAAAATGATTTTTTTAAGCGGGCAATAAAACTACGTTATCACCAGATTTTTTCTGTCGACGAACGCAAGGTTCTATTAAAAAGCCACAACAAGATTTTATTAACGAATTGGAAGCAAAAAGTTTACGGAAAAACCGGTTACACGCGTGCGGCCCAGAAGTGTTTTGTCGGGTATTTGATGAAAGGCGATGAAGTGTGTATTATTGCGGTGTACGGATGCCAGCGGCGTTGGGAAGATATCAAATTTATCATTGAGCGGACCGGCGGGATGGATCTCTAGGGCTTTGGATATTGTTTTTTTAGCTCCCGCTTTACAGCAGATTTTGTGTATGGTATATTTAAATCGTCCGTCCTAAGGTTTTTT
>CAZWOH010000136.1:0-5422 GCA_964635405.1 uncultured Planctomycetales bacterium | reverse complement strand
CAAAATTTATTCGAAATGAATTAAAAAATCCTGTTCCGATTGTTGCTTTGACCGCAGCGGAAATTCAGGAGGAGCGTGAAAAATGTTTTACCGCCGGGATGAATGACTATTTAGCAAAGCCTTTCGGAATTGATGAACTTAAAGAAGTTATTATTAAATGTACAAAAATGTGAGATCCTATGACAAACACAAACTCAAATGACAAGATTCTCGTTGTAGACGATTCTGACCTTGAACGCGAACTTTTGATCGAAGTTCTCAAAGGGGCCGGAGTTCAAAATGAATTTTTGCAAGCGCGTACCGGCGAAGAGGCTATTGAGCTTCTGGGCACGCGGTATAAGGAAATTGGTTTGATTTTGCTTGATTGGCAAATGCCGCAAATGTCGGGCATGGAATTTATGGAAGCAGTCATGAAAGTCCCGCCAGTCGCCAGCAAAATGATTGTTATGATCACAGCGTCGGGAACAGAAGAAAATAAAAAGAAAGCCAAAGGCGTTAATCCGAATTTGGCTGGATATGTGGTCAAACCCTATACGCCGGAGTCGCTTTTGGATTCGATTAAGTCGCACGTTAAGATAAAAGGTGTCTAAAAAAACTAAGGTGTTCGATTGGGTGCAAAAAACAAAAATCTCGAAGAGTTTGCAAACCTGCTGATCAAGGGGATGGACGGCCTTTTTATGGAGCGCGGGGAGATCAAATTTTCAAAACCGCCCGAAAAGGTGCGCGGCGCGATTATTGAATATAAAGGCAAAATGCAGGCTGACGGGATGGAAAAATATAATAATGAGGCGGCTTATGTTTCGACGGTAAATTATTATTTGAATGCGCTGGATATGTCTAAAAAAAAGGCTGTCGGTGCGCTGATTGTTTATGTTGAACAAACCTATATGCCCAAGATGATGAAGCTTTTAAAATATCCGCCGATTGACGATGAAAGTGAAAATGCTCTTTTGGATTCTTGCGGAACATTGTGCAATATTTTGGCGGGACGTTTTAAATCCGAAATCGTATCCGCCGGATATATTGAACTTGAAATGTCGCATTTTTCAACATTCCGAAACAGGGCTGTCCCGGGGGTGGATTTTTGCGCCAGCGAGTTTGACTATTACACCGTTAACTTTGTGATCGAAAATGAAAAACGCCTGGTCATCGACATGAGCATGGGAATTATTCCAACAAGAAAGTGAATATGATTTTAACTGTTGAACAAAATGCCGAAAGTTTAAAAATCCCCAAGGATATTTATTTGCGTATTTTAAATCGAGCTGTGGAGCAAACGCAAAAGGATATTACGGATATCGAAGCAGCGTTGCCGTTTTCTGATTTTGACAAGATCCAGTCGATTTCTCATCGATGGAAAGGCGATTACGATAATATGCGTATTGCGTCTTTGGCGATGGTGGCCCGAACGCTCAATCAGGAAGTCAAAACCAACCGTGACAAAGAAAAAATAGTTGGATTTTTGACCCAGTTTAAAAATATGTTTTTTGAATTAGAAACGGAATTAAAAAACATACTAAAAGCCTAAATTGGAGAACTTATGACGGACGAAAACATGCCAATCAACATTGATGTCAAGCAGGTGAGCGAAGAATTAAAGATCCGTCCGGAAATTTATATCAAAATCGCAACAAGTTTTATTAACAGTCTTTCGGGAAAGCTCAATATTTTAAGCGATGCTATAGCAACCAATGACCGTGATCAAATGCGCATGACTTTGCATGAAATCAAAGGAACTGCGGGGAATCTGCGTTTGCGCAATCTGACGGCCGTTGAATCAGCTATGCATGATTCTGTAAAGGCCGGGGAACCGCAGACGCGTTTGATGCAGCAGTTTGAAGCACTGCGCCGTGAAAGTGAAAAATTGCAAATTTATATGAACAACTTGGCAACGCGAAATTAACGTTTGAGTTTGGAAATGTTTGGAGATATATATGAATCGAATCCTTGTTGTCGATGATAATTTTGAAAACCGTATGCTTTTAGCTGAAATTCTGCGGGAAATCGCGGTTTGTGATTTTGCAGCCACGGGCAAGGAAGCCATTGAAGCGTATAATATGTCCGTCCAAAGACAGGAGCCTTACAGCTTGATTTTGCTGGACATTGAACTTCCTGAAGTTAACGGCCTGGAAATCTTGCATCGTATCCGTGAGAGTGAAAAATCTGCCGGCATTTCTTTAGGGGACGGTGTTCCGATTATTATTGTGACCGCCTACGAAAAACGTTTCGTCGAAGCTTTTAACAAAGGCTGTGACGATTATATTCTCAAGCCGATTGATACCAACGTGCTTTTATCCAAAATTGCCGCAATTTTAGAAAAAAGCGATAGCGCGTAATGTTTTTTTGATCCATACCACGCTGTCGCCTTCTTACCCCCAGTTGCCTTGTTTTTTATTAAATATATTGTATCTTTATTATAAGTTCTTGATACTGTTTCTAACCCCGTCCAAAGCGATTTTGGACTTTTTTATGTTGAACACAAAATCACAACAATTGATTCGAAAAGCGATCAGCATCGTGACGCTGTTGGTCTTTTTGTTTGGCCAGACGGTGATTCCTGCTGTGGCCGGTGCCCAGGTTTTGCCTGCGACAGTTTCGGTTCCCGAAGGATTTCAACCTACGGTTTTGTTGGGCCTTAAAATTCATCCCGAAAACCCGCTGTTGTTTGACTTTATCGTTGACCGCGGGCAGTCCAAGCTTAATGACGAAGAATTTAAAGCCGAGACCCAAAAGCTCGTCAAATATTTTCTGGCTGCGTTAACTATTCCAGACAAAGATTCGTGGGTAAACCTTTCTCCCTATGAAGCTAACCGCATTATTCCTGATGCCTTGGGACAGACACAAATGGGTAAAGCCATGCTTGAACAGGATTATATTTTAAAGCAGTTGGCCGCGTCTTTGACCAATCCTGAGACGGAGTTGGGAAAGAAGTATTGGGAACAGGTTAATGGGGCAAGGACGTTGGATGCTAGACGTTTGACGTTGGAAAAAACTACTAGCGTCCAGCCTCCAACGACCAGCGTCTCGTCGAATATCTTCCGCACCGCCATTCTTCCCGCCATCGAAAAAGAAGTCAATGAAGGCAAAGATTTTGTCGCTGTTCGGCAAGTTTATAATTCCGTCATCTTAGCAGCTTGGTATAAGCAGGCCTTAAAGGAAAGTTTGTTGGGTAAAGTTTACATGGATAAGGCAAAAGTCGCCGGTGTTGAGACCGATGACAAACAGATGAAAGAACGCGTTTATCAGCAGTATCTCGAAGCCTTCAAGAAGGGGGCGTATAATTTCATTAAAGAAGAAGAGGACGCAAGCGGTGAATTAATCCCGCGCAAATATTTTTCGGGCGGGATTGCTACCGAATTTGACGCAAGCTCGGCGCTGGTCAGGGATCATGTTTCTTCATCAACCATTGAAAATAAATTGACCGCCAGCGCGTCGACCATTGCGATGGTGACGGTATTAGGAGATGAACAGCGTGCCGCATCGACGGTAGAAGATACAGTAAATGAACCAGAGCTAATATCTAGAATTGATTTCTTAAATTTAAACGCTCAACAGAATGATTTAGGCAATTTTGGAGAAGCGCTTAGAAATTTTAAGGATGTTAATGAGACTAAAGAAGAAAAGTTGAGAGATCAAGTTTTAGCGATTGGAGAATCATTGCGTTTGCATGCACATGGTGTTGAATCAACAAAACGCGGAATAAAGGGGATTATTAATATTGCTTTAGAGGGACGTCTTCGGTTTGGAGCCTATTCTGGACTTTTAAGAGGTGGAAATGCTGAATATTTTTCAGGACCGCATGGGCCGTATTATGCTGTTTTGGCAGGTAATTCTCTTACGAGAGGTACACAAGAGGACTTTAGGTATTTTCTTTTTCCAGATTTAAAGGATAAAGCCTATGCTCTGGCTGTTGTCAAGGCTGCTGCGGATCAGGGTGTTATTACAGCTGAGTATGCAGACAGTATTGAATCCAAAATGATAACGTATGAGGAATTTATCAATTTGTATAGACCCGGATTTTCAGCTGAATTTCTAAATGAGCCTAACTTTAAATTAACACAGTTGGAAAAGGTCTATTTGAGATATTTTGCTGGGGAGATGGCGGTTATGTTGGCTCAGGTGCATTATCTAAATCATAGTCAAGGGGAGATCCATTTTTCTGGGAAACACTTTGTGGCAACTATAGAACAAAAGAATTACGAACTTGATCGGACAAATCAACTATTCGAAGAAGCGGTCAACAAGGTTTTTGCCGCGCTTCAGGAGAATCCGCAATTAGCCAAAAAACATCAGAAAGAAATTGCTGAAGTATTTGCGAATTATTTTTGGCAAGTCTATCATTTACCAAAAATGAATCGTGAACAAGTGGATCCGGACGTAGATCTAAGCATTCATCTTGGAATACGGGGCATTCAAAGGCTTGATAATAAAATTGCGATTTTTGGCGCGGGATTGCAAGGCTTTGTTGCCATGACTGAATATCCCGATAAAGATTTTTTATTGGTTGATCAAAATCCTTTCATCGTCGCTGCATTAAGAAAATATAGGGAACTAACTACACACAATTCACAAATATTAGATACGGATTTTACATTAAAAGATTTAATTGATGAAAATTCACTTACGCCAACATGGGATAGGGTTATACTTTCCCGTGTTTTACATGAGGCGGGACGTACCGATGTTGTGCCTAATGGCACGGAAGGAAATAGGGAGGATGAAATTAATATCGCTTCTCCCGAAGCTCAGCAAGCGCGGGGACATTTAATTAAAAATGCAACCGCTTTACTCAGGCTCTTGGGCACAGTTGTTGTCCGTGAAGTGCTAGACAGCGATGAAATGCACTATGCCAAGACACTATTAGAAGAAATAAAAGAGACTCTTAGGGAGAAGCCTTATATAGTTAAACTCAATGTTGGGGAGACATCTGTTCCGGGTTCAGATGGATTGACCCAAGTCCCAGTTGCCGGTATCGTTGGAACAATTCAGCGCGCCGCCAGCGCGGTGAATTCTCCGGTTACCACGTCAGCATCAACAACTATAACGTCAGAACCAACAACGCCCGTCAGCGGGCTTGACCGCCAGGTCGGCGGTATCGACTTTGATCCGACACTGCTTAATTTGCAAATCAAACGTGACGGTAAAGGTGTGCCGCTGCCTTTACCAGAACAAAATATTGAAAACATCAACATCGACGGGCTTTATCCGGTCATCATCAATATCCAGCCCGTCAATGCCCAGACCTTACCATTGTTGTTAGGGCAGAAAAGTTTTTCCGATGTAAACGCCAAGCTCGTCGGGACGTGAAATTGTGTCGCGTGATTCGTCAATAAATTTCTTCAATTTTTTAAAAATCCATATATAATACAACCCTTCGTTTAAACTTTTACAATAGGAGTTTGCATGAGTGAAAATGCCAAGC
>CAZWOH010000135.1:0-5432 GCA_964635405.1 uncultured Planctomycetales bacterium | reverse complement strand
AATATAAAAAAATGCTTCGTGGTCATGCAAAAGATTTTTCTTGCTATGACCTAATTCTCACCATTGGGGGGGATGGCACTTTTTTAGAAGCTGCTGCGGGTGCGACAAATCAGCTCATGTTGGGGATCAACTCTGACCCAAAGTGGAGCGTTGGACGTTTTTGTTCAGCAAATAGCAGTAACTTTTCCCATATAATATTTGATATTATGCGTGGAAATGCTAATGTTTGCCCGTTAAATAGGATGGACGTTGTTTTTTCAAAAAGTAAGCATTCTATCTGTGTGCTTAATGATATTTTGATTTGTCATCGCAACCCGGCAGCCATGAGTCGATACCTGTTTGACTTTAACGGTAAAGCAGAGGAGCAGCGAAGTTCCGGGGTTTGGGTTGCAACTGCAGCTGGTTCAACCGGTGCTATTCGCTCGGCTGGTGGGGTTGTTTTGGATGAAAAAAGCAGGGATTTGCAATTTGTCGTTCGTGAACCTTATTGTGGAAAAACCCGCAAAATAACCTATCGCAAAGGTATTTTTAATGACAAATCGCGTTTGCGAATGACATCACTGATGACCGAGGGAATCGTATATTTTGATGGATCCCATAATAGTCTTGCGTTTCCATTTGGCGAAGAGCTGCGCTTTAAGAGTTCGAAATATCCGCTGAATTGGGTAAAGCGATGAAGGCGGTTATTCTGATTTCGCATGGAAGCCGTCTGGCAAAAACAAAAGATGAAGTCAGGGATTTAATTGAAAAATTAAAAAAACTTTTAAGCATACCTTTGATCGAATACGGTTTTCTGGAAATTGAGTCTCCGTCAATCCCTGAGGCGATTGATTCGTGCGTTGCAAAAAAGGCGACCGAAGTTATCGTTCTTTTAAATTTTTTAAACGCAGGCCGGCACGTCGATAAGGACATTCCGCAAATTCTCGATGATGCGCGTAAAAAATTTCCTCATGTTACTTTTCATATGACAGAACCGATCGGGCAGCATGCACAAATTCCAGTACTTTTTGCCCAGATGCTTTCCTCTTATTTAGACCAATCGAATGACAAGTAAAGTCAACCATTTTGCTAAAGACCTTATGGGGTGGTATCAAACTTCGGCCCGGGACTTGCCCTGGCGAAGGACAAGGGATCCATACAAAATTTGGATTTCTGAGGTGATGTTGCAGCAAACAACCGTTAATGCGGTCATTCCGTATTACCTGCGCTGGATAGAAAAATTTCCCGATATCCAAAGCGTTGCCAGCGCTTGCGCAGAACAGATTCTTAAGTTTTGGCAAGGTCTTGGATATTACTCGAGAGCACGCAATATTCATACGGCTGCAAAAATTGTTTGCGATGAATTTAATGGAATTTTTCCAAATCAAAAAGATAATTTACGCCGTTTGCCGGGATTAGGGCCGTATACAACGGGCGCTGTTTTGAGCATTGCCTTTGATCAGAGAGAGCCGATTATTGATGCCAATGTCAGACGAGTCGTGATGCGGCAGTTAAAAATTAAAGGCAAAGCACAGACGCTTCATGATAAAAAAATTCTTGAATTTTTGCTGGCGGTTATGCCGCTGAGTAAAAATTGTATTTTTAATCAGGCTTTGATGGAATTAGGTGCTCTGATCTGTCGAAGCAAAAATCCTTCCTGTTTGGTTTGTCCGGTCCGTGAATCGTGCTTGGCGTATAAAGATGGCGTCGTCGATATTATTCCGGAACCTAAAAAAATGATCATCAAAAATATTTCAGCAGCGATTGCCGTTCTTAAAAACGATGATGAAATTTTTATGCAAAAACGCATTAAAAAAGGTCTTTTTGCGGATTTGTGGGAATTTCCTGGAGGAAAAATTGAGCACGGCGAAAAAGCAGAAGAAGCGCTTGTGCGAGAGGTTAACGAAGAGTTAGGGATCGGGATTAAACTTGAAAAAAAGTTGCCTAAGGTTATCCAGTATTACACGCAGTTTAAAGCGACTTTGTCGGTTTGGCTTTGCCGCCCGCTGACTATGCCTGTGACCGATAAAACACATAAATGGCTTAAGATAAAAGATCTTAGAAACTATGCAGTGTCCTCGGGAACCGCAAAAATCATTGAACATTTAGAAAAAAACGACGTGTAATAAATTCTATTGACTTTGCTGTGTTTTCCGCCAAAATAAACCCTGATTTTGCATTTTATTTTTAAAGAAGAGTGCTTATGATTTCAAAAGAAAAAATCAGTGCTTTAAATGACCAAGCTAAAGGCTTGACACCAGAGCAGATACTGCGTTTTGCGTTTAACGAATTCGGCAAACGCTTAAGCTTTGCGTCAAGTTTTGGAGAAGAAGATCAAGTCCTTCTGCATATGATTTCGTTGGAAGCCCCCGAAATCAAGGTTTTTACGCTTGACACTGGCCGTCTTTTTCCAGAAACATATGAACTGATTGCAAAAGTGGAAAAACGCTATCACCGGCCGGTTGAAATTTATTTCCCTGATGCAAGCGCCGTTGAAAAGATGGTCCACGACAAAGGCATTAATCTTTTTTATGACAGCGTCGAAAATCGTAAATTATGCTGTGGGATCCGTAAAGTTGAACCGCTCAAGCGGGCGCTTGAAAATGTCGATGCCTGGATTTCTGGTCTTCGCCGCTCACAGTCGGTGACGCGAAGCGACATCCAAGTTTTTGAGTTCGATAGTGCGAATGACAAAATCAAAATTAATCCGCTGATCGACTGGAGTTTGGAACAGGTCAGTCAATACATTAAGGCCCATCATCTGGACGTCAATCCGTTGCACAAACAAGGTTTTGTCAGTATCGGTTGTGCGCCTTGTACGCGGGCCATTAAGCCCGGTGAAGATATTCGTGCCGGACGCTGGTGGTGGGAAGCGCCAGAGCAAAAAGAGTGCGGTCTGCACAATAATCCTCGACGACCGCCATTGAAGAAATAAAAATTTATGAGCAAATTTGTCATGCAAAAATTGGATAATTTGGAAGCGCAAAGTGTTTATATTTTGCGCGAGGCTTACCGCGAATTTAAGAATTTGGCCATGCTCTGGTCCATCGGTAAGGACAGTACGGTTTTGTTGTGGCTGGCCCGTAAAGCATTTTTTGGCCACGTTCCGTTTCCGTTAGTCCATATTGATACGAGTTTTAAAATTCCGGAAATGATCGAATACCGGGACAAACTTGCGCTGGAGTGGAAACTCAATATGGTCTATGGGCAGAACAAAGCGGCCCTCGATGCGAAACAAACTTTTCCAGACGGCGCTATTGACCGTTTAAGTTGTTGTAAAGCTTTAAAATCACAAGCGCTCAAGCATACGCTCGCCGGCGATTGGCCGCGTTTTCGAATGAACCATGCGACTGGAAAATATGAAATCGACAAAAATACCGAACCCTACACGGGCGTCATCGTTGGTGCCCGTGCGGATGAAGAGGGCAGCCGGTCAAAGGAGCGGTATTTTTCGCCGCGTGACAAAAACAATGACTGGGATGTCGGCGATCAGCCGCCGGAATTGTGGAATCAATTTAAAACCGATTTTGCTCCGGGCACACATATCCGCATTCATCCGCTTTTGGATTGGACGGAGCTAAATATTTGGGAATACATTGAACGGGAAAACATCCCGATTATCAAAATTTATTTTGATCAAGGATCAGGCAAACGATACCGGTCCTTAGGCTGCTATCCGTGCACAACGCCCGTTGAATCAACGGCAAAAAATGTGAGTGAAATCGTCGAAGAATTGCGAAGCGGAAAATTTCTTAATATCGCTGAACGTTCCGGCCGCGCGCAGGACAAAGAGGACGGCGGCGGATTGGAAACTTTACGAAGAGAAGGTTACATGTAATGGATACTTTTCGCGAACAGATGAATGTCGTTATTGTCGGCCATGTCGATCATGGAAAAAGCACGGTCATCGGCCGGCTTCTGGCGGATACCGGCGCTTTGCCCGACGGAAAGTTAGAGGCTGTCAAGGCGATGTGCGCGCGAAATGCCCGCCCGTTTGAATATGCTTTTCTTTTGGATGCGCTTAAGGATGAGCAGGCTCAAGGGATCACCATTGACACAGCGCGGTCATTTTTTAAATCGAAAATGCGTGATTATATTATCATCGACGCTCCCGGACATATTGAGTTTTTAAAGAATATGGTCAGCGGTGCAGCTCGCGCAGAAGCGGCTTTGCTGGTCATTGATGCGCATGAGGGGATTAAAGAAAATTCAAAACGTCATGGCTATATGATGTCTTTTTTAGGGATCCGAAATATCACCATCTGCATCAACAAGATGGATCTCGTCGGGTACAGCGAAAAAACGTTTGAAAAAATCAAGGCCGAATATTTAGAGTTCTTAAACGAAATCAATGTCGTCCCCCAAAATGTGATTCCCATTAGCGCCCGGGAAGGCGACAATATGGTCGGATTATCTGATAAGATGCCGTGGTATAAGGGGTTGTCAATTCTGCAGGCATTAGACGGATTTTCAAAACAAGCCGTTGCGTTTGAACAGCGTTTTCGTTTTCCGGTTCAGGATATTTATAAATTTACAGCCCAAGGCGATGAGCGGCGTATTGTCGCCGGCCGTGTCGAGACAGGAACAGTTGCAGTCGGGGATGAGGTCATTTTTTTGCCATCGAACAAGAAGAATCGGATCAAAAGTATTGAAGGCTTTAACACGTCGTCGTCGTTAACCGCGTTTGCCGGACAGAGTACCGGTTTTTGTCTGGATACCCAAATATATATCCGGCCCGGTGAAATAATGTGTAAGGTTGCCGAGACCTTACCGCATGTCAGCACACAGCTGCGGGCAAATATTTTTTGGATGGGCAAAGAACCGATGGTCAAAGGCAAAAACTACAAGCTTAAGATTGCAACCCAGCAGGTCCCGGTTGTATTGTCCGAAGTTGTCAGCGTCCTTGATGCCAGCGAGCTTTCCTCGATTACGAGCAAAACTCAAGTCAGCCGGCACGATGTTGCGGAGTGTATTTTAGAAACGTTAAAGCCGGTCGCTTTTGATAATGTTGTGGATATTTCTGCGACCGGGCGGTTTGTTATCGTTGATAATTATGAAATTGCCGGCGGTGGAATCATTTTAGCGCCTATTTTTGAGGACCATACCGTCGTCAAAAAACATGTCGAGAGCCGGGAGCGCAATTGGGAACGAAGCGGGATTACCCCTGATAAACGGGCGCAGAAGTATCAGCATAAGTCCGCCCTTATTGTGATAACAGGTCAGGTTGAAACTGGCAAACAGCGTATTGCCAAGGCGCTTGAAGAAAAACTTTTTGAACAGGGAAAATTCGTTTATTTTTTGGGTATTCCAAACCAGCCGTCGGTCCGCGAAAATGTCAGCAATGACCGCACGCTCAACCGTTTTTTGCATGTCGAGCAGTTAGGCGAAATGGCGCATATTTTGACCGATTCGGGTTTGATTCTGATTACCAGCATTTCTGATGCGGATGATGC
>CAZWOH010000134.1:0-5479 GCA_964635405.1 uncultured Planctomycetales bacterium | reverse complement strand
CCAGACACGACATATTTATACGTCGTCAAACCTTCCAACCCCATCGGCCCGCGGGCGTGAATTTTGTCTGTACTTATTCCTACCTCAGCGCCAAACCCAAATTCATAACCGTCGGTAAAACGCGTCGACGCATTTGAATAGACGCACGCCGAATCAATGGACTTAAAAAACTTTTCAATCTCTGCATCGCTTTTGCTGATAATCGCATCCGAATGATGCGAACCAAAAGTATTGATATGGACAATCGCCTCATCGAGAGAATCAACGACTTTGACTGTCAAAATCAAATCCAAATATTCCGACGTCCAATCCTCTTTGGTCGCAGGCTTAACGTGCTTAGAAATTTTGCGCGTCGCCGCATCACCCCGGATCTCAACACCAGCTTCGGTAAACCGGTGCAGCATATTTTTTAAAAATTGTTCAGCGACATTTTTGTGCACGAGCATTTTTTCCATCGCGTTGCATGTGCCCGGCCGCTGGACTTTCGCGTTAAAACAAACTTCCTCTGCCATCGCCAGATCCGCCTGATCGCTGACGTAGGTGTGACAAACGCCTTTGAAGTGTTTAATGACAGGGATCGTTGAGTGCTCGGCAACAAAACGAATCAAACCCTCACCACCGCGCGGGATCACAAGATCGATAAGATCATCACATTTTAAAAGTACTTCAAGGGCTTTACGCTCTTTAACATCGATTAACTGCATCACATCCGTCGGGATGGCACTGTCCTTGAGAGCGTCACGGCAAATCTTGAAAATCGCTTCGTTAGAATATGCCGCTTCTTTGCCGCCTTTTAAAATAACTCCATTGCCTGACTTAAGACAAAGCCCGATGCAATCAGCGGTGACATTCGGACGCGATTCATAAATAATCGCAACAACGCCAATTGGCACGCGCACTTTTTTGATCACCAAGCCATTGGGCCGCTGTGCGGTGTCTAATATTTCTCCGACAGGATCACGAAGGGATGCGGTATCTTTTAACCCTTGCGCCATCGCGATAATGCGCTTTTCATCCAAAGTCAAACGATCAATGAGCGCCGAAGGATATTTCTGCTTTTGAGCCAGCGCCAAATCTTTTTTGTTTTGCTTAAGCAAAAAATCTTTGTTCGCCAAAATCGCACCAGCCATACTCAGAAGCGCATTGTTTTTTTCGCTTATCGTAGCCTGCGCTAAAAAAGAGGACGCCTTCTTGGCTTTCTGGGCGATTTTACAAATCCGGCTTTTTAATTTTTTGTCCATGTTTATTTTCCTTTTGCCCTTTTTTTGCGCAAAGAAATCCAGTGCCGGCGGTCCACAACTTTGCCCTCTTTAGCCACAAAAAACGTCCCCACCTCTTGTCCGTCAACAACACGCGTTAAAACCTCTGGACTCTCCCCGCTGGCGATCACACAGGGAATATTGGCGTGTGTCGCGATCTTAATCGCATTGAGTTTTGCCGTCATGCCGCCTCTGGAAATATTTTGGTTCGCCGACCCGCCCGCTAGGCTATGGATCTTTTTGTTGATCTCTTTGACAACTGTAAAATATTTTGTCTGGCCCTCACGCTTTTCGTAAAGCCCCTCGACATCCGAGAGCAAAATCAAAAGATCCGCATGGACCAATCCCGCAACGAGTGCCGAAAGTTTGTCATTATCGCCAAACTTGATTTCGTCCGTTGATATCGTATCGTTTTCATTTATTACTGGAATGACACCATGGGCCAATATTGCTTTCAAAGTATGGCTGGCATTATTATAACGCTCACGCGAATCAAAATCGTCCCATGTTAAAAGGACCTGCGCGCATTTGGCTTTGGCTTTTTTAAATAAGTCACTATAGGTTTTCATCAAAACCGCCTGCCCGATAGCCGCCAAAGCCTGTAAGGACGAAAGGTCCGTCGGACGGGTTTTAATGCCAAGCTCTCCCATCCCCAAAACAATCGCACCCGAACTGACCAAAACAACTTCAACGCCTTTCGCATTTAAAGCGCTTATTTCTCCGACGAGCGAACGCAGTTGTGCGGTGCGGGCCTTAAGCGTGTATCCTGCAATCACGCTTGAGCCAACCTTGACGACAACTCTTTTGATAGGACGTGAAAATGTGCGTGTCATAATTTTTGTTATTCCTAATTCAGGCAACTTAAAGGCAGGGAACGGTCGCGACCGTTCCCTACAAAAATCACATATCAACTGGCAAGCACGTTTCCCTGCTTTAACAAATCCCTCAAACGCTTAACGAGCTTGTCCAAACCTTTATGCTCCAGCGCGGAAATGCTGATAACTTCTTCTTTATATTTGCGTTTAAAACGCTTTAAATTTGCGTCCGCGTCGGGTAAGTCCATTTTGTTGGCGACGATCAGACGAATTTTTAAGGCGAGCTTGTCGCTGTAAAGTTCCAGCTCATTTTTAATCTTCGCGTAATCGTCCAAAGGATCGCGGCCTTCGCTGCCGGCCATGTCCAGAAGATGGACTAAAATTTTAGTACGCTCGGCGTGTTTTAAAAATTTGTCGCCCAAGCCTTTGCCCAAATGCGCCCCTTCAATTAAGCCCGGCAAATCCGCGACGATAAATTGCGAATTATCTTCGCCAATCACGACCCCCAAAATCGGCTGGCGTGTCGTAAAAGGGTAATTGGCAATCTTAGAGCGCACTTTGGAAATATTTGAAATCAAGGTCGACTTGCCAGCGTTAGGAAATCCGACAATCCCGACATCCGCAATGAGTTTAAGCTCAAGGTGAATCGTCTTGGCTTGCCCCTGCCCGGGAGGCAATGGCCGCCTACCGCCGTGATTGCCGCGGCCTTGCAAACCGCCTTTGGCCACAAGGATTGACTGGCCGTCTTCAACTAAATCCCGAATCAAAAGTTTGGTATCAAAATCGCGGATGATCGTCCCGACCGGGACCCGCAAAAAAATATCTTTGCCGCTTTTGCCTTTGAAATTTTTGCTGCTGCCGTGTCCGCCTCGCCCGCCTTCATAATGCTGTCTGAAGCGATAATCGAGCAAAGTATGGATGGACTTGTCAGCGACAAACGTGATGTCCCCGCCTTTTCCGCCGTCCCCACCGTCGGGCCGCGGGTAGCGGGTCAGTTTGTCCTGATAAAAACTTTCGCAGCCTTTTCCGCCGTCGCCGGCCTTGACAAAAATCCTGACCTCATCAACAAACGCCATAACCGCACCTTTGGATTTGGTAAAAACCGCCGGACTTCTCTAAAATTAAGCAGCGATCTTGACGATATTAAGGGCCGTAATCTTTTGGCGGTAACCGATTTTTTGAATGGAATCTTTGCGCTTGCGAAACTTAAACGCAACTACTTTTTCGCCTAAGGCTTGTTTGACAACCTTCGCACTCACACTTGCGCCCGGCACAAACGGCTGGCCTACGGTAACATTGTTTCCGTCGGCGACAAGAAGAACTTTGTCAAGCTTAACGGTTGTACCCTCTTCGGATGGGACTTTGCCCACGCCAATAGTTTCGCCTTCTTCGACTTTGTACTGGTTAGCACCAATTTGAACAATCGCGTACATAGTATATCCTCACTAACAGTTAATAATCCTTTATCCCTGTGAAACCTAGTATTTAAACAGAATATCAAAAATTGTCAAGCCTCTTGACAGCCAACAGCTGTCGAGGGTTGATGCCGGAGCTCCTGCGACGGCGCAAGCGACCGAGGACGCAATGTCCAAGGGAGTGCCGAGCCCATCCGGGCGAGGCCGACATCTTATTCAATCCTAATCTTCCCCCGCCCATCACAATAGGGACACGCCTCAAAGGAAATCGCCTCCAAAGTTTTGCCGGTGCGGGCGCGGGTCATTTCGACCAACCCTAAAGGTGAAATCCGATTGACTTCAGTCTTGGCATAATCGCGCGCTAATTCCTGCTCGAGCGTTTCAATGACTTTACGCTTATGCCCTTCCTTGCTCATATCAATAAAGTCAATGACAATAATCCCGCCCATGTCCCGCAGACGAAGCTGCCGCGCAATTTCGGTTGCCGCTTCCATATTCACCATAAATGCCGCATCTTCCGGCGTTGCACGCGTTTTAAATTTTCCGCTGTTGACATCGACGACCGTCAAGCCTTCGGTCGGCTCAATCACCACATAAGCGCCGGATTTAAGCATGACCTTGGTGTCATAAATCTTATGCAATTCCTGCGCGACCCCTTTGGCTTCAAAAAGCGGAGTCGGTTCATTGTAAAGAAAAACTTTTTCAATCTGTTCTTTGCCGATCAAGTTGGCGACAAATTTACGGACCTTGATAAATTCTTCTTCGGAATCAATGATAAGCTTGTCAACCTGATTGGTAAAATAATCGCGAACAATTTTCCAGATCAAATCATATTCTTTATAAATCAAAGCCGGGGCTTGCTTCTGCTCGGAAAGCCTTAAAATTTGTTGCCAAATTTTGTAAAGAAATTTGGCATCGCGCGTTAACTCCTGAGTGCCTTTTTCGTGGGAAGCAGTGCGGACAATAAAACCACCGCTCGTCACAAAATCAAAACCGTCTAAGAGCCCGCGCAAACGCTGGCGCTCATCATGGCTTTCAATTTTTTTAGAAACCCCGCCATGCGTATCATACGGCATATAGACGACAAAACGCCCTGCCAAAGAAATATGACTCGTTAAACGCGCCCCCTTAGTACTAAAGGGCTCTTTAACAACCTGGACCAAAATTTCTTGACCTTGCTTTAGGGCAAGCGCTTGGGGTTGAGATGCGGGATCTTTTTTTTCCTTGCGGCCAAAGATCTTTTTAATAATCTTCATCGGGCCTGCCGGCTCATCAGCCGTTTGCGCCGCGACGACATCCGTCAAATACAAAAAACCGTTTTTTTCCTGCCCGATATTGACAAAAGCGCCGTTGATCGACGGCAAAATGGATTCAACTTTGCCTTTGTAAATATTTCCTAGAATGGATTGATGATGACCGACCTCCAGATGAAAATCATCCAAATGGCCGTCCTGAATAATGGCCGCCTGCGTTTCGCCGGGGCCGATATGGACCAAAATCTCACGTGACACTCCACACCTCGCTTGTATACGTTAAAATTCCAAAAAACCAAACGCAGGTCTCTATAGAAAAATCTTTCTCCTTTAACTTCAGGATAATCAATTTTCTGCTTAAAGACCTTTCCGCGCTCTGGTTTAGTTTGCGGGAGGAGTCGTCTCGTCGTTATTGATGATGTGCGGCGTCACAAAAATCAGAAGGTCCTGCTTAACAACGGTCTTCTCAGATTTCTGAAAGAGCAGCCCCAATAAAGGAATGTCCCCTAAAAATGGGAATTTCTTCTTGGTATCCGTGACCTGATCTTTAATAAGTCCGGCGATAACCAATGTCTCGCCATCCTTGATCATGACATTGGTTTTTGCTTCTTCCTTGCTTAATTGAGGAACTGAAGCGTTTTCTACCGTTACAAAACCCAAGATGTCAGTCACTTGCGGCTTAAGCTCCAAGGTAATAAACCCTGCATGATTGACATGCGGGGTCACATCAAAAATAA
>CAZWOH010000133.1:0-5534 GCA_964635405.1 uncultured Planctomycetales bacterium | reverse complement strand
GCCTGACGCATAAACCAAACAGGAACTTTTTTGTTCTTTCCGGAAAAGGAATCTAGGAGAAGTGATTGTTTCATAATATGACAATGTGACGGGTCCTGTCGCTACGGTACTCTACCGTCCTCGCAAGCTGCGGGCGGTAGAGAACTCCCCTTCGCGCCACCCGTTCAGAGAAAATAAATATTCATTTACACCGTTTTCGAAAAACGTTTATGGCTTTTTTCTTGCCGTAAATACCAGTCAAAACCCATGCAAATGTTACGCACAAAAATCTTGCCCAAATCGCTTACAACAATTCTATCCTGATCAAAAAATAGTAATCCATCCTCGACGCACTTGACAAGATGCTTTTGTTCTTCTTGAAAATACCCGTCAAAATCTTTTGAAAAATGTCGGGCAAACGCTTTTTTGTCGAGACTAAACTGGCAGATCAAAGACTTGATTACCCATTGGCGAATAAGATCATCTTCTGAAAGTTCTTTGCCGCGCTCGACGGGTAGTTCGCCCTGTTTTAAAAAACAGTAATATTCTGGAATCGTTTTGTAATTTTGAAAAAATGCGCCCTCAAGAAACCCGATGGCAGAAGTTCCCAGCCCAATATACTCATCCGCCGGCTTGACCGTATAGCCCATAAAATTGCGGTGCAGAGTTCCCGCATGAAACGCTTTGCTCAATTCATCGTCGGCAAGGGCAAAATGGTCCATGGCAATGGCCTGATAACCGTTTTTCAAAAACGCATTGCGCGCATTTAAAAATATTTCCAGCTTTTGATCTGTCGAGGGCAGTTTGTTCTCATCAATTTTTGTCTGGTGCTTTTTTAGCCACGGGACATACGCAAAACTGTAGAGTGCGATGCGGTCCGGCCTAAGAGAAAGCACGAGGTTCACCGTCTGAGCAAACGAATCAATCGTCTGATACGGCAAGCCATAAATCAGATCAAAATTGACCGACTCAAAATGCAGATCGCGGCACCAGCGGTTAAATTGTTCGACTAATTCGAAAGGCTGAATCCGGTTGACGTGCTTCTGCACATTTTCATCAAAGTCCTGCAGTCCAATCGAAATTCTGTTAAACCCAAGACGGCGCAAAGTCTCAACTTTTGATCGCGTTACCCGACGGGGGTCAACCTCGATGGCAATTTCCCCGGTTGGATCAATCTTAAAGCAACTGGCAATTTTTTGGTACAGACGCGTCATTTGCGCTTCGTTTAAAAACGACGGCGTCCCTCCGCCTAAGTGCAATTGGCGGATGAGAGTTTGTGTACCGATTTTTTCGGACACAAGATCGATTTCTTTTTCAAGATAGTCCAAATATTCGTTGCCGACGCGCTCTTCATTTTTGCGGACATTCATGCTGCAGCCGCAAAAGTAACACAACGATTCACAAAAAGGGATATGAACATAAAGCGAAAGCGTCTTGCCGCTTCGGCCGAATTGCGCAAGTTTGGTCTGATAGTTTTGGGCATTGACCGCTGACGACCACTCGGGGGCCGTCGGATAACTTGTGTAGCGTGGCCCGGGCTTGTCAAATTTGAGGATTGTGGCTTTATCGATTTTCATAAAATATGGATATGTTACCACAAATGCAGAAAAAGAGAAAAGACGATTACGACGGACGGGAAATCCGCGAGACCATAAACTCACGATTCATGCGGGCAATGTTGGCCACACTAATCCCCTTGGGGCAGGCGGCCTCGCATTCGTATTCATTGGAACAGTTGCCAAAATTTTCTTTGTCCATCTGATGGACCATATTATTGACACGGGTTTTTCTTTCGACTTTGCCTTGCGGCAAAAGGACTAAATGGCTGATCTTGGCTCCCACAAAAAGCATCGCAGACGCGTTAGGACACGCGGCAACACAAGCGCCGCAACCGATACAGGCGGCCGCGTCCATCGCCTGATCAGACTTTTCTTTTGCAACCGGGATTGCATTAGCGTCGGGCGCCGAACCGGTCTTAGCCGAAATATACCCGCCGGATGCGATGATCCGGTCAAAAGCGCTGCGATCGACAACCAAATCCTTAACAACCGGAAACCCTTTCGCGCGCCATGGCTCGATGACGATCGTTTCATTATTTTGGAAATGCCGCATATGCAATTGACACAGCGTTGTTCCTTTTAGCTTTCCGTGCGCTTTGCCGTTGACGACCGCGCCGCACATCCCGCAAATCCCCTCGCGGCAATCGTGATCAAAAGCAACAGGCTCCTGTCCTTCTTTGGTCAGCCGCTCATTTAAAACGTCGATCATTTCCAAAAAAGACATCGCCACATCAATGTCATTGACTTGGTAAGTTACAAACTCCCCTTTGTCCGTCGGGCCTTTTTGCCGCCAAATGATCAATTTTAAATTTAATTTTTTTTCCATAGAATGTTTTTTGTTTGGTACCTGTCATTGCGAATGAGCCGTTAGGCGAGTGAAGCAATCTCTCTTTTAGTTTTACAAAATCAGGGATTGCTTCGTCGTTTCACTCCTCGCAATGACAATACTTGTTGCTGTTATTTGTAACTTCTCTGGGTCAAGTTGACGCTTTCAAAATGTAATTGTTCCTTATGAAGCATCGGCTCCGCATCTTTGCCGTCAATATGCTGCCAGGCCGCCGCATAACAAAACTTTTCGTCATCGCGCTTGGCTTCCCCTTCGGGCGTTTGATATTCTTCCCGAAAATGTCCGCCGCAGGACTCTTTGCGATGCAGAGCATCTTTGACAAACAATTCGGCAAATTCCAAATAATCGGCAACCCGACCGGCTTTTTCCAAACTTTGATTCAAATCTTCCCCGCTGCCCGGAACGTTGATATTTTCCCAAAACTCTTGGCGAATAGCCGGAATTTGCGCAAGAGCTTCACGCAAGCCAGCATCATTGCGCGACATTCCGCATTTGTCCCACAAAAGTTTTCCAAGCTGTTTATGAAAATCATCCGCACTGCGTTTGCCCTTGGCACCTAAAAGACGCGAAACTTTTTGCAAGACTTGCGTTTCGGCTTCCTTAAAAGCAGGAAAAGAAGAAATGTCACTGCCAAGCGGTTGTGTCTGCGCCAAATAGTCGCCAATCGTATAGGGAATAATAAAATATCCGTCGGCCAAGCCTTGCATCAGAGCGCTCGCCCCCAGACGGTTGGCTCCATGATCGGAAAAATTCGCTTCTCCTAAAACAAATAATCCGGGAACCGTGCTCATCAAATTATAATCCACCCACAATCCACCCATCGTGTAATGCGGAGCCGGATAAATCATCATCGGCGTTTCGTAAGGATTGTCGCCGGTAATTTTTTCATACATTTCAATCAAGTTGCCGTAACGCTCGGTGATCGTCTCTTTGCCCAAACGCTTAATTGCAGCCGCCAAGTCCAAATAAACCGCCATCCCTGTTTCTCCAACGCCACGCCCGGCATCACATTGCTCTTTGGCATTGCGCGAGGCAATATCGCGCGGGACAAGATTACCAAAAGTCGGATATTTGCGTTCCAAAAAATAATCGCGTTCGGAATCCTGTATCTTTGACGGCGAGCGTTTGTCATTTTCGTTTTTAGGGACCCACACCCGCCCGTCATTGCGCAAGCCTTCGCTCATCAAAGTCAATTTGGATTGATAATCGCCGTGTACCGGAATGCAGGTCGGATGAATTTGTGTAAAACACGGATTGGCCAGATACGCGCCTCTTTTGTACGCGCGCCAAATCGCGGTTGCGTTACAGGCCTTGGCATTGGTCGAAAGATAAAAAATCGACGAATAACCCCCGGTGGCCATAATGACGGCATCGGCACAATGCGATTCGATTTTTCCTGTGACCAAATTGCGCGTGACAATCCCTTTGGCAACTCCGTCGATGACGACCAAATCGAGCATTTCTTCGCGTGGACAAAGTTCGACATTTTCACGGGCGACTTCTTTCATCATCGCCGAATAAGCGCCTAAAAGAAGCTGCTGTCCGGTTTGGCCGCGGGCATAAAAGGTGCGCGAAACTTGCGCTCCGCCAAACGAACGATTTTCCAAATAACCGCTATAATCACGGGCAAATGGAACGCCTTGCGCGACGCATTGGTCGATAATGGCGTTGCTGACTTCGGCTAAACGATAAACGTTGGCTTCCCGCGCGCGAAAATCCCCGCCTTTGATCGTGTCATAAAACAATCGCTCGACGCTGTCGCCGTCATTGGCATAATTTTTGGCCGCGTTGATCCCCCCTTGCGCCGCAATGCTGTGCGCCCGACGAGGACTGTCCTGAATACAAAAAACTTTGACCTTATAGCCAAGCTCGGCTAATGTGGCTGCCGCAGAGCTTCCCGCTAGACCGGTTCCGACGACAATAATTTTGTATTTACGCTTATTGGCCGGGTTAACGAGCTTAACGTGCAATTTGTGTTGCGACCATTTTTCTTTAAGCGGACCGGATGGGATTTTTGAATCGAGCATAGGCTTAATTGTTTACCAAATTTTTGATTAAAACATAGACTGGAATCGAGCTAAAGCCCCAGCCGACTAAAATACCGAATAAATTACTGGCTAAACGGACGCGTGAAATATATTTTGGATGATTAAACCCGTAGGTCTGACACAAACTTTCAACCCCGTGGCTTAAATGAAAACCGATACTTGCCATCGCAATAATATAAAATGTGCTGTGCATCCAATCCTTGAATGAATTGTATACCAATCCATAGAGCCCGTAATTTTTTCCGTCGGCCAAAATGCTTTGCGGCCCCTCATGCGTTGTGAATGTAAAATCCCAGAGATGATAAAAAATGAAAGCCAGCACAATCGTTCCTGTAAACGGCATGATTTGCGCGGCAAAAGAACGTTCAGCTTTATGGGAGACCATTTTGTAACCGACCGGACGCGCAGTCATATTTTTGTAAACAAGAAAATATGTGACAAGAATATGCGTCAAAAAAATCAGGGCCAAAATTCCTTCAATCACATAAAGCCCGGGACGGAGTTTTGCCAAAAAAGCCGCGTAACCGTTATAAAGGTCAGGGCCGCCAAAAAATAAAAGGTTTCCCACCAAATGCCCGCAGATAAACAAAATCAGAAGAAGACCGGTTGTCGCAACAATTTGCTTGCGGCCGATCGAGGTTTGATAATGGCGAAATGACTTGATCATAGGTTGCGAGTATACCACAGCCCTCAGGGTGTTTGTAAAGAAATATTTTTAAATTTACTGGGCTTGATAGTAAATTCGATAAAGATTTCCTGCTGTGTCATCCGAAACGATCAATGAACCGTCGTCGAGAATTTCCAAATCAACCGGCCTTCCCCACACTTTGTTGCCATCATACCAACCGCTGGCAAAATTTTCGTAGCTGACGGCCTGATTGTCTTTAATGCGCACCAAGGTAATGCGGTATCCGATTTTTTCTCCACGATTCCACGACCCATGTTCGGCGATAAAAATTTGATTGCGATATTCCTGCGGGAACATTTCTCCCGTATAAAAACGCATGCCAAGTGCAGCGACATGCGGGCCTAACTCTTTGGCCGGCGGCGTATGCGCTGTGCACGCATCCGGTTGGCCAAATTGCGGGTCAGGAATATTTT
>CAZWOH010000132.1:0-5602 GCA_964635405.1 uncultured Planctomycetales bacterium | reverse complement strand
GGCCGACGTCGTCCAAAACGGGTCCGCGTATTATCCGAACCATAGCCGATCAAAGGATCTGAAAAAGCATCGAGAGCGCGTGGGATAGCCCCAATAAATCCAACCAAAGCAGGATTGACACCCAGCCCGAGGTTTAAAACAAGAATCAATTGTCCCGCGGCAGCAGCGGCAAATTGATTGACGAACGACCCCATGCCGTAAATGATTTTTTGAAATAGCGGGATACGATCTGTAGCGGCTGTCGTATGGTGGGTTGACTGATCTTTGACTTGTGCCATTAAACTACCTCCAAATTGTTTATGAAAGGAAACCCATGCCTAATTGTAAATTTTAAAAACTATTTTTCAGCTTTTGTGGAAGTCGTAGCTTGGGAATAACTAATCAGCTGGCCGAGCGTGCTTTTCATCTCTTTGCGCTCGACGATCATGTCGATAAGCCCATGAGCTAAAAGAAATTCGGCGCGCTGAAAGCCGCTGGGAAGTTTTTGGCGTATTGTCTGTTCAATCACGCGCGGACCGGCAAAACCAATCAGCGCCTTGGGCTCTGCGATAATAATATCGCCGACTCCGGCAAAAGAGGCCATAATCCCGCCCATCGTCGGATCGGTTAGAACAGAAACATAGAGTAACCCGGCCTGATGATGCCGTGCCAAGGCCGCGCAAGTTTTGGCCATTTGCATCAAGGAAAACATCCCTTCATACATCCGCGCCCCACCGCCGGAACCGGAAACGATAATAACAGGAAGCTTTTTCTTAATCGCATATTCGATCATCCGTGCGATTCTCTCGCCGACAACCGAACCCATCGAGCCCATGATAAAACGCGAATCCGTGACGGCAATGCCGGTCATTTTTCCGTCGATCTTACCGACACCGGTCATGACAGCATCTTTAAGGCCTGTGGCTTCTTGATCGGCAGCCAATTTATCTTTATAGGTTTTAAGGCCTTTAAAATCCAGCGGATCTTGTGATGTCAAATCCCCGTCATGCTCTTCGAATGTTCCTTCATCGATCAAAAGCTCAAGCCGCTGCGGCGCTGTCAATGGGAAATGATACCCGCAGTTAGGGCACACGTTTTTGTTACTTTTTAAACCTTTGACATACGAAGGCGATTCGCATTCGGGGCATTTGGACCAAATCCCTTCGGGAATATTACGTTTACGCAAACTGACAAGCGTATATTTACTTTTTCCAAAAAGTGACATAAAAAATTTTTCCTATAAAAATTTATACGATCCGGTGTGAAGTTAAACCTGAAAGGACCTTGGGATAAAAATACGTTGTCTTAGGCGGCATTTTTTCTCCGTTTAAAGCGACAGCTTTAAGCTGCTGGATTTTAACCGGATTCATGATAAAACCGGCCTCTGCCAAGCCCTCATCGACTTTGGTGATCACCTCAATCGCATCTTTTGTATACAAAATATCTTCGGACTTAACGCCGAGTTTGTCAAAAACAAAATATTTGAGAATCGTCGCATCCAGCCGACGATAATCGCGCGAGCCTTCGGTAATCGTTTTGTCGATCAAAGCCTTATTTTTGAGCCGCAAAAGCATGTAGCCTTCTTTTGTATAAAGCCCGAACGCATGTTCATTGACGCCAGCTTTCGTCAAAAGCACCATAAAATCATTTTTGGACTTGATGCGATCCATCCGAAAGAATTCTTCCAAAAACGATAGCTCGCCGGGAAGCTTGGTCACAATCCGATGCATCGGAAAAATTTTCAAATCTTTTGAATCAATATTCGTAAAATACGTCATCACATAGTTAAACGGCTCATCGCCTGTGGGTTTGGCGATTTGCGTTAACTTTTGGCGGCGGATTTCGCAGGCGACTTCATAGCGATGATGGCCGTCGGCGATAAAAAGCGATTGGCCGCCTAAGGTGGCGACAATCTGGCTGACAAGCTTTGGATCGTCTAATTTCCAGAACAAATGTTTGACGCCATCATCGTCCGTCACATCAAAAAGCGGTTTGGTCACAGCCAAATGCGTGATAAAAATCTTTTCGACCTTTCGCTCGCGGTCCGAAAAGCACACAAAAATCGGACTCAAATTAGCTCCCACGCTTGTCCAAAGCTTAAAACGGTCTTCTTTGGCGGCGGCGTGCGTTTTTTCATGCGGAAAAACCTTGGAATCTTTGTCATCCGCAATTTTCATCGCCGCAATAAAACCCAACCGACTGTGGCGCTCGCCGGCAATTTTGTATTCCTGACGATAATAATAAATGCACGGATTCTCATCCTGCACCAAAACACCACTTTCTAACCACTGATTTAATATTTCGTGCGCGCGAGTGTACTTATTTTGGCTGGGGTTATCACCGGGCTTGTCCTTACCATGCTCCAGGCGAATAAAATTATATTCGCTGCGGGTATAAAAGCCATCCTGCTGGGTCGCTGAAATAACGTCATACGGCGGGCACATCACCTTCGACGGATTGCTGATTTTTTCGGGGTTGTAATGAATCCCTCTAAACGCTTTGATTTCGGTCATATGGTAAAAAAATCTGCTTTGAGCAGATTGTCTTCTTTCTTTTTAATAGGTTTTGAAGTTTAACAATGCGCCCATAATAGCAAAAATAGGGCAAAAACGGTACGAAATTCTTCGGAATCTTTTACCGCTTAACCTGTTACTTTTTGCTCTGAGCTTTAGCCGCTGGCGCACTCGCACAGCCGCAGCCGCCTGAGTGGCAATGCCCGCCACCGGAGCTTTTAGCCACAGCCGCAGACTTATTCTTGTAATCGGTTTCGTAAAAGCCGGTTCCCTTAAAAATAATCCCGCTTCCCCCGCCGATGTGACGGACCAAGGACATCTTGGCGCATTTGGGACATTTTTTGAGTTTCTTTTCGGTCATCGACTGCAAAGCATCAAAAACATGCCCGCAGGCTTCACATTCATATTGGTAGGTTGGCATAATAATCTCCCTTAAAAACTTCTCCTGAGCTTGCCGCTTTGGGCATCCCTTTTTCGGCTCAATTGTTTGGCGCCTCTATGGCGCTATTCGCCTTAAAAGGGCTACCCAAATCAGCAAGCTTAAATGACAAATTTACTTAAACACATTCTTAAATTTATCCGCCAATGAATCTGACGAAACTTTTTCGCCGGTCAGCTTGGCAAATTCCTCAAGCAATTTGCGCTGCTCGCCCGTCAAATGCTCAGGCACGCTGATCATGACTTTCACATATTGCTCACCCTGCCCGCTGCCGTGCAAATCCGGCATCCCTTTTCCCTTCAAACGAAACGTGCGTCCGCTTTGCGTACCGGCGGGAATTTTCATCGCGACATTCCCGCTTAAAGTCGGCACCGAAAGCTCACCGCCTAAAGCCGCGACAACAAAACTAACAGGCAACTCAAAATGCAAATCATTGCCGTTTCGTTCATAAAGCGAATGCCGACGCACGAGAATATACAGATACAAATCCCCCGGCCCGGCGGCGCCAACTTCCCCTTCGCCTTTGACCCGCAAACGCGTGTCATTGTCTACTCCAGCGGGAATATTCACATCGATATTGCGGGTCACTTTCACAACGCCCTGGCCGTGGCACTGCGGACAAAACTCAGTAATGATCTTGCCTTGACCGCCGCAATCCGAACAGGTCTGGGCCATACGAAAAAACCCATTGGACATAACGACTTGCCCTTGACCTTTGCAGGTTGTGCAGGTTTTGGCCTTGCTGCCGGGCTTAGCCCCGCTGCCGTTACACGTTGTACAATGTTCATGACGGGGAACTTTGATCTTTTTCTTAATTCCGCTATAAGCCTCTTCGAGGGTGATTTCAACTTCGTATTGAATGTCCCGTCCCCGACGGGCACGGGTCGAACGCCCGCCGCCGCCACCCATCATGCTTTCCCCAAAAAGACTGCCTAAAATATCGCCTAAACCCGACTCGCCGAAAATACTGCTAAAGTCCGCGCCCTTGAAAATATCCTCGGACGTATAGCGCTGATCAATACCCGAGTGGCCGTACTGATCATACATTTGGCGCTTTTGCGGGTCGGACAAAACGCCGTAAGCTTCGGAAATTTCCTTAAAGCGCTCTTCAGCTTCTTTTTTTTCAGCTTCAGGCACGCGGTCAGGATGAAACTTCAGCGCCATGGAACGATACGCTTTTTTAATCTCGGTAGCGTCCGCGCCCTTAGCAACTCCCAGAATTTCGTAATAATCTTTTTTCATGACTTGTCGCTGTCCGCCTTAAAGTCCGCGTCGATGACATCGTCATCTTTGCCAGTTGGCTTTTCAGAAGGCTGCTCTTGTTGCGCAGAAGCGTTAGGTTCTGCTTGCCCCGTCGGGCCATGTGAAGCTTGCTGGCTGGCCGTCGATTTATAAACTTCTTCTGCTAACTTGTGGCTGACCTTCTGTAAAGACTCCATTGCCGCCTTGATCTTCGCCTGATCTTTAGCTGTGACCGCTTCTTTTAAAGCAGCTAATTCTTTTTCAATGCTTTCTTTGTCTGAGGCGGAAACTTTGTCGCCGTAATCTTTCAAGGACTTTTCCGTCGAATAAACCAAAGTATTGGCGTGATTGATCAGCTCAATTTCTTCACGCTGCTTTTTGTCGTCTTGCGCAAACTTCTCAGCGTCCTTGATCATCTTGTCGATGTCTTCCTGAGACAATTTGGTCGGCGCGGTAATCTTGATCGTCTGCTCCTTGCCAGTACCGGTGTCCTTGGCAGTCACATGAACAATCCCGTTGGTATCGATATCAAAGGTGACTTCGATTTTGGGCACCCCCCGCGGCGCCGGCGGAATACCGACTAAATCAAAACGTCCCAACTCGGTGTTCGCATTGGCCAGTTCGCGCTCGCCCTGCAAAACACGAATCGTGACCGCCGGCTGATTGTCCGCGGCCGTCGAGTAAACTTGCGATTTCTTAGTCGGGATCGTTGTGTTGCGCTCAATGAGTTTATTAAAAAGCCCGCCCTCAACTTCAATCCCTAAAGAAAGCGGGGTCACGTCTAAAAGCAAAACTTCTTTCGCTTCCCCTTTGATAATCCCAGCTTGGATCGCAGCGCCCATGGCCACACATTCCATCGGGTCAATACCGCGCTCAATCGCCTGGCCGACTTCTTTTTCGACAAACTTCTGCACAATCGGCATGCGAGTCGGTCCGCCGACAAGAATAATTTTGTCGACCTTAACTTCACTGCCTAACTTCGTCGTCGCATCTTTCATCGCTTGCAAAATCGGACCCCGGCAGCGATCGATCAAAGGCGAAATCAGCTGTTCTAACTTCGCGCGGTCCAAGGTCATGGTCAAATGCTTAGGCCCACTGGCATCCGCTGTAATAAAAGGAAGGTTAATCTCCGTCGAGACGGTGCTGGAGAGCTCCACCTTGGCTTTTTCGGCGGCTTCGCGCAAACGTTGAAAGGCCATTTTGTCATTTTTCAAATCAATGCCGGACTCACTCTTAAACTGATTGATAATATGATCAATAAGCGCATTGTCCATGTCCGTTCCGCCCAGCTGATTATCCCCGCTCGTCGACAAAACTTCGAACGTCGCCGCTTTATGGTCCGCGTCCCAGCCCATTTCGAGGATTGTAACGTCCAAGGTCCCGCCGCCTAAGTCAAAGACCATGATCTTCTGTTCTTTGCCTGCCTTGT
>CAZWOH010000131.1:0-5645 GCA_964635405.1 uncultured Planctomycetales bacterium | reverse complement strand
TGTTCGGGTATAAAATGTGAGGGTGTTTGTAAGCCAGGGTTTCATTCTATTGGATTTTCGTGCGTTCCAAACTGTGGAGATGGGATTTGCAATTATGGGGAAACACGTTTCACTTGCACTATAGATTGCAAGTTGTATGCGGATTACGGTTGCACTAAATGCCCATTTGGCTATACTTGTAATCCGGCAGGGGATGGCGATGTTAACTGTTTTTGTAATTTGCCACCGGGGTATAATTGGAGTGAGGCGTGCTCGTGGGCATACATCTATAGCTTATACTTTCCGGGTCCAGCGTGTTATGGTTCCCATGTCGGAGATCTTTGGTGGCGGATGTATCCTCCTGGGGACAACTGGTGCTCTAAAGCAAATTGTGGGAATAACTCGTGTGATTTTGCCGTAGAATGCTCTGTCTGCCCTGCTGATTGTTATGTGAAAAAAAGTGGGATGGGATGCGCCGATTGTCCATTGGGTGAATTTGCCAATCGCTGTATATTGAACGCGACTTTTAGTCTTGGGCCTATATGCCAGAATTCAGTTTGGGTTTCTTCTCCCACCGAAACTTCGGGAGGGCATTGGGAGTTCATCCCCGTATCTTGGCCATTAACGACATTTAATAGGAGCGGTGGGATGTGCCCGTAATAAGTAAAGCAAATTGGACAAATTCTGGTGACACAAGACTTAATTCAACCTGAAGGATTTCGTTTAACCACCCCCTAAGAAAGTAGCATTACAATTTCAACGATAGGAGAACAGTTATGCGCAAAGGATTTTTGATTTTGCTGATTTTTGCTTGCGTGTTTGGCTCAACGATTGTTTGTGCCCAAACCGATCTGTCGGGGAAAGAGGACGCGGAAATTTCTCAAGCCGTAAAAAATGTTATGCCGTTTGTTGGCGAAAAAATGTTAAAGGCCAGGATGCAGTTTTTAACGACTTCTTTGGCGTATAATAAAGTTCCGCAAAATATCATCGATGAGGTCACCGGCAAGGTTGGGCAAAAAGAAATTGATCAGATAGGAATTGCGGCTTTTAAAAAGTATTTTACCGCTGATGATGCAAGGCGGATCAATGAGTTTTATAGCTCGCCGACGGGGAAGAAGTTTGTTGAGAGCATACCGGTTGTGACGGGAGAATTCTTTAAGCAAACTGACGATTTTTATAAGAAAGCGTATGAACAGATATTTGACGAACTCGAAAAAAAAGGGTACAAGCTCGACGATTTGCGAAATATATTTATAAGATCTTTTCTGGTGCCCGATAACATTCCTGAGTTTCGAACGCCTTCAGCAAATGATAAAAAATAAGATTAAAAATTTGCGTTGAAATAGAAAGTCCAATCGCTTAGAATAACAACTAAATTACAAATGTTACAACGAAAGGAACAAAAATGAACAACCGTTTGTTTGTTGCAATTGTGGTTATGGTCATGGGTTTTTTGGTCTTTGCGTTTTCGCTCGTGCAAAATAATAATAATGCCATTCTCGACCGTGTTGCCATGCAACAGGAAGCGATGTTAAACGCTCAGCAAAGGCTTTCCATCAAGTCCGATAATATCCGCCCGTCGGTGCAAATTGTGTCTCCTCCGACAACGGTGATGGCTCAAGCGCCGGTTGCGGCTGCTGCCGGGTCGACTACTGAGGTTAGCGCTTTGCAAAATCAAATTCAGACGCTTGAAGCGCGGTTAGCGGCTTTAGAAACAGACGCCAAACCGATCATCGATCAAATCAAAGCCCAAAAGGCCCAGTTTGAACAGCAGCGCAAAGAGATGGAAGAGGCGATGAAAAAAGTTTACGACATCGAAATCGGCAGCTCGCCGGTGCGCGGTAAAAAAGATGCGCTATCGACCTTTGTTGTCTTTACCGATTTTCAGTGCCCGTATTGCAGCCGGTTTCATAGCTTGGCAGGCGATCTTTTAAAAGCGCAGCCGGATAAGGTAAAATTTGTCCTCAAGAATTATCCATTACCATTTCATCAGGAAGCAAAGCCCGCAGCTAAAGCGGTCCTTGCCGCTAAAGAGCAGGGCAAATATTGGGAAATGGTCGACGCGATCCTCAAGGATAATAGCGCTCTTAACGCAGCCAAATATGAAGAACTGGCAAAATCTTTAGGACTTAACGTCGATAAATTCCGCAAGGACCTCAAGGAAAAAGATACGCAGTTTGAAAAAGTGATTGCCGCTGATATGGAGTTGGCCGCAAAAGTCAATGTGCGCGGCACGCCGTCTTTTTATCTTAACGGACGGATGGTCCAGCCGGATTTAGAGATGTTGAAACAAAAAGTTGAAGAGGCTGCTCAAAAGTAAATCAAGGGTTTTCCGTTTTGAAAAATCAGGTCATTTTAAACGCCAAAATCGTTAAAAATGACCTGATTTTTTTGTAACGCATCGTCCCATCAAGACTGTTTACAAATAAAACGAAATCTGCTACCATAGCACCCTTCGATTTGAATTTAATCAGTTTGTATAATCATGATTTTTCAGGAGGATGTATGGCACGTAAAGGTGGACTTTCATCAAAATTTTATCGCGAAACAGCCGGGATCAAAGTTTCCGGCGGACAAACGGTCAAGGCAGGCGAAATGTTAACCCGTCAGGGTGACCGCTGGAAGCCGGGACTTAATGTCGTTGGACGCATGAGCTTAACAGCCGTGTCTGCAGGGGAAGTATATTTTACACATAAACGCAATTCGTACGGGTTGCCGATGACGGTTGTCAATGTCCGTCCAGCTACTGCAAAAAAAGCATAAAACATCATGTGCGGGATCACCGGATATGTAGGAGATCGCAATGCCGCTTCCCTTCTTATTGCGGGGCTTGAAAAGCTTGAGTATCGCGGCTATGACTCAAGCGGAATTGGCGTCCTTCCTTGTGCTTCGGCACAGATCTCTATTCTTAAAATTCCCGGTAAAATTAAAGTTTTAAAAGATTTGATCGCTGAGCATGGTTTGCCGCCGGCGACATTAGGTGTTGCCCACAGCCGCTGGGCCACGCATGGGGCGCCGACAAAGAATAATGCGCATCCGCATTTTGACTGCACCAAAAAATTTCTTGTTGTCCACAACGGTATTATCGAAAATTATGAAGAGCTCAAAAGCCGGCTTGTGCAAAAAGGGCATAAATTTCTTTCCCAAACAGACACGGAAGTCGTTTCGCATTTGATCGAAGAAAATTATCAGGGCGATTTTTTAGGCGCGGTGCAAAAGACGCTGAAAGAACTTAAGGGTTCGTTTGCGTTGGGCATTCTTTGTCAGGATTATCCCGACACGTTGATTGCGGCGCGTTTGGGGTCGCCTTTGATCGTTGGTGTCGGAAAAAATGAAAATTTTATCGCATCGGATGTTCCTGCGATTCTCGACCAGACTAAGAAAGTCATTTATCTTAAAGATGGCGAATTGGCTGTCCTTAAAAAAGACAGTATTAGCGTTTATGATTTGGCCGGAAGCAAAGTGCATCCGAAGATTGATACCGTCAAATTTAGCGTCGAGAGCGTGCAGAAACAGGGCTTTAGCCATTTTATGCTCAAGGAAATGCACGAACAGCCACAGGTTGTCGAGCAGATTTTAAAATCCCGTGTGTGCGCAGATTCGGTGCATTTGGAAGGCTTAAATTTAAGCGACCGGCAGCTTAAAAATATTCGCCGGATTTTTATCGTCGGCTGCGGCACCGCCTATCACGCGGGACTTTTGGGAAGATACCTGATCGAAAAATTGGCCCATATTCCCGTCGCTGTTGAGGCCGCCAGCGAATTTCGTTATCGAGAGCAGTTGGTTGACGAAAAGACTTTGATTGTGGCCATCAGCCAATCCGGCGAAACGGCGGATACTCTGGCCGCTGTCAAGGAATGCCGCTTGAAAGATGCCCGAGTCATTTCGATTTGCAATGTCGTCGGCTCTTCGCTGACCCGTGAATCTGACGGAGTTTTGTACACGCACGCGGGCCCCGAAATCGGGGTTGCTTCGACAAAAGCTTACAGCGCGCAGTTGACGATGCTTTATCTTTTGGCTTTGAAATTAGGCGATGTCCACGGCGTGTTGTCCAACGGAGAGCAAAAATCGCTGTTGGGCGAACTGAAAAAAGTGCCCGCGCATTTTGATGCAATATTAAAAGCCAAGGCGCAAATTGCCAAAATCGCCAAACCCTATTCGCGTTTTGGCTGCTTTTTGTTTTTGGGCCGTAATATCAATTTTCCATCTGCTTTGGAAGGCGCGCTCAAATTAAAAGAAATTTCGTATATCCCTGCCGAAGGATATCCGGCCGGTGAAATGAAGCATGGGCCCATTGCGCTGATCGATGAGTATCGCGCGGTCGTCTGCATCGCGCCTCAGAGCGATATTTATGAAAAGATGATTTCTAATATGCAGGAGATCCGCGCGCGCAAAGGCAAAATTATTGTGATTGCCACCGCCGGGGATGAGGGCATACGCCGCCATGCCGATCACGTCATTTCTATTCCCAAAACCCATGAACTTTTGACGCCGCTTTTGGCCGCTTTGCCGCTGCAACTGTTGGCGTATTATGTTGCCGTCCATTTAGGCTGCGATGTCGATCAGCCGCGCAACTTGGCTAAATCCGTGACGGTCGAATAGCGTCGAGACTGTTTAGGATGACCTTCGTCGCTTAAGACAGTCTGAATTAATGTCATTGCGAGCCCCACAGAACGTGAACCATTTTTAGGACGAGTCTCGAAGGGGCACGGCAATCCCAAAACGAGATTGCTTCGTCGCTTCGCTCCTCGCAATGACAGTTTTAAATCATGTTTTGCCCCAAACAGCCTCGTGATAAAGGAATTTTAATGTTGTCCATCGTCTCGACTCCTATCGGTAATTTGCAGGACATAACCCTTCGCGCTCTTGAAGTCCTCAAGTCCGTCGATATCATCGCTGCGGAAGACACGCGCCACACAAAGATGCTTTTGACGCATTTTCAAATTTCGACTCCGTTAACAAGTTATTTTGAACACAATGAAATAAAAAAAAGCGAATATCTGCTGGATCTTTTAAAGCAAGGCAAAAATATCGCGCTGGTCACCGACGCTGGAACGCCGGGGATCAGTGACCCGGGGTATCGGTTAATTAATCTTGCGAAAGAAAACCAAATTCCGCTGACCGTTGTCCCGGGGCCGTGTGCTTTGATCGCGGCTTTGTCGCTATCAGCAATGCCTACGGACAGTTTTGTTTTTGCCGGATTTTTACCGGTCAAGTCGGTCAGCCGCCAGAAAAAATTGGCTGAATTTCAGCAGGACACGCGCACGATTATTTTTTATGAATCGCCGCACCGGATTTTGAAAACTTTGGAAGATATCGAGAAAGTTTTGCCCGAATGGCAAGTTGTGGCCGCGCGGGAAATCACCAAAAAGTTTGAAGAAGTCCGCCGGGGAAGTGCCAAAGAGCTGCGGGAACATTTTTTAAAAATAGCGCCTAAGGGCGAGTTTGTTTTGCTTTTGCATATGCCTTTAAAAAAAGACGTATAGATTTTGCCGTTGTTGACAGCAAGAAGAGCGCATGTTATAGTTTGGCCAATGATTAACCTTTAAATCGGCCCAGTGAGGCTGGCAAGGAAAAACATGAAAACCGGTAGTACCGTACAAAAAACTACAGAACTCGCGAAACTGTTACCCGTCTTATTACAAGGACGGGTTTTTTGTTGCCTT
>CAZWOH010000130.1:4524-5741 GCA_964635405.1 uncultured Planctomycetales bacterium | reverse complement strand
TTTAGTTTAAGTGAAATATTAAAAAATACAAAAGGTATTAAACGTTTTTACTGTGTTCGTTTTATACTTACCGATTTAGGAAGTCCTTTTTAGGCTCAATTGTTTGGCGCCTCTATGGCGCTATTCGCCTTAAAAAGCACTTCCTAAATCGGTTGAACTTGAAGATCATCAGCATGCTAATCCGTCACAGCTCCCAAAGAAGCACTGCTGACAACTTTTTGATATTTGCTCAAAACACCGCGCGTATAGCGGGGTTTGGGTTGTTTCCAAAGTTTTAAACGTTTCTTGATTTCCGCCGCTGAAATTTCAAGATTCAGTTCTTGCTTAAGCGCATCAATCGTGATTTTGTCCCCGTTTTTGACAACGGCCAAAAGTCCCCCGACATAGGCTTCCGGCGTAATATGTCCAACGACAAAACCGTGGCTTCCGCCCGAAAACCGTCCGTCGGTAATAAGGGCAACATCTTTTCCCAAACCTTTGCCCATGACCGCCGAGGTGGGGGATAACATCTCGCGCATCCCCGGTCCCCCGCGAGGGCCTTCGTAACGGATGACAATAACATCGCCTTTTTTGATTGTTCCATCAAGAATTTTTTTAAGCGCAGCTTCTTCGCTTTCAAACACTCGAGCTGTTCCTGTAAAACTTAAACCTTCCTTGCCGCTGATCTTGGCCACCGCGCCTTGTTGCGCTAAATTTCCATAAAGAATGACCAAATGGCTGTTTTTCTTAATCGGATTGTCTAAAGGATAAATGATCTTCTGCCCGTCGGGATAAGGCTTGACATCTTTCAAGTTTTCGGCCAAAGTCTTGCCGGTAACGGTTAAGCAATCGCCATGCAAAAGTCCGGCGTCCAAAAGCATTCGCATTAAAGGCGTAATTCCTCCGATATTGACTAGTTCGGCGGTAACAAATTTTCCGCTGGGCTTAAGGTCTGCTAAAACCGGGACTTTTTTTCCGATGCGCGTAAAATCATCGAGCGTTAACTTGACGTTGGCGGCATGAGCAATCGCCAAAAGATGCAGAACCGCATTGGTCGATCCGCCCAAAGCGACGACGACAGCAATCGCGTTTTCAAAAGCTTTGCGTGTCAAAATATCTTTAGGCTTAATGCCTAATTGGATCAAGTTTAAAACCGCTTTTCCCGCATTGCGGCAATCGTCTTCTTTTTCTTGTGAAATCGCCGCTTGCATTGAACTGTTTGGCAGGCTCATGCCGAG
>CAZWOH010000130.1:2423-4424 GCA_964635405.1 uncultured Planctomycetales bacterium | reverse complement strand
TCAAAGCCTTCGCAACCCATAACGGTTTCAACCGAATCGGCAATGACTTCACGCGAAACAAGCGAATACTTCATCCCTTCTGTGCCCATCGATATTCCGTCGGAAACCGTGATGGTTCCAAAGATAACGCCCTTGCCGCCGTTGGCATCAACGCCTTCTTGCGTTTTAAGTGCAAGCTTGTCGATATGCATGTTACAGGGGGTTAGCATGCTCCATGTCGAGGCGATGCCAATTTGGCTTTTGCCAAAATCCTCATCTTTAAAACCGACGGCGCGTAGCATCGCGCGGCTTGGGGCGCGCTCATACCCATCGATCACGATAGCGGAATGTTTACGAGTTAAATTTTCGTTCTTTGTCATTGTAAATCCTTTTAGTACTGTCATTGCGAGCGAGCCTTTTGGCGAGTGAAGCAATCTCGCTTTTGAGTCTTACCGAATCTGGGATTGCTTCGTCACCCCTTCGGGGTTCCTCGCAATGACGGGATAATATTATGCCAACCACGGCATTTGGGTTTTAACTTGATTTTCATATTGCGCGATATCTTTTTCAAACTGCAAAGTCCAGCCGATCTGGTCAAGTCCGTTTAACATGCAATATTTGTCAAATTCGCTGATCCCAAAAGAAAACTTCTTTCCCGACGGGCTTGTTAAAGTTTGAGAAGCCAAATCGGCCGTCATCGTCGCGCCTACATGGCTTAAGGTTTCTTTAAAAAGTTCCTCAATCTCTTGTGACTTTAATTGAATCAAGAGAATCCCGTTTTTGATACAGTTATTGTAAAAAATATCCGCAAAGCTGGGAGCGACAATGACGCGAAATCCATAATCCTCCAGCGCCCACGGCGCATGCTCGCGGGACGAGCCGCAGCCAAAATTGTCTCGCGTTAAAAGAATCGTGGATTTGCGGTATTGTGGTTTATTTAAAATAAAATCCGGGTTTTCCTTGGTACCTTCGTAATCAAGAAAACGCCATTCGTGAAAAAGATGTTTCCCAAAACCCGTCCGTTCGATCTTGCGCAAGAACTGCTTGGGAATAATAGCGTCGGTGTCAATATTGACTCGATCCAGTGGCGCTACGATACCTGTGTGTGATTTAAATGGTTCCATTGAAGTGTTTTTGCCCTTCTTTTTTTATCCTTTCGCTTGCAAAAATAATAATCTTAAGCAAGTGCAACGAGTAAAGGAATTATTTTTCTAAAAATTTACGTACATCGGTTAATTTGCCGGTCAATGCGGCTACGGCGGCCATTTCCGGCGAAAGCAGATGCGTGCGCCCACCGGGGCCCTGACGGCCTTCAAAATTGCGATTGCTCGACGAGGCACAGCGCTCGCCTTTTTTGAGCTGATCGTCGTTCATCCCTAAACACATTGAACAGCCCGCAAAGCGCCATTCAAAACCAGCGTCCGAAAAAATTTTATCCAAGCCTTCGGCTTCGGCTTGCCGACGGATACGCCCTGAGGCAGGAACAACAATCGCCTGCACGCCGGCGTGGACTTTTTTGCCAGCCACAATTTTGGCCGCGGCCCGCAAATCTTCGATACGGCCATTGGTGCAGGAGCCGATAAAAACTTTGTCGATAAGAATATCGCTCATTTTTGTACCGGGCTTTAAATCCATGTACTTAAGCGCATTTCTCGCCGCTGTGCGATCCACTGGATTGGAAAAACTCTCAGGATCCGGAACAACGCCCTCAATCGAGGTCACTTGCCCCGGGCTTGTCCCCCATGTCACCTGAGGCGTGATATCTTCGGCTTTGATGTTGACAACCAAATCATATTTTGCGTTCGGATCGCTGGGCAAAGTTTTCCAATACAAAACAGCTTTGTCCCAATCACTGCCTTTGGGCGCAAAGTCTTTTCCTTTAATATATGCAAACGTCGTCTCGTCCGGCGCAATCATCCCCGCCCGTCCGCCGGCTTCGATGCTCATGTTGCAAATCGTCATGCGGCCTTCCATTGAAAGGCTGCGAATCGCACTTCCGGCATATTCCATCACATAACCGGT
>CAZWOH010000130.1:0-2323 GCA_964635405.1 uncultured Planctomycetales bacterium | reverse complement strand
ACCGTTTGTAAAATTCCGCCGTTGCGGAAATATTCGATTTCAACCGGCGTATCTAACCGGCAGGTTGTTTTAAACTCTTTATCGCCGGCCTTAACGGTGATTTCTTGACCGGGCTTTAAATTTTCATCGACACCGACAAAGTCAAAAATTTCATCGCCCTTAAGACCCAAACTTTCGACGCTTTGGCCATTTTTAAACTCCAGCGGCAGAATTCCCATTCCCGCCAAATTGCTGCGGTGAATCCGCTCATAGCTTTGCGCAATCGCCACTTTAACGCCTAACAGCGCAGGGCCTTTGGCCGCCCAGTCGCGGCTGGAGCCTGTCCCGTATTCTTTTCCGGCGAGAATAACCAGAGGGGTAGCGGATTTCTTGTATAACTGCGCGGCATCAAAAATACTCATTTTTTTATTTTCCGGCAAATACATTGTCCATGAGCCTTCGCTGCCGGCGGCCAACAAATTGCGCAAACGAATGTTGGCAAAAGTTCCACGGGTCATCACCCTGTCATTTCCTCGACGGGATCCGTAACTGTTAAAGTCGTCTTTAGCAACGCCTAAGCTTTTAAGATAATCGCCGGCCGGGCTGTCAGCGGCAATGTCGCCTGCTGGTGAAATATGGTCCGTCGTTATCGAATCACCGACCATAATCAGCACACGCGCAGACTTGATCGTTGGAATTTTGCCGGAAGCATTTTCCATCCCAATAAAATACGGCGGCTCTTGAATGTAAGTGCTTTTATCTTTCCAAGCAAAAAGCTCTGATGTTGTGGTTTTGATCCTATTCCAATTTGCATTTCCATTACTGACATTTTTGTAACGGCTGCGAAATCCCGTCGCTGTAACAGACTTGGACACAACGGCATTGATCTGAGCCTGTGTCGGCCAAATATCTTTTAAATAAACCGGATTGCCTTTTTTGTCTTTTCCAATGACGCCACTTGCTAAGTCAATGTCAACGGTCCCGGCCAACGCAAAAGCGACGACCAAAGGCGGACTGGCCAAAAAGTTCGCTTTCGTAAACGGATTGATACGGCCTTCAAAATTACGGTTTCCACTTAAAACACTTGCGGCGACCAAATCGCCTTCCTTGATCGCGTTTGAAACGTTTTGCGGCAAAGGCCCGCTGTTGCCGATGCATGTCGTACAGCCATAACCGACGATATTAAACCCGAGTTTTTCCAAGTACGGCAAAAGTTTGGCCTTTTTTAAATATTCTTCGACGACCTGCGAGCCGGGCGCAAAACTTGTTTTAACGAATGACGGAACTTTTAATCCACTCTCCACGGCATTCTTTGCCAGAAGTCCGGCGGCGACTAACACCGACGGATTTGAAGTATTTGTACAACTGGTAATCGATGCGATAACAACAGCGCCATGACTGATTTGATCGGTTGTGCCGTTGACAATTGTGGCCTTGCGGGAAACGGCGGCAGCGTCTAAACCAAAGCCCCTTTCCTTCGTCGGCGCAGTCAGGCTGTTTTGAAAAATTGTTTTGACCTCGTTTAAGGACACCCGATCCTGCGGACGTTTGGGGCCAGCCAAACTGGGGACAACCGTCGAAAGATCAAATTCGATTTTATCGCTAAATTCGGGTTCGATACTTTTAGCGGAATAAAACATTCCCTGCTCTTTCATATAACGCTCAACTAAATCAACTTCCGCCGGAGTGCGTCCGGTGACACGATAGTAACGCAAAGTCTCTTCATCGACGGGAAACAAACCGATCGTCGCCCCGTATTCTGGCGCCATGTTCGCGATCGTAGCACGATCTGGCAAACTTAAATTTTTAAGGCCGGGACCAAAAAATTCGACGAACTTTCCGACAACGCCTTTTTTACGCAAAATTTGTGTAACGGTCAAAACCAAATCCGTAGCCGTAACACCTTCCTTTAATGCGCCGGTCAATTTAAAACCAATCACTTCAGGAATCAGCATATAAATCGGCTCGCCTAACATGACCGCTTCGGCTTCGATGCCGCCGACACCCCAGCCGACAATGCCAAGGCCGTTGATCATCGTTGTGTGGCTGTCGGTCCCCACCAAGCTGTCGGGAAAAACAGTCGTTTCTTTGCCGGATTTGGTTTTTAAAACGCCCTTGGCCAGATATTCCAGATTCACCTGATGCACAATCCCGGTTCCCGGCGGAACAACACAAAAATTTTTAAACGCTTTCTGTCCCCACTTTAAAAATTCATAGCGTTCCTGATTGCGTTCAAATTCTTTTTTGATGTTGATGCCAAAAGCGCTTTTGCTGCCAAAGGCATCGACTTGTACCGAGTGGTCGATGACAAGATCACAGGGCACCTGCGGATTGATTTTACGAA
>CAZWOH010000129.1:0-5745 GCA_964635405.1 uncultured Planctomycetales bacterium | reverse complement strand
AGCGACACATCCTTCACGACCGTGCGGCTGCCATAGCTCTTGCGCAGGTGCGACGCGACGAGGCGCTCACCGGTGTCGGCGCCACCGGCCGACGGGGCCGAAGGCGCGGCGCCAGCAGGCGCTGCAGCAGTGGGTTCGGTCGTCGTCATCGTCAGCGCGAAGCCGGTGCAACGCCAGGCGAGCGACCCAAGGTCGTCGACGGGCGCAGGCTTGCACCGGACGCGGCCGAACCCGTGAATTAGAAAACCGCTCATAGTGGCCCAAATCCAAATCTGTTTCGGCCCCGTCTTCCGTCACATAAACTTCGCCATGTTGAAACGGGTTCATCGTGCCGGGATCCACGTTTAAATACGGGTCGCACTTGATCATCGATGTGGTCAACCCCCGCGCTTCCAAAATCTTGGCGATCGAAGCGGCCGCCAGCCCTTTACCCAAACTTGAAACAACCCCGCCGGTAACGAAAATAAATTTTGTCATAAGATTTTTATTTGCTGAATTTGCCTTCTAAAAGATATTTACTTTTATTCTCAGGAATTTTGACCGGATATTTGCCGGTAAAACAGGATGAACAAAAATCTTTTCCGCTTTTCATAACACTCAACATCCCCTCGAGACTTAAATATTCCAGCGAATCGACTTCAATAAATTTTGCGACTTCTTTAACAGTTTTGTTCGCGGCAATCAGCTCCTCTTGATCCGGAAAATCGATTCCATAAAAACACGGAGAAATAATCGGCGGACAACTGATGCGCATATGGATTTCTTTGACGCCTGCCTGCCGCAAAACTTCGATGCGGTTGCGGCTGGTCGTGCCACGCACAATCGAATCCTCGACGACAACGACTTTTTTACCTTTAAGAATGTCCCGGATCGGGTTAAGCTTGACGCGTACGCGAAAGTCCCGAATAAACTGCGTCGGCTGAATAAACGTGCGTCCGATATAGTGATTGCGGATCAGGCCGATTTCAAAAGGAATATCCAGTTTTTTGGCATATCCTAAGGCCGCGTACATTCCGGAGTCTGGAATCGGCATCACAAAATCCGCGTCAGAAACCGGATGCTCAAGCGCCAACTGTTCGCCTAAACGCTTGCGAACATTATAAACATTGTCGTCAAAAATATGGCTGTCAGGCCGGGCAAAATAAATATTTTCAAAAACACACTGCGCTCGTTTTTCTTTTTTAGCCCCGGGCAAAAATACCGACTCCAGTTTATCGCCCTTGATGATCACAATTTCGCCCGGTTCGATCTCACGAATAAATTTCGCTTTGATAATGTCCAAAGCGGAACTTTCGCTAGTTAGAACATAGCTGTTTTCCAGTTTTCCTAAGCACAATGGCCGAAAACCTTTGACGTCCCGCGCGCCGACAAGCGTTTCGCCAATCAAAAAGACAAGCGAAAAAGAACCTTCCAGTTGCGAAAGCACATCACAAAACCATTGTTTATACTCGCCGTTTTTGGTCCGCGCTAAAAGATGGATAATGATCTCGGAATCCATCGAAGTCTGAAAAATCGATCCCTCGTCTTCCAGCTTTCGATAAAGCTCTTCAGTGTTCGTTAAATTTCCGTTGTGGGCAATCGCCAAAGGAAGCTTGCGGTGAATAACTAAAAATGGCTGGATGTTTTTAAAATTGCTGGAACCTGTCGTCGAATAGCGACAGTGGCCTATCGCCACAGGGCCTTTAAGCTCATCAAGCGAATGAACCGGCAGCGCGTCAGCGACTAGCCCAGGATTTTTGACTAAGTGAATGTCTTTGCCGTCAAACGAGGCAATGCCCGCCGCCTCCTCGCCACGATGCTGCAACGCGTACAACCCCAAAAAGGCGATCTTAGCGGCATCTTTGTGATTGGAAATACCAATAATACCGCACATAGGTCAACTCCTAAAGATCTCAAAATGATTTAACGATAAAAGGTTCGCAAAGAACTTTAACGAACCTCACAGGTGCTGTTTTTTTTAATGGTATTGACTTTATAGTAATTCTGCAACGAACATACCGAAACGGGCTTGGCAATCATCGCTTCGATGCCATTGACCGCCGCCCAAGCGCCTTGCAATGTGGTAATACAAGGAACATTGTGCAAAATAGCCTCGGCCCTTATCGAGCGCATGTCCGACTGACTTTTTTTGCCGGACGGCGTGTTAATAATCAGATTTATCTCATTTTTTCGGATCAAAGTCAATAAATTGTTTTTGCCCTCGTCGTGCTTATCGACGATTTGGGCGTCAACCCCGCTGGATTTAAGAACCTTGGCGGTCCCGCGGGTCGCAATGATCGAAAATCCGATATCCAAAAGTTTTTTAGCTAAAAACGCGACGTTGCGCTTGTCCTCGTCCTTGACGCTGATAAAAATCTTTCCGCTTTTGGGCAGCGCCGCATTCGCACAGACCTGCGACTTGGCAAACGCTTCGCCAAAATTTGACGCAATGCCCATGACCTCACCGGTCGATTTCATCTCCGGACCTAAAACAATGTCCACGCCCGAAAAACGGCTAAAGGGCAAAACCGATTCCTTGACCACCACATGTTTTAAATCTTCGCACTGAAAATTCAAATCAAAACTTTCAAGCTTTTTGCCGGCCATAATCTGCGCCGCAATTTTAGCGACGGCCAAACCCGTGGCCTTGCTGACAAACGGCACCGTGCGCGACGCGCGTGGATTTACTTCGAGCACCATGATTTTTCCGCCCTTAATCGCGTATTGAATATTCAAAAGTCCGACGACCTTAAGGCCTTGGGCAATTTTGCAGGTGTTAATTTTGATCGCTGAAATGATTTCTTCGCTTAGTGTGTGCGGCGGCAAGACACAGGCCGAATCCCCTGAGTGAATGCCGGCGTTTTCGATATGTTCCATGATCCCGGCAACATACGTGTTTTCGCCGTCGCAAATCGCATCCACGTCGACTTCGATGGCATCTTCAACAAACTTGTCGATCAAAATCGGATGCCCGTCGGAGACTTCTTTGGCCTCTTCAATAAAAGACAATAACGACTCTCGGTCATAAACAATGCGCATCGCCCGCCCGCCTAAAACATAGGACGGCCGCGCCAAAACAGGATAACCGATTTGCGAAGCGACAGCCAGCGCCTCGTCAACGCTAACAGCCGATCCGTTAGCCGGCTGACTGATATTTAAATTGCTAATAAACGATGAAAACCGCTCGCGGTTTTCGGCGATGTCGATTGAATCAACGCTCGTGCCGATAATCGCAACGTCTGCCTGGGCAAGCCGCCGGGCCAGATTCAGCGGTGTCTGCCCGCCGTATTGGACAATCACCCCGTCGGGCTTTTCGACATCGATGATATTCATCACATCTTCAAAGGTGAGCGGTTCAAAATACAACCGATCGGAGGTGTCATAATCCGTTGAAACGGTTTCGGGATTGGAATTGACCATGATCGTCTCAAAACCCATGTCCTTGAGCGCAAACGCCGCATGACAACAGCAGTAATCAAACTCGATGCCCTGGCCGATACGGTTAGGCCCGCCGCCTAAAATCATGATTTTTTTGCGGGCTTTTTTGTTCTGCGCATTCATTTCATTCATTTTTTCGTCGAACAAAATCGCTTCATCTTCTGATTCATACGTCGAGTAATAATACGGCGTGTACGCTTCAAACTCCGCCGCGCAGGTATCGACTTGCTTAAACGTCGCGACAATCCCTAAACTTTTTCGCCAAGAGCGGATATCATTTTCATTTTTGCCGGTGATCTGGGCCAACTGGGCGTCGCTAAAACCATGCTCTTTGGCCTTGCGCAATAATTTAGGGTCAAACGTTTTGTCTTTTTGAAAAACACGGACCAACTCATTTTCTAAATCAATAATCTGCCTTATTTGCGCCACAAACCACGGGTCAATGCCGCTTAACTGATAAATCTCGTCAATACTCATGCCCTTCTGCAGAGCGTATTTGATATAAAAAATCCGCGACGCGTTCGGCTCTTTTAAGCGCAGACGGATTTTTTCGTCGGGAATTTCCTGAAAATTTTGTTTATTGTCCAGCCCCGTGTGTTTGATTTCCAAGCCGCGCAGGGCTTTCTGCAGAGCTTCCTTAAAGGTGCGGCCGATAGCCATCGTTTCTCCAACGGACTTCATCTGAACGCCTAAAATGTCTTTGGCTTCCGGGAACTTTTCAAACGTAAAACGCGGCGCTTTAACCACACAATAATCGATCGTCGGCTCAAAAGACGCCGGCGTCTCGCGGGTGATGTCGTTTTGGATCTCATCGAGCGAATAGCCGACAGCGAGCTTAGCGGCAAATTTGGCAATCGGAAAACCCGTCGCCTTGCTGGCCAAGGCCGAACTGCGCGAAACGCGCGGGTTCATTTCGATAACAATCATCCGGCCACTCTTTGGATCGATGGCAAACTGGATATTAGACCCGCCGGTTTCAACGCCGATTGCGCGAATAAGCTTCAGGGCCGCGTCCCGCATCTGCTGATATTCAAAATCTGTCAAAGTCTGCGCGGGAGCCACCGTAATACTGTCGCCGGTATGCACGCCCATCGCATCTAAATTTTCGATCGAACACACAATCACGACATTGTCTTTGTTGTCGCGCATGATCTCCAGCTCAAATTCTTTCCAGCCTTCAATAGACTCTTCAATCAAAACCTGATGGATCATGCTGCTTTCGATGCCCAGAGAAGCGACTTTAACAAGCTCCTGTTGATTGCGCGCAATCCCGCCGCCTGTGCCGCCTAAAGTGTAGGACGGACGGACAATCAGAGGATATCCGATTTCTTCGGCGGCTTTGAGCGCTTCATCGATATCGTGGGCAAAAGCGCTTTTGGGAACGTCCAGTCCAATACTCACGACAATTTTTTTAAATTCCTTGCGGTCTTCGGCTTTTTTAATAACGTCATAATTGGCACCGAGCATTTTGACATTATACTTTTGCAAAACGCCGTTTTCCCAGAGCTTCATCGCCAAATTTAAGGCCGTCTGTCCGCCTAAGGTCGGCAAAATAGCGTCGGGCCTTTCGGTCTTGATGATCGCTTCGATAAATTCGGGCGTCAAAGGCTCGATGTAGGTGGCATTGGATAACTCAGGATCTGTCATAATCGTCGCCGGATTGGAATTAGCCAGCACAATTTCAAAGCCTTCCTCACGCAAAGCTTTGCACGCTTGCGTTCCCGAATAGTCAAACTCGCACGCCTGACCGATCACAATGGGGCCGGAACCTAAAAGAAGAATTTTTTTAATGTCTGTGCGTTTGGGCATATTCAGTGACTAGGGGTTAGTGACTAGGGGTTAAATTTCTAACCCCTAACCACAGCCCCTAATCCCTTTTCTTACAGTTTTTCATCGCTTCAATAAAATAATTAAACAAATACTCTGCGTCATGCGGCCCCGGAGAAGATTCGGGATGATACTGGATCGAATAGATCGGAAACTTGCGGTGGCGCAAACCCTCGACGGTACGATCATTTAAATTAACGTCAATCATTTCAACGTCATTGGGATCCAAACTATCCATATCCACACAAAACCCATGATTTTGCGACGTGATGCACACGCGGTTATCCAAAAGGTCTTTGACCGGATGGTTGGCCCCGTGATGGCCAAACTTAAGCTTATACGTGCGTCCGCCTAAAGCGAGCCCCAAAATCTGGTGGCCCAAACAAATGCCAAAGACCGGCAATTTGCCAAAAAATTTCTGGACTGTTTTAATCACATACCCGATAGCCGCCGGATCGCCCGGGCCGTTAGACAGGAATAATCCGTCGGGCTTAACGGCCA
>CAZWOH010000128.1:0-5763 GCA_964635405.1 uncultured Planctomycetales bacterium | reverse complement strand
CCCAACTCTGTGTCTGGATTTGTCAGTGAGGCGGCTAATTGTTTCAAAAGATAATCCTGCTCAAGCATTTGCTTGCCCATTTCGGTTTGGGCCAAAAGGTCAGGAATAATCCGGTCGCTTTCCGTCGGGGAAAGATTGACCCACGACTTGTCTTCCGAAATCGTCATTGCGGTAAGAAAATATTTAATCAGCTTGTCTGCCTCTTGTTTAAAGTTGTCATCAGATAAAGTGACTTCTCCGCGGTCAGCAATAAAATCAAAAGCCAGCGGATTTTCGGGATGAATGCTCAAACCTTTAAGGACAACCGGTTCAAATTGGGGACTTAACAAAACCATCTCCCCCGGCTTTGGAAGGTCAGCAACATACTGCGCCCCTGCAGGCGGCACAAGGACACCTGTAGTGAAAACCAATGCAATCAGTGAACTTATGATTTTATGAAACACAAAAGCCTTTTTAGAATAAACACCATCTAACATAAATATCGCCTCAATTGATTATTATGAAACGCTATGCGGGAAATTAATAAAAAGATCTGAAAGAATGCCAAAACTATACCACATGAAATGACCATCGGCAAGGTTGGCTTACCATCAAACTGCGGAAAACGCGTTTACTGATTCTTTGCCTAAGAAAACCGGCAGGGTTTGAGCGTTGACAGGCTGAATGTTAATAATGATGGGAACAAGGCCGTCTATTTTGATATTTTCAATATTTTGCTCTGGCAAAGGCAGCGGCACCCCGCGCCCATCGCGTTTAATTTGCAAATTAAGCAAAGTCGGGTCAAAGTTGATCCCCCCAACCTTTTTGGGTTCTTCAGTCAAGTTCGCAGCAGCTGGTGTCGATGCGGTTAACTGTCTTATTTCCTGCAAAATTACTTCCGGGACAACGCTTACACCGCCATTTTCAAACCGATAGCCTAAATATTGATTCATCATCGCATCAAGAGAAAGGACACCTTGAGCTGTAGAAAAGCGTTTTATCCCAGCCTCATTTGTCCAAGCATTAAGTTGATCTACTGTCGGATTCGAAATATTTAAAGGCGGCAGAGCTTTTGTTAATAACAGGGCGACGAATTTTTCTAAACTACTCTGATTTTGGCCAGTAAGCCTTGCTATTTTATCGGCGAATTCATCCATTTTTGTTAACGCACCAATAATCCTTTTGGCCGCCTCATCGATCTGTGCCGACGTTAGAGCGCTGCCGGCGGCAACGGGCATTTTATCTTTGCTTCGAAAATTATTTTGCACATATTCTGCTCGCGCAGCATTGCTGGGGTGTGTCATTTCTTGTCCTACAGCTATTACTTTTGGTAGGCTTTTCAATAGAATTACTAAAATATCGTCCAGACTATATCCCATGTTAAACAACCACTCCGCGGCGAGCAAATCAGCTTTGTGTTCTATTTCCATTGGCATTCTTGATTCATTAACATGGGCAGAATTGTCTAGATCACCGTTTGCAAAATGAGCAATTTCATGCGCCAAATCAAACAATACTATCTCTGGATCTAAATCAGCATCGAGCTTACCATTCCCAAAATCCTCAAAAAATTGATCACGTTCAACAGAACTCATTTTATTAATATCATGTTTCCGACTTACCATGCTGCGGCCTACTGTAATATGAATACTCCTTTCATGCTTTCGATATTCGATGCTGACTAAATCAAAATTAGCTAATGTGGAATCTACAAAAACATCCACAAAAACATTGGATGCCCAACCAGAACGTTTTATAAAATTTTGCAATATCTCTGTAACCGTTCGTGCAATCTTCTGACTATTGTTCACATCAGAATTAATAAAGCCATTGGCTGATACCCTAAATGCATCGCTTGAAATTGTATACTTCATGAGATTATGCTCAATTCTTTCATCTTGCTCAATTGTTGCGGATTGGGCGGACAAATTCTTGGCAACACTATCAACTGCCGCAGGCTCTTCCCCAACAACCCTGACAACGCTCGCAGAGGCGCGGAGAATCGGTTGTTCAACCGCGACAGAGGAAACCGCTTGAACTTCTAATGCTGATCCAGCAACTTGGCCAAACTCTGTCGCGATCCCACCGCTAAAATACTTGCGCGGAATCAAATCGCCGTCGGCATCCTCTTCTTCTTTAATAAAATTGTACGCACCTTTTTTAAACGCCGCTAAATACTGATCGTAAATCCGCTGTTTCATTTCTTTGTCGTCGGTTTCAATACCAGCAACTTTGGCTTTGTCGGTATAAACTTTGCCAAGTAAACTTTCCTTAAGCGCCTGTTTATACCACGCCGCCAAAATAACTGAGTTATAAACTTGCCGGACAGCCGCGAAATCTTTACCTTCGTTGATTTCTTTTTCGATGGAAGGAAGGATGGTGGTGCGAAAGATATCAGACGAGACGTTGGAGGTTGGACGTTGGACGTTAGTGATTGATTTTTCTCCTAGCGTCGAGCGTCCAGCGTCTAGCGTCTTTTCCGCCGTCGACGGAGCTCCGGCATCGATCTCGACGGACCGTTGTCCGTCAAGAGATCGATCCTCCGCCATCATCACCTTAAGCCGCTTTTCATCGACAACGACAATGCCGTTACTTTCCAAAACCTTGGCCTTAGCCGGGACAATCCAGACTTTATTTAAGTCGCTAGACGTTAGTGGCTGGACACTAGTAGCTTTTTCCAACGTCCAACGTCCAACGTCTAGCATCTTTGCCTTATTAACTGCATCCCAATACTTCTTCCCCAGCTGCGTGTCCGGGTTAGTCAACGACGCAGCCAACTGCTTAAGGACATAATCCTGCTCAAGCATCGTCTTACCCATTTGCGTCTTGCCTAAAACGTCGGGGATGATCCGGTCTTTTTCGTAAGGCGACAAATTAACCCACACTTCTTTATCAGGAATCGTCAACGCGGCAAAGAAATATTCGACGAGCTTTTGGGTTTCGGCTTTAAATTCTTCGTCAGAAAGTTTAGTTTGACCACGGTCAACGATAAAATCAAAGAGAAGCGGATTTTCGGGATGGACTTTAAGCCCCAGCAAAACCGGCGGAGCAAAAGCAACCGTAGGCGAATTGCCCAAAAGAACTCCCATCTCATTTGCGGCAAGCCCAATAGGCGGAGTTAAAGTCTGGCCAATTAAAAAGGCAAGCAGAATAAATACGCTCACAATGCGGGAAAAGAATCTTTGCTTACAGTTTTTCATAAAGGATTTTAGTAATTCTGTTACCGACTCAAACAATGACGTCAGTTAAGTATATAATTTGAAATACAAAAAAACAAACTTGGGTGATTTGCAGTAAATTACCGCAGGCCATAGCCGCTTAAGATCCAGAGGATAATCTTTTGGCCGTAAAATAAGCTCATTAAAGCGCCCAGAACGATAAAAGGACCATACGCAATTGCGCTGTCCTTGGTGCGGATTTTTTCGGCAATACCATAAAACGCACCAAAAAAAGGTGCTAAAAAAAATGTCAAAAGTGCTAATTTCCATCCCATAAAAGCGCCAATCATCGCCATCAGTTTCACATCCCCGCCGCCCATCGACTCTTTTTTAAAAATCAAATCCCCCGCCAACCCCATCAAATAAATTGAGCCGCCACCGACTAAGACACCGACGACCGAAAACCCCAGCGCCTTAAGATTAATCAGCCAGTTTCCTTGTTCTAAAATTAACCCTTGCAACTGCGGGATAAAAAAGCTTAAGATCAACCCGACAATCATTCCACCGACACTCACCTCATCGGGAATGATCCGATGTTCAAAATCAACAAATGTCGCGACAATAAACCCCGAAACCATGATCCAATACGCAAACGTGACCCAAGTCAATCCAAAAACTTTATAAAATACAAGAAATGTCACCGCCGTCAAAAGCTCAACAAAAAAATAACGGATCGAAAATTTCGCCTTGCAAAGCCGGCATTTGCCGCCTAAAGCGATGTAACTAAAGAGCGGAATATTATCAAACCACGCAATCGGTTTTTTACAAGCCACGCAATGCGAGGAAGGCTTGACGACAGATTCTTCCTTTGGCAAACGGACAATACAAACATTAAGAAAACTGCCGATACAAGCGCCCAGGAAAAAAATAAAACTTTCGACTAAAACAATCTCGGTCATTTTTCTGATCCCTTCTCTAAAACGCTGCGGACTTTATCTTTAATCTCATCCGGCAATTCCTGACCTGCCCAATGCTGCAACGATAAGATCCCCTGATAAAACAAAAGCCCCAGCCCATTGGCGGTTTTGGCCCCTTTTTCGCGGGCAAACTTTAAAAGCATTGTCTCTTTGGGCTTATAAACCACATCATAAACGAGCATGTCCCGATGCAGAAGCTCTTTGTCAACAATACAAGCTTGCGGATCGCTTAACCCGACGGATGTTGTGTTGATCAACAGATCCGAAAGTTCAATATTAAGATCATCGATCGAAGAAACCACGGCGACATTGCTCACATCCATATGCAGGGACAAATCATGGACAAGCGCTTTGGCTTTTTCTTCTGTGCGATTATAAATGCGGATAGACTCTGCCCGTTCGGGGATCAAACAAAGGGACGCTAAAATCGCGCGGGTCGTCCCGCCCGCGCCTAAAATCGCTATCCGTTTGCCGCGGGTATTAAATCCCAATTCCACCAGATGCGCTAAAAACCCGGGCCCGTCGGTATTGTAACCGGCCAGCTTGCGGTTTTCATCAATAACAATGGTGTTGACCGACTGGGCTTTTTTGGCAAAGGCGCTGACGCTATCCAAATAATCAATGACAATTTCTTTGTACGGGACCGTGACATTCAAGCCAAAAATCGGAGAATTTTTTTCTTTTAAGTCTTTAAAAAATTTTGCGATCTCTTCTTCCTGCAATGGAAAAAGCTGATACACGGCCTTGACTTTAAGCGCTTTAAAAGCTGTGTTGTGCATCAGAGGCGATAGACTATGCTCGACGGGAAAACCGATAATGCCGTACGTTGTGGTCGCTTTTGTCATGAATATTAACTCGTAGGGAACAGGCATGCCTGTTCCCTACAAATCGAATTATGCGGTAGCAATAACTTTGTTGATCGCGTTTAAATACGCCTTGGCTGAGGCAATCACAATGTCGGTGCTTGCGGCGCGGGCAATGACGCTTTTGCCGTTAATTTTGACTTTCAGCGAAACTTCGCCTAAAGCATCTTGCCCATGGGTGACGGACACAATCGCGTAGTCCAACAATTCACTTTTAACGCCCGTAATCTTATCGATCGCTTTATAACAAGCATCCACCGGACCATCGCCCGAGGAGGATTTAGCGATTTTTTTGCCCTTACATTTTAATGTGACACTCACTTTGGGCTTGATCTTCATGCCGCTGGTATTGGTAAAATCCACCAATTCCCAAACAGGCTTTAAAACTTTGACCTCATCATCCACGATGGCCAAAAGGTCTTCATCAAAAACCTGTTTCTTCTGGTCTGCCAGTTTTTTGAATTCTCCAAACGCTTTGTCTAAATCTTCTTCTTTTAAATCAATCCCCAGAGCCTTTAACCGCACTTTAAACGCATGGCGGCCGGAATGTTTGCCCAAGAACAAATTCCCGACTGGAACACCGACGTCTTCGGGGCTCATGATTTCATACGTGGACTTTTCTTTCAAGACCCCGTCCTGATGAATCCCCGATTCGTGACGAAAAGCATTAGCGCCGACGATCGCCTTATTCGGCGGCACCACAAAACCGGTCAATTTACTCACCAACCGAGACGCTTTATAAATTTCGCGGGTGTTGATCCCCGTTTCGCAGCCATAAAAATCCGC
>CAZWOH010000127.1:4811-5867 GCA_964635405.1 uncultured Planctomycetales bacterium | reverse complement strand
AAGAGAAATGCCGTCGACGACCTTGACGCTTCCCAATCCCGTGGCGAGCACAAAACGAGGTTTTCCTGACTTAAATTTCTTGTCATGCGCCATATGTTCTAAAACTTCCGAGAATTTAACACCCGCTATTTTTTCGGGCAAGCCAATTTCCGAAAGCACCCCGCCTAGGATCGCCGCTTCTTTTGGCGTTAAAAAATTAAGGCGTACAGACAGTTGGGCGGCGACCCTCATTCCTAACGCAACCGCTTCCCCGTGCTGATAAATCCGAAACTTCCCTGCCGCCTCAACCGCATGCCCGACGGTATGACCAAAATTTAAAATCGTGCGCAAGCCCTTGGTTTCCTTTTCGTCCTGCTCGACGACTTTCGCCTTGATACGGCTGCAGTGGTAAACAATTTCTTCTAAAACTTTCTCGTCGGAATTTAAAAGTTTGGAAACGTTTCGACTGATATAATCAAACAGTCGCCGGTCGGCAATAACTCCGTATTTCACCGCCTCGCTTAGGCCATTGCGAATCTGGCGTTTATCAAGCGTTGCTAAAACAGCAACGTCGCTAAAGACCAGTCGCGGCTGATAAAATGTGCCGACCAAATTTTTTCCGACGGGAAGGTCAATCGCTGTTTTGCCGCCTATTGCCGAGTCGATTTGCGCAAGCAATGTCGTCGGAACCTGCACAAACGGCACACCGCGCCGATAAGTCGAAGCCACAAAACCAGAAAGGTCCCCAACGACCCCGCCGCCTAACGCGATCATAAAAATATTTTTGTTGACGTCAAAGCGCGCAATTTTTTCCAAAAGTCCGATATACGTTTTGGCGGATTTGCTCTCTTCACCCTCGGGGACTTCAAAAAACTTTACCCCAAACCCTTGGGTTACCAAACTTTTTTCTAAAGTTTTTCCATAAAGTTTTTTAAGCTTCGGATGCGTGATGACCAGCGCCTGGCCGCTTAAATTTAAGCCTTTTAGCTCAAGCCCAAGATTGGGCAAAATTTTCTGCCCGATGACAATTTTATAACTATGTTCACGCAAATTCACTTTAAGGTTTAAAGCCATCGC
>CAZWOH010000127.1:0-4711 GCA_964635405.1 uncultured Planctomycetales bacterium | reverse complement strand
CCAATCAAAATTTTTGCCATCACCATCACAAAGCCGCCCAAAAAGTCGAGCGCACCGCTTTGCAAAAGCACAATCACAATAATAAAACCAAACGGTTCTAAATATAAATATTTTCTGGCCAAACTCGTCGGCAAAAGCCCGGCGACGACACGCGAACCGTCTAACGGCGGAATCGGAATCATATTAAAAATTGCGAGCATAAGATTAATTTTTACAGCCAACTCGAAAATATTCGGCCCAATATGAATTAAAACACTCGCGACAAGCGCCAAGACAATATTGACCGCAGGCCCAGCTAAGGCGACAAAAATCATGTCCCGTTTGGGATTATTCAAATTTGCAAAATTAACCGGCACCGGTTTGGCCCAGCCAAAAGGAAACCCTAAAGTCAACTTTGTAATAATCGGCACAAGGACTGTTCCGATCGGATCAATATGTTTAAACGGGTTAAGCGTCAGCCGGCCCAACAGTTTTGCCGTCGGGTCGCCAAACTTTAAGGCCACCCAGCCATGCGCACATTCATGCAAAATAACGGCAGTGCCCAGGACAAAAATAATTTCTAAAGTCTGTAAAATTTCAGGATTCATAAACGCGTTGGTACAAAAAATTAGAGAACGAGCGTGATTTTGGTCACAAGCAGAACAGGATTTTCGGATTTGATGTCCGGCTGAAGTTTGCCTTCAATTTTAACTTTCTGATTGAGAAAGCCGTCTAAAATATGCCGGTACCCTTGAAGGGCATATGTTTTTCCGTCGCTTTGCACAGAATGCCGAATGTCTAACGAGATTGTTTTAATGCCCAAATTTTCGACAACTCCACTGGCTAAAACAAGGTCAGAGGGACTTTGTACCGACGCATTGTCCGCGGGAGTCTTTCCAATTGCCTCTGCGGCAGCAGGAGCTTGGACCAAACGGGCACTGGGAATTTCGCTTGACTGAAATTCGATAAAATCTTTGGACACCCATCCAAAACTTTGGTCCGGTGGTTGAATGCGATACCAGTTTTCCTTTTTTTCAAGAATTGCAACCAAGTCGCCCTTTTTAAGCTGTCCGATGATCGAGGCATTAGCTAAAGCGCCTGCGCGGATATTCAGGCGATTGCCGGTCACCTCACCAATTCCCTGGCCTAATTCCTTTATAAATTGGCTACTGACATAGGCTTTGGCTTCAAGGGGAAGCTTGATTTTTCGCCAATCAAAACTCGCAGCGACAACAACAACTTGATCGTCTTTTTTTAATTGGCCTAACAATTCAAAATTCGCATTTTGACCGGCCCGCAGATTCGCCGTCTTGGCCGTCACTCGGGCAACAAAAGGAAAAGCCTCTTCTGCTTGGCAGTCAAAAATACCAAAACACAAGAGGCTTAAACTTAAAAAAAGAACTTTCTTCATTATTTATTTCTTAGGAGCAGCAGCTTTCGCAGCCGGTGCAGCCGCTTTGGCAGCCGGTGCAGCCTTAGCCCCAGCCGCAGGAGCTGCCGCAGCAGCGCCTTCTGCAGGAGCCGCTTCTTTAACGGCTTTGCGCGCCTTAACCTTCAGAATTCTTGTCTTAGGAAGGCCAACTGCACTGCGATCTTCCTTCCAAAGTCCTTTTTTCATCATTTCTTTCATGCGTTCGATACGCGTTAAAACAGAACGCTGTTGCGCTCCGGCAGTATCAATTTTTAGTGACGAGTGTAGCGACATTATAAACTCCTTATCGTGCTATCTTTGTAACGTTTTTTAAGTTTGCCCAACATTTGTTTGGCTTCTTCTTGGGTCGAAAACCTTCCGACACAGACAATCGAATAATTTCCCTTAACCGCCACAAAACTGGCCAAGCCCTGACGCTTAAGATCCTGCGATTCCTTCTGGGCCATGGATTCTTTTTTGTAAGATGCTACCTGAACAGTGTACCTTTTGTCAACATCTTTTTCTCGGTCAACCGGCTTAGGCATAAGCGCAGGTGCAACGCTTACCGATGAGGGAACTGTCCTTAAAGAAGCTTGTGCGTTTACAACCGGCTGTGCCAATGGCTTGACAGCCGGCACACTGGGGGCAACAAGGGCAATTTGCGCATTAGGCATGACACTTGTCTGTACCGTCGACGGCGTTGTCAACTGGGCGACCGGTCGGGCCAAACGCGCTTTCATACGTCCGCGTTCAACGCCGATCGAAAAAGCGACGATCAAACAAACAATCACAAAAACAAAAACCACGACGAGGTTTTCAAAGGTAAGCACAATGCGGCTAAAAATAAAACGCGGCGCCGTATTTTCGATAGGTTCGCCGGTGGTCCCGGGAAAAAGTTCAAACTGGGATTGATTGCCAAAATGGATATTCATGGGAGTATTATATAAAGACTTATTGGAGTTTACTCAAGAATTTTCGGAACTTTTTTTGCTTATACAGCTCGCTAAAACACTTCACAACCTTCGGGTCAAATTGGGTACCGCTGTTGTGCAAAAGCTCATCAAGCGCTTGGGCTAAAGTCAACTTCGCTTTATACGGACGGCCGCGCGTCATCGCTTCAAACGCATCCACGACCGCCATAATCCTGGCCCCTACGGGGATTTGTTCTTTCTTTAATCCCGACGGATAACCTGTCCCGTCATATTTTTCGCGATGATATAAAATAATCGGCAAAACAGGACGCAAAAAAGCGACCGGTTTGATTAATTCCGCGCTCTTCATCGGCAAATCACGAATGATCTTAAATTCTTCCGGCGTAAGTTTGCTTGTCTTGGAGAGAATTTCAAACGGAACATCCACCGCACCCGCATCATGCAACATGCTGGCATATTGTAAACAATCGATGGCCTCTTGTCCAAGACTCATTTTTTCAGCGAGTGCTTTCATAATACTAAAATAAGCCGGCGCATGTGCCAGGGCCTGATAACCTTTTCTCTCGAGGAGCTTATCAATAAACTGGATGCTGCCCATAATCGTTTTTTGCTGCTCTTCATAAAGCTGGAGTTTTTTAATCGCCGTCACACTTTGTTCGGCGAAAACAGAAAGCATTTCACGGTCAAAATCCGTAAACGGCGGCTCGCTGTTTTTGCGTTCAACAAAAATCGCGCCGATATTTTCATCCGCAATCAGCGGCAAACCAATGACACGTTTGTCAATCAGAGGATACCCTTCGGTAACGCGCATCTCAACGTCGCTGATATTTTTTAAATCGTGGCGTTTGTCGAGCAAAATGTTGATTTGATTATTAAAAATAGCCACGAGCGTAACTTTACGTTTTTGCGGATCAAGAATATAGACGCTGGCGGAACTCGCCTTGATAAACTGGCAGAGCAACCGCGTCAAGCGCAAGGTCAACTCATGGACATTATACGTCGAGTTGACCAAACGATAAACCATGTGCACCGCCGACAAAACCATGCGATAGCGCTTGGGTAGCGAAATGGGCTTATAAGGATTTTTAAAATTCTTTTTCGGCTGTTGATGATTTTGCATGTCTACACTAACGCGTAAGGGTTAAAAAATTTTTTATGCTCCTCGAGCGCATACCGGTCCGTCATCGAAGCAATATAATTACAAATCGTTTCATATTTTTCGCTTTTCGAATACCGCTTGGCCCGCGAATAAACCTGAGGGGCCAATTGATGCGGCTGTTTTAAATAGACCGCAAAAAGATCGTCGATGATCCGCTGCGCTTTAGAGGTCATGCGCACGACCCGATAATGATGATACAGTTTTTGATTAAGCAAGCTCTGCAAAAAGCTTCGTTCTTGCGACATTTTGGGGCTAAAAGCGACGACATCCTTGCGGTACTTTTTGACTTCCTCAGCAGAACGAAAACCAATTTTTTTCAAACGCTCATCGGTAAAATGCAAAAGGTCGGTAATTTGCATATCGATAAGCGCTTTGACAACCTGATATTTGAGCATATCGCGATTTGTAAAATTTTTTGTTCCACCGATGCGCGCAAGAGCTTTTTGCCAAAGCACACTTTTCATCAAATCGTCTTGCGTGATACATCCCGACGTCAAGCCATCGTCGATATCATGGTTAAGATACGCCAGCGAATCAGCCAGATCGACAACCTGGGCTTCCAACGTCGTCCCGTCATTAAAAAACTGCCTGGCTCTGCCCGGCAAGTCATAAGTGGTTTTGTGTTTCAAAATTCCAACCAAAACCTCAGGCGTCAAATTCAACCCGTCAAAATCCGGATAACGTTTTTCCAAACGCGTCAAAATTTCAAAACTGTGCTTGTTATGATTAAACCCTTTGAGTTTCGCTTTTTTTAAAATATTGTCCAAGGCATCTTCGCCCGCGTGGCCAAACGGCGGATGGCCAAGGTCATGGGCAAGCGCAATCGCTTCAATCAAATCTTCATTGAGCATCAGATTGCGGCCAATCGTCCGGCCGATTTGCGCCACCTCAATGGTATGCGTCAGGCGCGTGCGGTAATAATCTCCCTCGAGAATTGTAAAAACTTGCGTTTTGTATTCGAGTTTGCGAAAAGCTTCAGAGTGGACAATCCGGTCGCGGTCACGCTGATAACATGTTCGCACAGGATGCGAGGGTTCCTTGTGTATCCGCTCGCCGGAATCAGCGCTTTTCATCGCATAAGGGGCGAGTACTTTGCGTTCCAATGCTTCAATATCTTGGCGTGTGCGCATAAATTTGTTTATCGTATTTGTTTTCGCATTTTACGACGGATAGAGTCCTTTTTCGGCTCAATTGTTTGGCGCCTCTATGGCGCTATTCGCCTTAAAAGGA
>CAZWOH010000126.1:0-5946 GCA_964635405.1 uncultured Planctomycetales bacterium | reverse complement strand
ATGTTCTTCAAAGCCTGCGTGCCGTTGGCATAAGTCTTGGTCAGATTTGTAATTTCAAGGGCGTTCATATTTTATTTAAAGGAATCTCTTACGAAGTTTATACCCGATGATCATTTCTCTTTCTTTGAATCGTACTCTCCCTGCAGTCTTTTGCGAACGCGCTGCGAATTAGAGTCACGGATGATATTGTCAAGAACATCAGCTAAGTCAGACCGCCCGGAGTTTCGCAAAATTTCAACCTGTGTCTTAGCATTGGCAATATCCCCTTTATCCGCAAAGGCTACACCCAAATCATAATGAACTTCGCTATGCTCCCCTTCTGTCGCGAGAATTTTCTTATAAATTTCAATGGCTTGATCAAGATGTCCGTGATCATGTAAATTACGCGCTTTATTATAAAGGAATTGCTGACCGAAGTTTTTTTCACATGAAAAAGAAAAAAGCAAACACACCGAGACTAAAAGCAGCCATCCCAAAAATTTTGTTTTTTTAAAAGCCATCGCATCCCCTTGAGAGAAACAACTGACATTGCTATCACTTGTTTCCATGATACACACAACTATAAATTTAAAAACTTATTTCTTTTTATTAAAAAATTTTTGTATTCCGCCAATAAAAAGAACAAAAAAGAAAAGGCCAGTTCCCCCAAAGCTCAGGAGAAGATTGCGTTTATACTCCGGCGGATCATAAACAAAACGAATCGTATACTCACCGGGGAAAGGGATCACGCACGCCATAAAATTATAATTCGCCCGCAGAATCGGTGTCTGAACACCGTTTAAATAGGCTTTCCATCCTTCGTCATAGGAATCAGCAAAAAGCAAATACCCCGACGAAGAAGCTGCAAAATGACTCTCTACCCTATTGGGATTGGTCTGATCAATGGCAACGGCAAACGCCTCTTTTAACTCTGCGCTTGTCAGTGGCGTCGAGTCTGAGAGCAAAAGCGTTTTATGTGCGTCAAAGTTACTGTCCTTAAGACGTGCCAAAAGCTTGTCGTCATCACGGATTGTTTCCGCCGAAAAAAAGAAATTTAATCGGCCAAACGCACTGGGCCTTTGGAGCAAGTTTCCGTTCTCATCAAAGACATAACGTACCGCCGACAAATCCAAAAAGCGCGCATTGTCCGTCGCATCTTCCGGGTAAAGCATATAAATTCCATCCACATACCCAAAAGCTGTCAGCAGTTTTGAAAACCGTCTGGTCATGTACCCGACGGTCCCAGTGTAACTGGGCATACCAAAAACGAGATTTTTGTTCGCATTAAAATCCTGCCGGTCCTGATGGCTCACCCGATAATTGACTAAATCCATCTGAGCCCGCAACTGAACACTTATATCCCGATAATTAAACGGTTTTGGATAAAACGCATTTTTAAAATAAAACGGAGAAGTAATGTTATTAAACCGCGCGTTAAAGACAATCAGATCCATCGCCGTAAAGGTAAGAAAAATAATAAAAACCAGATTGACCGACAAAAGTTTTTTTGTGATACATCGAAAACCCCCAAAACCAATCCCCATGATCAAACACAAACGCAAAATCCCCACCCAAAGATCTAACGTATAAACCCGCAACGGCAACTCCAAACTCAAAACCACATTTCCCGCCGGAGAAAAAACGACAACTCCGCTAAACAATAACGCCATGCACAGTCCGGCAAGCTTGGAGGCGATCAATTTTTTCGAATCTAACGGGTTTTGAGGCCGACTATAAAAACTTAAAATCATCGACACGATAGCGGCCAGCCATAAAAACGGCAAGATCAGCGTCCCCCCCAGAGTTTCCTTTTTGGGAATCGGCGCAAGGGTTAGAAAGAGCGTCGTCAGAATCAAAAGTGCCAAAACCAAAGTTTGAAAAACACCGCCGATCAACGTTAAGAATTTTTCACCGGACAAAATATTTCGATACCGCAGCGTATAGTAAACCGCGATTCCCAACCCAACAGCTAAAAAAACAATCCGAGTTGAAAAAGCCAACGCTGGAAACAAATACGTTAAAAAAACACAGCCGTACGCTACCGCTAAACCTAAAAACACTTTAAGGTTTCGATAGAGATGCGTGTTCTCCCATTGTCCTGTTTCCCAAGCAATGCCGCCATACCCAACCAGGGCACAAATACCGACGGGTAAAATGATCATATGATAGCTATAATGATTAAGCGGCAAACACAGAATGCTTAAAATACCCCAGATCGGCTGCCACAAAAGCGCAATCGCCAGAACAACCAAACTATAAATTTTCCAAAAAGTCTGTTTGCCTTTCGCCGCAGTTAAAAAGCTTGCCACAAGCAAAAGCGCCGGCAACACACCAAAATAAACAAAAAAACTATTTTGCGGATTTGACGAAGGAAGTTCCAACTGGCTATAAATCAAATTCAAATTCGGCGACTTTAGGACATTGAGCGCATCCGGCCCCATCCAGCCAGCAATTTCAGGAATAAAAAGCCGCAGCGCCATATAGGAGCGGTCATGGATGGTATAAAAATTTTCGACCATCCGATTGCTCCCCATCACACCAGCCAAACACGAAAAAATACGCACGCTGCAGATCAGCGTTGCTGTGGCCCAGCCACAAGCTGTCAGCGCAAAAAGTTTTTTCCCCTCATCACCAACCGACAAGAACCGATAAATGGAAATGACCGCTAAGGCCAAACACGCATAAAAAATAAAAGCAACATTAGCCGAAGTCAAAATAAGGACAACCGCAAAAACTAAAAGCAGGAAATTTGTCAAAGCTCGCCGTGCTTTGGCCGACCACAGGACATACAGATAAAACGTCATCGCAAAATAGGTTGAGGTTGCCGGAAAAATCCCCATGGTAAATATAAGCAATGAACACATCTGATACGCAACCGACGAAAAAAGTGCCCAGCGTTTATTCTGCAGCTCGATGACAAAAAATCCGTAGGCAAAAATACCAATCCCGACAACTTCCAAAAAAAATTTCCATGTCAGTGCCGTCAACAAATTTTCTGGCGCAGAAAAAAACACCGGCCAATTGAGCGGATAATAAATCATGTCCCAATGATTGGAATAAAACGGAAAACCGTTTTGGATCAGAGGATTCCACAACCAAGGCTGATGACCGTGCAAAATATTAAGAAAATTTTGTTGGGCATAATAAAAAAGCGGATAGATTTCACCAAGATTATCATAGCTAAAAACAGCGACTTCTCCCCGGGCAAAAAAAGGCCAGAAGAAACACACCGCTAAAAAAACATGAAGCAAATAGGGACAGCTCGAGAGAAAAAATGCCTTTTTCTTTTCGGCAATACCCCTTTGAAAAAAAGACCCCCGTGACAAAAGAAACGGGAACAAAATGACAATAAGACAAAAACCCAGATAAAAAGGGACCAACGATTTAAACGCGTGGATTACGCCACTTTCAGACTTGACACTCACCTGCGCTGTCAGAAACTTTCCATTAAGAAGCGTCCCTCGCATCGCAATCTGGTGAAAAATCGTCGGCGGCAAATCTCCGCTGTTGACCATCAGTCCAATTTTGCCCGCCGCAGCCTCTGTCTTGCTTTCAAAAACTTTTTTCCCATTGACGGTAAAGCTCACAACGCCGTCCTGTTTTTTGACAGTTATATCCAACAATGCCGGCAAATCAAAAGCCAGCGATTTGATAACATGCACTTTTGATTCTTTTAATTCTCCGGCGGTAATGACCCCAGGCTTTTTTTGAAAGTAAACAAAATGATAATTATTAGCGTCGAGATAATCATAGAGAAACCCGCAATCCCCAGGATTTGCGATTTTAGCCGAAAAATCATAATCGGCCCAAGCATCTTCGGAGAGAAGGATATTATCAACACTGCGGTGCGTATGAGTTCGATAAAGACTGTTTTGCGACTGCGCCCAGGTGATCGTTTTTTTGGGATTAAATAACTGGTAACGATCTGCTTTCACGGAGTTGATAAAATAAAAATATCCGCCGGCAAGTGCGCAAAGCAGTATGGCAATGCCAAAACAAAATTTTATTTTCTTAAAAAAATGGGCGACCATGAGATTTTAGGAAAAATTTATGCGGATAAAGTTTATCACTTTCGAAAACGCGCCAAAAGTTCGTCTAAACGACGCATCGCATCCGTAATAAGCGGCGTATCCGGGGCAACATCCGCACTCGCAGACATCGCGACAGAAGGAGTATCCCCTGTAGCACTTTTTTCCAATTCCTGCAAAATCATTTTGGGATCTGCGGCAGGACTCGGCGTTTGTTCTATCGGTGGCGGTGAATCGATGACAGGTTCTTCTTTTTTTTCTTCGCTCACATTATCCTCTAGATTATCCATGCAAGTTCGTTTTGTTGCGGCCCTGATGCTTGGCTTGATACAAAGCTCTGTCAACGCGCATAATCAATTCAAAGCGAGAAAGCGATTTATGATATTGCGCAATCCCAATGCTAATAGTCATTGGACGTTTAAATTCATATCGCTCGACGGCCATACGTAATTTTTCGGCCGCAATCGCCGCCTGCTTGATATTTGTATTCGGCAAAAGAACAACAAACTCATCTCCGCCGTAGCGACAAACTTTATCCAGGATACGCAAATGACTTATAAAAATATGCCCGAGCGCCTTTAAAAAACTGTCGCCTTCCAGATGGCCATAGGTGTCATTGTAGATTTTAAAATTGTCGACGTCTATCATTAAAAGAGAAAAAGTATTCGCAAACCGGTTAAAGCGCTGGATTTCTTCGTCGACGCTATTGATAAAACAGCGGTAATTCCACAAATTAGTCAGCGGATCCGTGACAGAAAGATATTCAAGCTCGCGGTAAAGCTTGGCGTTTTCAATGGCTACGGCAGCCTGACGGACAATAGCGCTCAAAATTTTTAGATCCGTTTCGCTAAACTGCTCGGCCCCGGCTTTTTTGTCGGCAATATTGACCACCCCGATCAAACGGCCATTGAGCTTAATCGGTGAGCACATAAAAGACCGGCCATGATACGACGAGCAATTAGGCCGTTCAAAACGAGAATCGTACTCAATGTTTTTGACTAAAACATCCACCCCATCTTTTGCGACACGGCCGGCAATCGCATCGCCAAGCTTGATGCGGGTTTGCGTAACGACCTCTTCGCTTAAACCAATCGCACTCTTGATGCATAATTCATTGACAGTTTCATCAAAGAGCATCAGCGAACACTTTTGGGCCTGCAAAATAGCCGTCGCTTTTTCAACAACAAAATCAACCAAACGGTCAAGATTACGGATAGAGGTCACCCGTTCATCGAACCCAAGAATTTCCTCAAGTTTGATTTTTTCGTTCTGAAGTTTTGCTTCAAGCGCTTTTTTTTCACTGACATCGTGGACAATGCCTTCAACTCCAATCACGTCCCCACGATCATTGCGGATAAAATTACTTGTCCCCAAAAGAGTTACGATGGCTCCATCCCGACGGATAACTTCAAATTCATAATCCCGGACAAAACAACTGCTTTGCATCTGGCGCAAAAACTCTTCACGCATTTGCGGGTGGCGATAAAGGTCTTTGGCAATATTGCGGCCTAAAAGCTCATCCTTGCTTTGATAACCTAAAATATCAACAAACGATTGGTTAACAAAAAACAACGTATCATTCACATCGGCCATATAAATCCCGTTGCGTACCGACTCAACGAGATTTCGGTACATCTTTTCGGATTCGGCAAAAAGAAGATTGATTTGTTTATCTTTCGCGATATACCCGGCCATAGGCTTACCCTCGCTTAATACATTATTTACCCTCCTCAAGGATCTGCTGAGCCATCTTTAAAATATCATACTGGGTGATAATTCCGCAAAGTTTTTTATTCTTATCAATAACCGGGATACACCCGTATTTACTGTTGACCATAGGCCCAATCGCATCGGCAAGCGAACATGAATCTGACAAAACAAATGGATTTGGAGTCATCACATTGCGTAAAATAAAACCGTCTATCATGTCCAAATCATA
>CAZWOH010000125.1:0-5947 GCA_964635405.1 uncultured Planctomycetales bacterium | reverse complement strand
TAGTTATGTATAATACGTGTATGCAAAAATTTATTTTTCGTCATTTCGTTTTTGTTATCATAGTTTTGGTGAGTTTTTTTAGTTTTACGACGAGAGCAAATGCTACTTTGGATTTTTCCGTTGTCCCAATCAGTGGTGGCAGTGATGTTCGATTTAGCCGCGGCGACTTAAGTTCCAACATTGGTAAAGAAGTTCGAATCCGTGTAACTTCAACGGATGCAGTTCAATACCAGGTCTATCAGCAAGTTATTAGCCCGTTTACTAATGAACGTGGTGTAACGCTTAACCGTCCCGTTCTTGAAGCAAATGTGCAGCAAGGATCAAATACAGCGGGGACAATTTATTTACAAAGTTTTGAGCCGGTTAACAGCGCTGAGCAGTTGTTGTTTACATCGTCTGTTAGTGGGCAAGGTGATTCATTTACGGTTATTTATCGTGTGAATACTTCACTTTTGGCGGACTCTGGCAGTTTTAATGGCCAAATATTATATACGGTGCGGCCGATAGGCGGTGGAGAACGGCAAAGTACTCAAATGACTGTATTTATAGAATCAAGTTCGGAATTAGCAATCAATTTGGAATCTTCATACGGTTATAATTTGGTTCGACTTGATACAAGCCGCGAAAACACCCCATCCGATGTTGCTGTGAGCTTTTCGGGAAATCTTGGAGGAAATGTTAAGGTCTACCAAGAACTGGTCAGGTATCCTGCAGATGACTTGAATTTGGAATTAGCTTCTGGTATACTTGGTACTGTCAATAGTGGTGGTCAGCAAGGTCAGTTAAATTTTCAGAGCCCGGCTGAAATACCCCGTACCCGGGAGCTCATTTACAAATCAAGTCAACAGTCAGATTCGTTCTCGGTCAAGTTCTTTTTGACCCCTGAAAAACTGTTATCACAAAAGGCCGGAACGTATCACGGCCGGGTGCATTACACTGTTGAAACTGAATTTTTGCAAAAAGATTTTGACATTGATCTTGATATTTTGATTGCTCCGCTTTTTGAAATTATTATGGATTTCCCGCAAGGGCCGATGAATTTTGCGAATATTTTGCCCGGTCAAAAACCCGTTCTTAAAGAAGTTAATGTAAAAGTTAATACAAACCTGGGGCGGCCCTATTCCGTTATCCAGCATTTGCCTGATTTTTTGACGAATGAAAAAGGTGAAAATGTTCCTGGCAAATATTTTATGTATAAAGTTCAGAAATCGAACGATTCGAAAGCGGTCATTTCAGCCGTTGATTTTATTCCGGTGCCAAAAGGGGATAAAGAAATATTTTTTTCGGATTCAAAAGGGAGTCCTGAAGAATTTAAAGTGCTCTATCAATTAAAACCCTTTGATGGCATGCGAGCTGGAGATTATCGTTCAACGATAAAATATTCTTTAGGAGAACTATAATTATAAAATTCTCATGAGAGGAGGTGGATCGGGGAGAAAAAATGTTAAAGGTTAAGTTTTTAAATTCACAATTAAGAGAGGGTAAAAAAATGAAAAAAATTATATTGTCTGTTGCAGGAGTGCTGGCTTTTTCGTCAGTGGCTTTAGCTGCTTCAGTCGGGACTTTTCCGATTGCCGTGTCTATCCCGGCTGCAACGTCTGTGACATTTAATGTTGCAAAGGTTACGGGTTCGGGCCCGACTTTGAAATTTGAAAAAAATCCATCCGAAAACCTTGACTTTACTGTGAACTATGACACAACGAATAATATTTATCTTGCAAATCAATATTTTGCAATTGATCTGGCTCCAGATGGTTCTGCAACGTATTCCTCGATTACGTTTTCATATACCGGGGAGACAAATCCTGTCGGCCAAACTAATGGTTTGGGCGTAAAAGCAACCATGAGCCCGGTTAAAGTTGTTGGGTCAACAGAAACAGCTTTGTCTGGTTTTGGGGTCCGTTTAGGCGGTACGTTGCCTACCATTACCAATGATCAAGTTTCCGGCGGTTTTTTGCGTGTCTATGTTGGTTTAGCGACAGGCGAAACAATCGGTGGAACTGGTGCTGACAAAAATGATCCCAAAATTCCTGGATCTGCGCCTTTCACGGCTGCTGATAAAGTCGGTAACTACGGTGGGACCTTTAAAATCACAGCAACTTTAGTATAAGTGTAAGTATGCAAAGATGATAAAGTAAGAGGGCAGGGGGAAACTCCTCGCCCTCTTATTTTAGAAAGGGGCTTATGCAGGCAAAAATTTTATGTCTGACCGGTTTTTTGCTGTTTAACTTGTGCGCTACAAATGTATTTGCGCAGGTCATGATCGAACAGGGAAAAATTGTTATCAAGGCTAATCCTGCCGAATCGGTTGTTAATACCATTACCGTTCATAATACATCTAAAGAAAAAGCGATACATCTGCGGGCGTATTGGGAAGACTTTGTGTATATTGCTCCTTTTGATGAAGGGAAAAAAGATTTTACAGCTGCAGGCACAGGGCCTTATTCAGCTAGTCGTTTTGTTAATTTTTCGCCGCAAGAGTTTACATTAAAGCCTGGTGGGACGCAAAAAGTCAGCTATGCCATACAAATGCCTGAGGATGCCAAAGGCGGTTATTATGGGACTTTGTTTTTGGAAGAGTCGGGGGCAAAAGCTTCTACTAAAATCGGGGTAAGTATCGTAACCCGTATCGGATCGTTATTTTTTATTGAATCAACGGATAGTAAGCGAACCGCTGTCATGGACAATCATAAGGTCAGCGGCAATCAAATCACAGCCGACTTTACCAATACTGGGAATGTATTTATGATTCCCGACTCGACATTTTATGTTTTGGATAAGGAGGGGATGGTAGCAGATCGAGGGGATATTAAAAAATTTTATTTGCCGCCTGACAAAAAAACTTCTTATTTGGTTGAGTTAAGCAAAGATTTAGCGGCAGGGACATATACGCTTATTTCGACATTTGATCTTGGCGATGGAGAAAGTCTGACCGATGAGCTGGAGTTTACTAAAACAGCCGACGCAACGATTTTACTTATGCCAAAAGTTAACTAATTTGATCTTCGATGATTATCGTTTTTGTGTAGTAAGTTGGCTGTTGTTGTTGTAAGAATTAATGTGTTTTAGGACAAGAGACGAAAAGGGGGCATCACTTTTGGTATGCTAAAAAAGTTTGTTTTAGTCCTGCTTCTTTTTTTTCAAATTGTCCTGTGTCCCTCGAAGGTCCATGCCGAATATGAAGGAATTTATAACTATTATATGGAGCTTGGGCTGGATGCTCTGTATGAAAAAAAATTCGAAGATGCTCTTTTTTATTTTAAAACCGCCCACGCGATTGACCCTTCCCGCGACAAACCTCTTGAATACATCAATTTCTTAAAACGAATTCAGGATAATCAAACTACCGTTGATCTTTTAAGCTCTGGCGACAATAGATCTGTAGTTTCCTTTGATAATCAGGCGATCGATGAAAATGCCCAGGACAAGCCTGAGGTTACAGCGCGACAGCAGGCTTTGCTCAATAAAATTCCAAAGCATAGTGTTGGCCGGCCTGTAGCCAAATATGATCCGAAAGCGCCACTCGTCAAACAAAAGCAGTCAAAAAGTGCGATTGTTCCATCGGGATCACAAAGTAACTTGCTCAATTTTCGTGATGAGCAGGAGTTAAAGCTTAATGATGCGCTTTGGAGCAAGCTTCCAAACCTGATTTTAGAGCTGAAGGTCGATGAGAGTATTATTTTGGTTGGTAATAATATTCAAAAATGTCTTGCCGTAACACAAGGAATCCTTGAGGTGTCTCGGATTAATCAGGATCGGTTTAAACTTAAAGGTCTAAAACGGGGAAATACAATTCTGTATGTTTGGGACAAAAAAGGTCGATGGACCTTTAACGTGCACTGCGTTTATACATCCTCGTATGAACTTGCAAAATTACAAAAACTTTATCAGGCGGATGCGCAACCATTTAAGCTCGAATATAGCAATAATTGGAATACTCTGCACCGTGGACCAAAATTAGGGGACATGACCCGTCAATATGTAAACTTCACAAATTGGCTTGGAGTTTTTGGCGATACGCCGTATGGTAAGTTTGACGCGGCGATTAATACCTATATGTACCCTAACTCGACAGAAATCGTCGGGCAAACGATTGGTTTAAGCGACGGTCACATCGGGCCGTTTAATGATTTTTCGATTCGCGGGTATGACGCTTTTAAAGGGCTGACGAGTTTGACATTGCCCGGGCGATATTTTCGGGGAGTGCTTTTAGATGCGTATGCTTTTAAACATCGTTTGGCTTATTCCTATTTTTATGGTCGGGATCAGTCGACGCTTATTTTTCTGGGTTCCGGGGGAACGCAGAAGCAAGAATCTTATTTGGAAGGAGCGAAATTAACTTTAAATCCTGAGCAGCCAACAAGCTATTCTCTAAACTATGTCCGTGGGTGGGGGGATGCCAGACCGGAAGATTTTGTAAAACGTGTTATTTCAGGACAGGTTTCACACAAAAGAAAGGAAATCCGACTTTTGGGTGAACTGGCGTCGGATGATGAGCATTATGCCGCTACAATAGCCTCTTCTTTTGAGCGTTCAGATTTTAGAATGAATTTGAATTTGCGCGATATTGAAAAAGGGTATCAGACGATTTATGGCCCGGCAAATTCAGCAGGACAAGTCGGGACATTGATGAATTACTCCTGGAATCCTGCAGGGATGGATATTTCTGGTTATTTGGATATTTACCGTGACCGTACTCTGCCGAATCCCGATAATCCGCATGGTCTTAACTTTGATTGGTCAAATTCGTATAACAAACAATTGGATTCTTTGTCTCAGTGGGGAATAAATGTCGCTTATTCAAATAATTCTCAAGTTGTTTCGCCGCGTCAAAACGCACAGATTGGGGCTACCTATTCAAAAACATTTGAGTTGGGCCGTTTTAAAACATTGACGTTGTTTACTGGCCCTCTCGTGCAGTGGAGCCGTTATAAGGAAACACCGACGGCGGATTTTGACCGCTATAATTTGCGAAGCGGATTTCGGGCGAATTTAATAGAGAATTTATCTTATTTTTTTACGTATGATTACATTTGGGTCCGCGATGTCACAACGGACCAGTTGTCAAACCCCGCGACGCTGGATACGGGATTTTATTATCATCATAAATTGACAGACGCGCTTTATTTTACGTCGGATATTTCCTATCATCGTGAAAAGTACACATCGAGTCCATTTGGCTTTTTGTCGGGGCAAGATAATGTGTCTCATAGTTTAAGTTTGACGTATCGTCCTCAACCGGGGATCGAAATTTATCTGGACAGTCAATTACGGCATGTGATGCCACGAAATAGCCAGACATTCGACGAGTTATACCTGACAACAGGAATGAAAGGCTCGTGGGATTTGCCTTTCAAGTGGAATCCTCTTGGGGAAGTCCGCGGGATTGTTTATAAGGATTACAATGGCAACGCCTTACAGGACGAGGGGGAACCGGGAATTTATGGAATCAAAGTTGTGGCTGGAAATTGGGAAACATACACCAACGATAACGGTGAGTATTTGGTTGCCGTCAGAGCTAAACAGGTTGCCGTGAGTTTGGATCTAAGGACGATTCCTCAGGGTTTTGTTTTCTCAACTGCGCTCTCACGGAATGTTACAATTCAAAACAACAAAGCAAATATTGTCAATTTTGGCTTAACGGCGCGGTCGGGAATTTATGGAGTTGCCTATTTTGACGCTAATGGGGACGGTATTCCTAATCAAGGGGATAAATTCTTGGGCAACATTGTTGTCCGTTTGGTCGACACGGGAGAAATCACGAAAACAGATTTTAGCGGGGCTTACTTCTTTGAAAATATTGATCCCGGGAAACACAAAATTCGAATTTCGATTGGCTCGATTCCAAAAGAATATCTGCCGGCAGTTAAAGTCGAGAGTGAAGTCGAAGTCTTAGAGGGAATCACCTATGTCTATAACATTCCTGTCAAACTAAAGAAACCATGAT
>CAZWOH010000124.1:0-5964 GCA_964635405.1 uncultured Planctomycetales bacterium | reverse complement strand
CTGTCCGGCATGTACGCATAAATACAAATCCGAATCCTTGCCGACGATGGGGACGGATTCACGCCGAGCAGTTTCGACACCATAGCCCGGTATTCCCGGTACTCTTTGCTGAGTATCGTCCGTCCTCTGTATTGCCGCCAGATGCGGTTAACCGATGGCGGATAGGGGATAACCAATAACATCAGCTAAATCCTAATACACGATTAACGCGCTCTTCCAGATCCGTCTTGCTGTAGCCCTTCAACACATGCGATAAAATCACGTTCAGCACCTGGTTGTATACCTTCTCAAACTTCACGTCATCCATGTTAGCAAAACTGATCGACTCTGCTTCGAAATGCAGCCGCCCATCAATGCCAACCGATTGATGATAAAAACCAGCTAAGATACACAAGTCTTTTCTGAATCGGTCAAAGCTCTTTCGCGGTGTCTCAAAGTCTCCGTCGATCAGTTCCGGTTCCCAAATCTTGAAAGCCTCGTTAAGTAGAGCAAAGAACTTCCTTAGAAACTTGATATTGCGAACCTTGGTTAACTCGCATTTATACTCGCCATTAGCCAGCTCTAGTAGCTCATCTTCGGCCAGTTCATCAATTGGCTTAATGATCCCGCCCTCTTTTTTTACAAATAGCATAGTCATCGCCTGCGCCTCGATGTATGAGTCCTCATCGGCAACATCTCACCCTTATCCAGCACCACATCGCCGCCGATCACCACCTTCACCGCCTCCGGCTTGCCGAACGCCTGGTTAACCTCGGTCAGAAATGCGGCCACATCCGGCGCTTCAGTTTTGATTCGGGTCCAAATAGCTCGATTATCCGCATTTGATTTTTTCCTTAACGCTTCGAGTTTCTCTAAGTTAGGACTCATAATGATTCCCAACGCATAATTTCCGGGACGAATTTACAAAAAACCACATAATCGCTTTCTCCATGTCTGTTTTTCTGCACTAGAATTTGAGGATCATTCCTTTCTTCGCTCATTTCATCCGATGATGGCCTATGCAGCATCAAAATAACATCCGCCTCTTGCTCAATAACCCCGGAATCACGCAAATCTGACAATAATGGTCTTTTATCGGCCCTTTGCTCAATGTTCCTATTAAGCTGAGCTAGCACTATTACCGGAATGTTTAGCGTTCTAGCCAGGTTTTTCATTGATGTAATCACGTTAGCTACATCAAGGTGATGATGTCCTGTCGGTCTATCGGGTTTTATTCTGGTTAGGTAATCGACGATCACAAGATCCAGTCCATGCTGCAAATCCCATGCTCTGCATTGCATGGAAACATCCCCAGCGGTCATTATGGGATTATCGCATGTAAACAATTGAAAATTTAGAATCTCAGATGATGCTTCAGAGATCGATTTAAAATCGTTTTCATTCAAATCGACCTCTCTTATTTTTGCTGCCGGAGTCCCTGATACCATGCTTGTTAACCGACTCATGATTTGAATAACCGACATTTCAGTTGATATGAATCCTATTTTTTTACCTGATCTAGCCGCATTCAATATAACCGATATGCCAAAAGCGGTTTTCCCGACTCCAGGTCTAGCGCCAACAACAATAAGATCGGACGGATGCATGCCACCGGTAACATTATCCAATCTTTGTATTCCGCTCTTTACCGATAACTTACCTGATTTCTTAGACTCATAAGCCATGTCAAGATAATCGAAAAATTTATTCATTGCTTCGGATATGACGAATCTATATCGATTATCGCTATAGTTTTGTATGAATTTCGAATCCGATAAAAGACCTGAAAGGACTTCATTCGATTTTGCTCCATCTCCGATTTCAGAAAGAGATTTTTGAAGCGCATTTTTTATAGCCTCTGCCTTAAATTCCTCTTTTATTTTCTCAAGATATTTAGAAAAGTTAGATGCAGCTCCAGGGGTGTCTTTTTGCCACCTGACAACATCGCTTAAAGTTCCTCTTCCTAGTTTTTCGGAAAGCATCAGTGCATCTATCTCTGTCCCATCGGATGCCATTCTTAGCATTGCTTCAATAGGTCTTTTAAGATGCTTAAACCATCTGATTTCTATGGGTTCCGATAAGATGATGTTAGGGTTCCTTAAAATAATCCCTACAATCGTTTCTTCTAACTCAAGTTGCTTGTCCATTATTTAGGCCTCTTTGTATTTTTTGGGTTGTTCTTTAATTGCTGATTTATGGAATTTTATTTTGTCATCTATCTCATCTTCCCATCTCTTGCCATTTAGGTAAGTTGCCGGATGAGGAATAAAATTTTTATCATGCCATACCTTCTCTTTCCTAATGGCCACATCATGACAAATTGTCACATATAAACTTGGGCTAATTTTTTTCCATGCTTTTTCTGCCGATGCTCTTGCCGTTTTTCTTGGATAAGCAGAGTAGAAATCATCGAACGTAATATTATTTGTTTCATTGTTTTCATTGTTATATTGTTGTTTGTCGTCCGCCTGGTCGTCCGCACTACGTCCGCCTGGTCGTCCGTCTGGTCGTCCGTCTGGTCGTTCGCCTATATTAAGATCATGACCATTTTGTTTTTTAATACAATCACTTATTGATGGTTTTTGTTCGTCCGCCTGGTCGTCCATTTTTTTATCAAAAAAAGACACTTTTTTAAATTTACTAGACTTTTTACTAGACTCAGCCGACTCTATGTTTTGATACTTTTCATAGTTCAAAATCGTTATGATAGTAGAGATTTCGTTTGTCTCGTAAACAATCATCCCGTCATTTTTTAATAAATTCAGGAATCGTTTTAATTTGTTTTGAGACCATTTCCAGCGCTTCTGAAGGGTAATTTGAGATTTTGCGACCTGCCCCCTTTTGCATTCAACTAATTTGTTTTTTATCATAAACGTCTCAGGCTTATGATTAGCCATCATCAATAAATCTATCCAGGCAAAAAATTTGTCCGGCTCATCAATATTGAATAGCCAATGATCCTGAAGGCTTCTATGCAAGCATATCCAGCCCATGCTCATGACTCAATCCCTCGATTCGATCAAACCATATTCCTTACTTTCCTTCTTGATAAGCTGCTCGATGACGCCGGTCATAGACCGATCGTGTATTTTAGCTAGCTTACGCAGCATTTCCCTTGTTTCCATCTTTACCGCAAAATGGATTACGGTGTCTTTTTTTTCTTTTTTCATTGCATCAGCCTCAGCTTGTGGTATAATTGTTTTGAATTTTAACATAAACAATCAGTAGGTCAAGCGCTACAATAATTTTTTACTGGAGAGGAAAAATGACAGAGAAAAAAAATACCGGACTAGAATTGTTGAGAGAGCCGTTCCAAAAACACCAAATCAGTAAACTCCCGAAGCCTTACAAAAAAGATTCTCCGAAAGGAAATTGCAAGGAGTGCGGCGGCTATCACGGATTGCCTGCCGTGCATCTGGACTATGTAGGTCATGCGGCATTGACCGACCGGCTGCTCGATTGCGATCCAGCTTGGACCTGGGAGCCATTAGCCTTGGACGAAAAAGGCTATCCAGTAATTGATAACAACGGCGGGATGTGGATTAAGCTTACAGTGTGCGGCGTGACTCGATTGGGTTATGGCGATGCCCAAGGCAAGACCGGCGGCGATGCTATGAAGGAACGCATTGGCGATGCCTTACGGAATGCAGCAATGCGCTTTGGTGCCGCCCTGGACCTTTGGCACAAGGGCGATTTGCATGTCGATGAACAGCCGCCAACACAAGAGCCTGAAATTGATGATGTAAAATTCGACGAGTACATCAAAATGATTAAAAAGGCCCAGGACATGGAGTCGCTAAAAAAAACCTGGATTGCTATACCAAAGTTTTACCGAGACATGATGACAGATGTAAAGGATAATCAGAAACGTGTAATTGAAGCTATGGAGACAAAATAAATGTTAAACAGAGCAATACTTATCGGTTCGTGCGGGAAAGATCCGGAAACTCGTTTCTTTTCGAATGGGGATCAGCAAACAACAGTCTCGCTTGCTACGTCAAGGCGGTGGAAAGACAAGCAGACTGGGGAGAATAAAGAAAAAACATCTTGGCATAATCTGGTATTTAACCGAGGCCTAGCCAAAATAGCCTCTGAATACCTGACTAAAGGGAGTCGGATAAACGTCATCGGCGAGATTGAATATCAGGAATGGGAAAAAGACGGCGAGAAAAAATACCGGACCGTTATTCAAGTTCATGAAATGCACATGCTAAACAGCCGCTCTGAGAGCGATTCTGCGCAAGGAAACAGCTCGGTAAGTCAGAAGCAAAAGCCATCTAATTCAGCTACGATAGAGACCAATTACGATGCTTTTAGCGATGATATTCCATTTATGGATATCCCAAGACTGTTAGCTAAACATCATTTGATATAAATCATATCTATTGTCTATCCATTATTTTACCGTTTACTAAATTACTACTCGTCGAGTAGAGTAGTCATAGGAAATATACCGGCATAGCAATCTGGAGCGAAATCAGCCGGTGTCAGCTCGCCATTGACGGCCTTGCTTAATCGTAGCGCGTTTTGGGCTCTCGGGATAGATCCATTGTATAGGTACTTTCCAATAGCCTGTTGCGACAATCCAGCCTTCTTAGCCAGAAGTTCCTGGGTGCCGCAGATCGCAATCGCGCGGCGGATTGAGCGTTTTACAATTTTTGAAATTTGAGTTTTTTCCATGCCTAAAAATACTACTATATTAGGGAGAAATGTCAACGGGAAGGCTGTCTATTTTTCTCATGTGAAAAAATATAATCAAAAAAAACATTGACAATAATTACAACTGTGGTAGTATTTATCACAAGTTGTTAACTTTTATTGGAATGAAAAAATGAGCAAAGAAAATAGGAAGGGCTGTAAACAAAAACGCGGCTCAAGTAGGCAAAACTACTTTAAGTCCAGAGCAATGAAGGCAAAGAAAGGATCAAAAGGTAAAGTAAAGTATGAAGCCATGCTTTCTCGGCATGGCCTAAAAAGAAGTGTTTAATTGTTGTTAGCTCCTCCTGGTGTACCACAGCCGTAATAAACCTGGCCTTTTCTCTTAGCTGTTGCGGCTATGGCCTAAAACTAGCATGAAACAGCAGCCAGTGAGATTCTGGCATTTAATAACTTGGAGGGATTATGATTACTGAAGAAATGTTGCAAGAAACGCTAAAATCAACGCTGCCTTCCGTGCTGGAAGGTTTAAAACAAAGTTTCAGAGAGAGGACAATTAGAGACGCTGAAAACAAAATGTCTCAGATTATAGCTGAGACTGTTTCAACCTTTATGAAGGAACAAATTATTCCAGAAATCCAACTGGCGCTCATAGAAAGCAAAAATGGCCTTATTTCAACTGTTCCTATTTTCGCAGAAGAAGTGACCAAACTTATAGCCGACGCTATGATAAAAGACTTAAAGAAACATCTGGAGAATAGCTGGGAACGGCAGAAAATTTTCGAAGCAATGTTTAAGTGATCCCTATGAAAGAGAAAATAATTCAGATAGCAGAAATACACGGACATTTTCAGGCCTTAACAAACACAGGAAGGATATTTTACAGGTCGAGAGATAACATAAATGTATGGGTTGAGGAGATCACGCCAGAACTTAAATCATCCGAAGAGCAGGAAATCAACTGGCCGGAGTGGGCCAACTGGATGGCTACGGATGAGAATGGTGACATTTATTTTTATGATAAGGAGCCATCGTTATCAGCAACATGCTGGAAGCCGTCTGGGATTAGTAAACTTGAAGTTTGGAAAGATCCTAATTCATGGCGAGGCAGTTTAATTAAAAGACAAAAACAACCAGAATGAAAACACTAGACAAAATAGCGATCTCGCAAACAGCGAGATGCAAACAACAGCCTCTATCGATACAGAGATTCTCTGAGCTTAACGCAGAGAAAAGCCGAGTTAAAGCTGAGCTAGATTGCCTGCGCGGACTGGAGCCGCAAGAGAGCAATGCATTTTACTTGACGGCTTACGGCAAGATGTATGAGCG
>CAZWOH010000123.1:0-6044 GCA_964635405.1 uncultured Planctomycetales bacterium | reverse complement strand
CGAATATTGATTTGTTCTAAGCTATAACTTAGACTTTGCGCTTCAACAAAAATTTGGCGCACGGCGACGAGATCAGCGTAGGTTTTTTTATTTTTCAAAAAGATTTTTAGGAATTTCTCCCGGGATTTTCCTTTGAGGACGCGGTAGGCATGGCAGACTAAAATCGTTTTTTTAGATTCTGCAAGGTCGCTTAAAATCGATTTGCCAATATTTTTTTCGGTGTCAAAAATTCCGATCACATCATCCTGGATTTGAAAAGCTTGTCCGATCAAAAGCCCAAGTTTTGAGAGCGCTTTAATGTCTTTGTTGTCTGCGCCAGCCAAAAGAGCTCCGACGACAAGAGGGCAGTCAAACGTGTAGCGCGCGGTTTTGAGAGTGTAATTTAGAAACACATCTTTTTCGCTGACTCTGTTAAGTCCTCTTACGCCGTGAAGCGTATCGGCAAATTCACCCATTGCGGTAAAGACAGCGGTTTGGATAAAATATTTGAGCGCCCGTTCTTTGCGTTTAAGATCTTCGTTGATTGACAAAAAAGCATCGATGGCCAAAGCGTAAACGATGTCGCCGGCAACGATGCTCAAGTCGCAGCCTAACCGTTTGTGCTCGGGGATATCCGCTGCTTTTTCTAAAAGCCGGTGCAGGGTCGGTTTTCCACGGCGAAGGTCCGAGCGATCAATAATGTCATCATGGATAAGCATAAAGTTATGCAAAAGCTCAATACACGTCGAAGCATAATAAATCGACGGTGACATCGGCGTTGTGTCTGTGCGGTACGCTTTGTAGCTTAAGGCTAAAAGGATCGGACGGATCCGTTTGCCGTCGCGCAGTGAAAATTCGCGGATACTTTCATAGAGGATAGGGTCGACCAAATGCAGTTTGTAGTCGATTTTGATTTTGTCTAAAAACCGTTCCAGGCTTCGGTCGATTTGTTTTTTGATTTTGTTTAACATGGGCAACATCGTAACATATAGGCAAAACCGGCGCAATCAAAATGCGGCTTAGATGTGGGATTTCTTTGTTCTGTGCTATGATACAAAAAAAATAAGTCGTTATAAGGAGGAAATTATGAAAAAGATTTTTTGGATGAGCCTGTTGGTTTTTGTTTGTGTTTCATCGAGCGCCTTTGCGCAAGTCCCCGCACCAGCCATTGCCCCCGAAACCAAGGAATTGGTCCGTCGGCTTTTGGAGGCCAACGGGATGCGTGCGAGTTTGATTCGCATTTTTGAGGATATTATCAGCCGTGCTCCAGCTGATTCGCATCAAGAGTTGCGCAAGCTTTTAAAACCGGATGTGATTATCGATAATATAGTCCCTGTTTATGCCAAACATTTTACGCCTGCCGAGTTAAGCGAGCTGATTGCTTTTTACAAAAGTCCTGTGGGTGTCAAAAATTTGGCCTTAACGCCGCAATTGATGACAGAGGTTATGCAGGTTTCGCAGAAATATTTTGAAGATAATGTCAAAATGCTCGAAAAGCCAGCTAAAACAAAGTAGATTTTGTGGGTTTTTTTGCGCGTTGATATTTTTCTAAATATTTATAATCATTTAATTTACGGACGAATTGCAGGGGTTGTTTTTTCTTTTCAATTGATTTCAAATTTTTCTTCTGGTATATTACTTGCGTTTTTATCAAGAAAAAAAGGAGAAAACGCGATGATTGAACGTTATACTTTATCCAAAATGGGCAGCATTTGGACGGATGAACATAAATTCCAAATCATGTTGCGCATTGAAATCCTAGCCTGCGAGGCGATGTGCAAGTTAGGCAACATTCCTAAAAAGTCTCTTGAAAAAATCAAAAAGAGCGCCAAATTCAATATCGAAGAAATTCAAAAACTGGAAGAAAGAACCAAGCACGATATCGTTGCTTTTATCAATAATGTCGGCTCCTATCTGGGGCCCGAAGCTCGTTACCTGCACATGGGATTAACCTCGTCGGATCTATTGGACACGACCCTGTCTGTTCAATGTGTTGAGGCCAGCGATATTCTCATTGCCGATATCCGCAAGCTTCTGATGGTTTTAAAAATCAAAGCCAAAAAATATAAAGACACCAATTGCATTGCCCGCACGCACGGGGTCCATGCGGAACCGATGACCTTTGGTCTAAAGCTGGCTGTTTGGTACGACGAGATGAAAAGAAATCTGGAACGTATGGAGCAGGCCCGCGAAAATATGCGCGTCGGAAAACTTTCTGGCGCGGTCGGGACATATGCGAATATTGATCCGCACGTCGAGGAATTTGTTTGCGAACAGTTAGGTTTAAAGCCGGCGAATATCGCCACCCAGATTATTCAGCGGGATATTCATTGCCAATTTTTGACAACTCTTGCTTTGATCGGGGCGTCGTTAAATAAATTTGCGACGGAAATCCGTTTATTGCAAAAAACAGAAGTTTTGGAAGTCGAAGAGCCATTTTTTAAAGGGCAAATCGGTTCCTCTGCGATGCCGCATAAACGTAATCCCGTGACCTGCGAGCGGATCTCGGGTCTTTCTCGGCTTTTGCGTTCGAATGCAATGGCCGCTTTTGAAAATATTGCCCTTTGGCATGAGCGCGATATCAGCCATTCGTCGGTTGAACGGATTATTTTGCCTGATAGTACCGCGATTCTCAATTATATGCTCAACAAATTTATTCCCATTATCGACGGGCTTTTGGTGTATCCGAAGAACATGATCGCCAGTTTAACAAAGACCAATGGGTTGATTTATTCGCAGCGTGTGCTTTTGGAGCTTATGAAAAAAGGCATTACCCGCGAAGAAGCGTATGAAATCATTCAGCATTGCGCGATGCAGGTCTGGCAAGATACCTCTGATTTTAAGGAAGTGCTTTATCGCGATCGTAAAGTACGCAAGTTCCTTAAGCCAAGCGAAATTGATGCCTGTTTTGACATCAAGTATTATACCCGCCATCGGGATTTTATTTTTAAACGCGTAGGACTCAAATAGTATTTTTGAGAGGGGAATCTATGGAAAAACGTGAAAAAATATACGAAGGCAAAGCAAAAATTCTGTATACAACGGACAATCCGGACCTGTTGATCCAGTATTTTAAGGATGACGCGACCGCTTTTAACGCGGCGAAAAAAGGATCGATCCAGGACAAGGGCATTATCAATAACAAAATCTCGACGAGAATTTTTGAATATTTGATTGCTCAGGGAATCCCGACGCATTTTGAAAAGACATTAAGCGATCGTGAGATGTTAGTCAAGCGTGTGTCGATTGTCCCTTTGGAGGTTATTGTCCGCAACGTTGCGGCCGGTTCCTTGTCCCGCATTTTGGGGCTTGAGGAGGGGACTGCGCTGGCTTGTCCGGTTTTGGAATTTTGTTATAAGGAAGATAAGCTCAATGACCCGATGATCAATGAAACGCATATTCGGGCGCTTAAGCTTGCTACCGACGAGGAAGTTGAGCAGATCAAAAAATATACGTTAAAAATAAATGAGCTTATGCTTACGTTCTTTTCTTTGTTAAATATTAAGCTCGTTGATTTTAAATTAGAATTTGGCCGCTACAAGGGCAAGGTCATTTTGGCTGATGAAATATCGCCGGACACGTGCCGGCTTTGGGATGCCAAGACCGGGCAGAAACTTGACAAAGATCGTTTCCGTCGGGATTTAGGTAATATCGAAGAAGCCTACCAAGAGGTTCTAAGTAGAGTCAGCCGGTAGCACTGTGTTACCTAAATTATTTATAGTGGAACACAGTACAGCACTGCGCTTTTTCGAAAGTAAGCATTATAAAGATTAATGTAACAGCGCAGTCGTCCCCCCACAGTATGCTTTGGCGTGTACAAATCAAAGATAAAGCGGGAATTTTTGATCCTGCGGCAGAAGGCATTAAAAAAGATGTCGCGGATATTGTTTTGCGTCCCCTCCAGGAAGTCCGCATTGTGCAGGTGTATATTTTAAGCGGAGAGTTAAGCGCTTTAGAGGTTGAACTTATCGCCGCTGAACTGTTGACCGACAAAGTGACCCAGGAATATTATTTTTGTCCCGCGCATGAATACGCACTTGTTTCTCAAGAAAGCGATCATGTCGTTGAAATTGCGCACAATGCCGGGGTCATGGATCCTGTCGAGGAATCGACACTTAAGGGTATTCGTGATCTTGGCATCGAAACAGCGCAAAGTGTCCGTACGGCCCGGCAGTATCACTTTAAAGGCAAACTTTCTGAAGCCGAACTTAAAACGATCGTTGAGAGAGTCCTTTCCAATAAACTCATCCAGCATGTTGTCAAAGGTTTTGTTGCTCCTCTTAAAAAAGTTGAGACGAGCGTTTCAAAGCAGATTAATGTCGCTTGTGTCGAGATTTCGGCTGCTGATCAAAACAAACTTTTGCAAATCAGTAAAGAAGGACAGTTGTTTTTAAATTTGCACGAGATGCAGGCGATACAAAATCATTTTAAAAAGTTGGGACGAAATCCCACGGATTGTGAATTAGAAACTGTTGCCCAAACCTGGAGCGAGCATTGCCACCACAAAACATTTCGCGGCAATATCCGTTATCGCGTTAAACAAGGTGCAAAGTTTAAGACGACGATCATCCGCAATTTGCTTAAATCGATGATTGCTAAAGCGACGCATTCTCTTAATAAGTCCTGGTGTGTTTCGGTTTTTCATGACAACGCCGGGGTGATCAAATTTGACAAAGACGATCATGTGTGTTTCAAGGTCGAAACGCATAATCATCCCAGCGCGTTGGAGCCTTTTGGCGGAGCGAATACCGGTATCGGGGGAGTGATTCGTGATATTCTGGGAACCGGTTTGGGAGCCAAACCGATTTGCAACACGGATGTTTTCTGCTTTGCCCCGCCGGACACGGATTTAAAAGATTTGCCCGCCGGAACTTTGCACCCTAAACGTGTCATCAAGGGGGTCGTCAGCGGGGTCCGCGATTATGGCAACAAAATGGGTATTCCGACGGTCAATGGAGCGGTTTTGTTTGATCAGGGCTTTGTGGGTAACCCGCTTGTTTTTTGCGGGACGGTCGGCGTAATCCCTAAGGGCATGGAAAAAAAGAAGACCCATACAGGAGATTTGATTGTTGTTGCCGGCGGGCGAACCGGCCGCGACGGGATTCATGGCGCGACGTTTTCCTCCGGAGAGCTTACCGATGAAAGCGAAGTCGTCTCCAGCGGTGCCGTTCAGATCGGACATCCTATTCAGGAGAAAAAAGTGCTCGATGTCCTTTTGAAAGCGCGTGACGCAGGACTTTACTCGGCTATCACTGATTGCGGGGCCGGCGGACTTTCAAGTGCCGTCGGAGAAATGGCCCAGCATTTAGGCGCGAGCGTTTATCTGGAAAAGGTCCCGTTAAAATATCAGGGCTTGTCCTATTCAGAAATCTGGATTTCTGAATCGCAGGAACGCATGGTCATGTCAGTGCCGCCGAAGAATGTGCAAAAACTTTTAAAGATCTTTGGCGACGAAAATGTGGAGGCAACGGTCATCGGCGCGTTTGACAATGATCAAAAACTCAAGCTTTTCTTTCATGACGTTTGTGTTTGCGATATGGACATGGCTTTTTTGCACGACGGGATACCACAGATTACCAAAGAAGCGCTCTGGGAAATGCCTAAACATCAAGAACCAAAATTTGCTTGCCCCAAAGATTTAAATGAATCGCTTTTTGATGTGCTGTCGCATTTGAACGTTTGTTCGAAAGAGTGGATCATCCGCCAGTACGATCATGAAGTGCAAGGGGGGACTGTTATCAAACCTTTGGTTGGCAAAAATACCGATGGTCCGTCGGATGCGGCGGTCCTTGTGCCAAAACTCGGCGGCAAAAAAGCGATCGCCATTTCTAATGGGGTCAATTTTCGTTATGGAAAAGTTGATCCGTTTTGGATGGCGGCCGGTTGTATCGATGAAGCGATACGCCAGATTATTAGCGTCGGAGGAGACCTCAAAGAGCTGGCGCTTTTGGATAATTTTTGTTGGGGCAATCCCGATAAACCGGATCGTTTAGGGGCTTTGGTCCGTTGCGCAGAAGGTTGTTATAAAGCAGCAATGGCCTTTGGGACGCCGTTTATTTCAGGCA
>CAZWOH010000122.1:0-6044 GCA_964635405.1 uncultured Planctomycetales bacterium | reverse complement strand
CTAAAGATCCCGAATCGCCGATAATTAATTTTGACGCCGGAATTGCAAGTTATAAAATTGGAAAATACGATACCGCTATTTCGCATCTTCAGAAAGGATTGCTTACTGATGATGTCGATTTTAAAAAGGATGTTTATTATAATTTGGGAAATGCTTATTATGCGAGAGCATCGGAACTTGAAGATAAAGATCCTGCCAAAGCGTTTGCTTATGCTCAGAAAGCCAAGGAGCAATTTCAATCAGTTTTGAAGATTGATGACAAAGATAAGGATGCTCTATATAATTACGAAGTTGCAAAGAAGAAAGAAGAAGAAATTGCTAAAAAACTTCCTAAGAAGAAATCGCCTTTTGGCAAACAAGGTGATGACGGACAAGAGTCCCACTCACAAAAGCAAGAGGGAAGTCCTCAGAACCAGGAAGAAGAAAACAGTAAAAATAAATATGAAAAGGAAGATGCGAAAGATAAATTTGAAGATCCCGATTCAAAAAATAAAATGAATAATCCTTCGCAACCCGAAAATAAAGACGCAGAGGACAAGAAAGAAGAACAAAAACCCGAACAAGGTTTTTCGCAGGGTGGGGACCAAAAACAAAAAGAGGATAAATCTTCCGACGAAAAAAGCTCCGCTTCGGTTACGCCCAAACGCGGGGAAATGACAAAAGAAGAAGCCAACGCATTGCTTAAACAATTCGAGCAGAGTCCTGAGTCGGCGGGGCTACTTAATTTTGACAAACACACCGCAGACGAACCTGCGGTTTTGAAAGATTGGTAAGATGGTTTATGTGTTTATGTCATTGCGAGGAGCGAAAGCGACGAAGCAATCTCATCGAGAAATGAGATTGCCGCGCCCCTTCGGGGCTCGCAATGACATTGAGTTAGACAGCAGTGGGTAACAGGACTGGTTTTATGAAAATATTCTTCAATAAAATCTTTATTTTAGCTTTTGTCGTTGTCGCGTTTTGGGCGATTTCTTTGCCTTTGTTTGCCGAAGACATTACCGTCGAGGCGACGGTCAATGCAACGACAGTCGAGTTAGGGAGCGCTTTGCAATTGACCGTGACGGTTAACGGCGCAACGGATGGGGTCCCGCCGGTACAGCTGCCTAAAATCGATGGTTTGGAGGTGCGCTATCTTGGGCCTTCAACGAAGATTTCGATCATCAACGGAAAAATGTCGCGTTCAACGGGCATGATGTTTACGGTCATCCCGCTTAAGAGCGGACAGTTTCAAATCCCTGCTATGACAATGACCATCAATGCAAAAGATTATACAACGCAGCCGATTGCGATTTCTGTCGTCAACTCAGGCAGTGTAAATCCGGGTTCGCCCATCAAAGGCGATAAAGACTCGCCGGCGGCCTTGCAGGATAAAATTTTTATAGTTCTGGGCACGCCCAAAAAAGAAGCCTATCTTAATGAACCGATTGCCCTTGTCATCAAACTTTTTATTAATGATTTAGCCGTAAAAAATGTCCAGTATCCGACGTTTGAACATGAGGGATTTACCGTTGAAGATTTTGGCGAACCGCGGCGCGGGCAACAGACCTTAGGCGGGATTGCTTATCAAATCATGGAGTTTCGCACCTTTATTTATCCGACTCGCACCGGGGATTTGACGCTGGGGCCGGCAAAATTGGGTGCTAACATTATGATCAAAAATTCCCGGCGAGAAGATCTGCCGGGTCAGTTTGGCGATATCTTTAATGATGATTTTTTTGACGGTTTTTTAGGGCAATATGAAACCAAAACAATCCAATTGGAAAGTGCCAATATCGGCATCAAAGTTTTGCCGCTACCAGAGGATGGCAAACCGTCGGATTTTTCTGGCGGGGTGGGGAAATATAATTTTGAAATGACGGTCAGCCCAACCCAAGTCAAGGTCGGCGATCCGCTGACGGTGCGCATGCGCATTGCCGGCGACGGAAATCTTAAGGCGGTCAATTTGCCGGCGTTTAAGGATTCGGCGGATTTTAAAGTTTATGATCCTAAAATCACGGATAAAAATGGCGAAAAAAATCTTGAACAGGTCGTGATTCCTAACCACGATAAAGTCACGCAATTGCCGGCGGTAAGTTTTAGTTATTTTGATGTTGCGGACAAACAATACCGGACGGTAAGCCAAGGGCCGTTTGCACTGACGGTCAGTCCGATTGCCAAAATAGAGGAATCAAAAGTCGTCGGTATGAGCGCACCCAATATTCTCGTCGAGAAACAGCCGCAGACCGCTGAGGATTTGGGAGAGGACATCCATTTTATCAAAGAAAATATCGGGCCTTTGCAGAAAAAAGGATATCTTTTGTATCGTGACGGTCGTTTTGTTTTTGGGGTTGCATTTCTGTTTCTGGTTTGGTTGGGGTTGTTTATTCATTTTGAATATCAAAAACGGCTTTCGACAGATATTCGCCTGGCGCGCCGGATGCATGCGCCACACCAAGCCCGTCTTGGATTGGCCAGTGCAGGGCGGTTTTTGCATGAAAAAGATGCCCGGAATTTTTATGACAGTATTTTTAAAACGTTGCAGGAATATTTTGGCAACAAGTTCCATATCCCAGCGGGTGCAATCACAGTTGACGTGTTGACAGGGCATTTAAAACCTAAAGACCAAAAAAATGCGGTTGTGGATTCTTTGAGGGAAATTTTTAGTGAATGTGATTTGGTGCGCTTTGCTTCTGCCAAGGGGTTGGAAGATAAAATGCGCGCAACGTTTAAACGGACACAAGAGATCATCGACTTTTTTGAACGGAATTATTAATGAAAAAATTTCTAGCGATTGTTTTGTTTGGAATATTAACGTACCCCGCCTTTGCAGGAGAGCGGGTGCCGGCGGCGGATTTTGCCAAGGCCAATGCGGCTTATCGCGACGGAAAATATAGCGAAGCGATTGAAATTTATCAGGCGATGATCAGCTCAGGCTACGAAAGCGGGAGCGTGTTTTACAATTTAGGCAACAGCTATTTTAAAAATAAACAGTTGGGCAAAGCGATTGTCAATTATGAGCGAGCGCAAAAATTTAGCCCACGCGACAGCGACTTGGCGGCTAACCTGAAGTTTGCATTATCGTCAGTCCCAACTAAGGTGGATCCGGTTTTGAGTTTTGTCGATAAAATTTTTAGCGGGCATGTCCGTTTTTATAGTGTTAATGAAATGGTGTTTGTCTTGTCTCTGCTCGCCGGAGCTTTGGCTATTGCGCATTTGTGTGGTCTGTATTTTAACTGGCCGGGGTGCCGGTGGGCCATGGGAATTTTTGGCGTTTTGTTTTTGATCTTTATCGTTGGCCTGATGGTCAAAATCAACTTGGAAAAAGATGCGGCGATTGTGATTAAAGCGACCGCGGCGCGTTTTGAACCCAGTGACAAGGCAACGGTTTATTTTGAATTGCCCGAAGGTCAGAAAGTCCGTTGGCAGATTATCGAAGGCGATTGGCTGCGGATAAAGCGACCCGACGAAAAAGTTGGCTGGGTGCCTTTGCAGACGATAGAAAAAATTTAATCAAGAGGTGGAACATGCGGTTTTTTAAATTTTCGTTAATGGGTTTTATGCTTAGCATAATCAGTTTTGTTGGCGTGTTAAATGCAGAGCAACCCTTTTTTGACCATTGCAGCAGGGCGTATTCGGAAAATCTTCAATGCCCGACGACAATTTGCCAGCTAAAGTGCGCAAATGATTCGAAAGAGAAAGAATGTCCGAAGCAGTGTGTCCCCAAAGATTGTACAGTGATTAGCGCCGAGAATTGCCCCAAAGAATTTTGTCGTACGCAAACGGACTGTTCCCAAACGACAACCTGCCAGCCAAAGAACGATTTAGACCATATCCCGGAATGCGGTGCGTTAGCTTACAGCGGACAGGATGTGGAGTGTTGCAAGGGGCTTGTTAAGCGCTGCGGCTTTGATTATCTCGACGGAAAGTGCAATATGCAAGGCAAGAACACCGCGTATCATCTTCCTATTTGCATCCCCTGCGGGGATGGCGTCTGTACCAATTTTGAAAACCACTGCAACTGTCCCGAGGACTGCAAAAAAGAGATCATTCCGTTAGAATAAATCAATGATCTTTTTGACGTGCCATTTGGAGTTGACCCAAAGTCCGGTGATTGGATATGAGGAAAAAAGTTTTTTGATCTTTTGCGCCCCAGCGATGATTTGTTCTTTGTGCGTTTCGTAAGGCACAGGGTTCCCGCGACAGTCAAAATGCCCCACCACAAAAATATGAGAAGAATGGTTTGTCTGCGTCGAGATTTTGATACCCGTTAAAATCGATTCCATCTGAGCGTGCGGACGGGTCAAAATCCCGTCCATTCCCGGACCGGAGATAATATCGACATATTTGACTTTGGAACTGCGGCGAATCCAGTTGATGACCGGGATTTGAATGCGCCCGTCCATGCAGGTCAAGCATGTTGCGCGATGGTCGTCTCTTAAGGGATGTTTGGGTTGTTTTGCCATATTTATTTTAAAAATTGGATAATGTTTTCGGCCGCACGTTTGCTGGCTCCGCTTTCGCCTAAAGAAGCTTTGACTTTTTCAAGTTCAGTGCAGATTCTATCAAATTCGGCAGGATTTTTATAAATTTTTTTAAGTTCGTCTGCGATTTTTTGTCCGTTAGCGTCATCTTGAATACATTCGGGAACAATTTTTTTGCCGGCCACAACGTTGACTAACCCGATATACGGGATTTTGATCAAGGCCTTGGCTAAAAAGTAAGTAAAAAAAGAAGTTTTATAAACAACGACCATCGGTTTTAAGAGCAGGGCGGTCTCAAGGGTTGCAGTGCCGGAGGTGACCACACACACCTCGCAGGCATTAAGCCCATCATGAAAGTGTCCGTCGAGCAATTTGATCATAAAAGGTTTTTGTTCTGTGTATTGCAGAAATAATTCGCTGGCAAGATTCGGCGCTTTAAGAATAAGAAATTGAAATCGCGGATCTTCACGATGCATGATTTGCGCGGCGTCGATCATCGCCGGCAGAAGCGACTCGATTTCTTTTTGCCGTGAACCGGGCAAAAGGCCGATGGTAAATTTATCCGGCGAAAGCCCGGCGCGCACTAACGTTTCTTCGCGGTTTTGGGTTAGATTAATCTCATCGGCCAGAGGATGCCCGACAAAATCGACTTTAACCCCGCGATCGGCATAAAATTTTTTTTCAAAATCAAAAAGCACGAGCATCCGGTCGACGTTTTTTTTGATAAAACGCACACGGTTTTCTTTCCACGCCCAGACCTGGGGACTGATGTAATAAATGACTTTAACGCCCATTTTTTTTAAGCGGCCGGCTAAGCGCAGATTAAAGCCTGGATAATCGACGAGAATGACAGCGGCAGGTTTGCGTTCTTGTACATTTTGGAGAAACGTGTCAAAACAGCGGCGAAATTCCCCGTAATGCTTGAGGATTTCAAAAAAACCGACAACCGCAAAGCGCGTCAAGTCCTCGTCGAGGACGACACCGGCGGCCTGCATCTTAGGCCCGCCCAAACCCGAAAAGGTGAGTGCAGGATTTAAATGTTTTAGTGCGTTAATCAAAGATGCTGCGTGGCTGTCGCCCGAGACTTCGCCGGAGACGATCATCAGATGATTCGATGAAAGGTTTAAGTTGTCACGATTGTTGAGGGGATTCATTTTTAGGTTTTGGCCAGTGTCGCCAGTTTGATACGTTCTGAAATTTGGGTTTGCGCTTCTTTGATGCTCGCGCAGATTTTTAAAGCCAGCGCAAGAGCATTGCGGCCTTCGACGCCGGAGACGACAGGCGTTTTGTCATCGCGTACGCATTCGATAAAAGATTTGAGTTCCTCTTTGAGCGGCTCTTCTTTTTGAATAGGCAGAGCGTGTTTGGAAATAAGCTCGCCGTGTTTGCGGTAAATAAATGCTTCCTGTTTAACATAATCGAGCGAAATATAAGAGTCGACGGTAAAAATGCGGATTTTGCGCATGACTTCATCCGAAACGCGGCTGGCCGTCAAGTTGCACACACAGCCGTTTTCAAAAACAACGCGCACACTGGCGATATCTTCAAGGGAAGTCAAAACATTGATTCCCACGGCATGAAAGT
>CAZWOH010000121.1:0-6049 GCA_964635405.1 uncultured Planctomycetales bacterium | reverse complement strand
GCGTCATCATCTGGCAGAGCGAAAAGTCCCAGTTAAATGTCTTAAAAAACCCGTCACTGCCAAAAAATACCGACTGGGCGGTGATCTTTTGATCAAGCGGTTTAATTAAAATTTTTTTTGGCTTAGACGACGCGGCTGCCTTAACAAAATACGCTTGTTTGCCGTTAGAATAAAAAAGCTCATCGAGCGCCGGGAAGTAAACAACGCCCAGATACGGCTTGCCATCTTTCAAAAGCCCCAAAGACACCCCATAAAACGGCATGCGGTTAGCAAAACTGCGCGTCCCGTCAATCGGGTCTATGACCCAAATATAGGGAATTCGATCAAGCGCCGCTTGGTCAAAATAACGGCCGCTTTGCTTGTCTTCCTCATCAATTAAAATATGTTCTTTGGTTTTTAAATAGCCGCTTAAACTTTTGCGGACCATCTTTGAAATCGCCGTGTCCGCTTTCGTCAACACAGATTGGTCAGGCTTTAATGTCGGTTTGCTGTTGTCCATGATCTTCAACGACATCTTCCCACCAAGAAGTGCGATGCTAATCATTTGGTCCAAGAACTTATTTTCACGGATCATATTTTTTCCTCAACTTGTTTTACCTGCGGATCTCTAAAAAACCGGCGCAAAAAATACAGAAAAATAAGCATTTGTAGCACCGTGTAGAGCAAAAACATTTTTAAAAGCATCCGAGAATGTACGATAAAACTATTAAATTCCCCTGATTTGACATCGCCGGCAATCGTAAAAAGCGCTTTGCCTTGCCAGTCGTTGACATCAATCAAAAACCGCTCTTGTGGCAAAAATGACCCGGTAGAACTTTGAAATGGAATAACCGAAATTCCAGAACCCGCTAGGCCGGAAAGCATTTTCAAATAATCGTGGTTCCAAAGTTTTCCGGCAAAAATGTAGCCCTGAGGCAAAGTTTTTCGGTCGCTGTCATTCGACGGATGAACGGTCGCTCCCTCCAGCTCCAAATATCCGACGGGAGTTTCAATAAAAAAGTGAACCAACGTCTGACGGCCGAAAATCTGTTTTATTTGCGCCGCATCCAAAGGCAAGGTCATCAACCTGTCATCAGAAAATTTATTGACGGAATAAATCCACTTAAAATCCATGTTGTAGACCCACGCGCCGTCGGCTTCGTAAGTTTTGATCCCCGAGTCAATATTGACCTTCGCCCAGGCCTTGTCCTCGTTTTTAATAGCCGTGACCAACTCATCCCAGTACGAATAATCTCTGGCTAAAACAAAAATTGCTTGTTGACTTAACTTAAGAACGTTTTCAAATCCGCTTTTTCGCTCATAAATTTCGGATTGCTGCAATTTTAGCAAATGCCTGTGCTCAAGCCGTAAAGTTAAAACAATGCCGACAAAAAAAATAAAAAACAAAACAAAGAAAAAAATCCACAATTTTCTTAATATCGTCACTGCTATCTCCTTTATTGTCCACAATATTGCTGTATTATTTTTCGGCAATTTTTTGTCGCACAAAAACGATACCCGATGCCTAAACGCCGCCAGATAATATCATCAGCAGTTTGCGCCATTTCACTCTCAATACTATAAACGACCTGAGCCTTAATCGCCGGCGAGCAATCGCACAAACGGTCCGCCAAACCGCGGTCGCGGTCAATGAATTTTAAGACTTCGGTATATTTCGCCCCGTATTTTGACAAAAGATAAGAAACCGATTCGACAGAAATCCCGTAATCTTGGGCTATTTTTTGCCCATCGGCAACAAACGCCCCGCCGCCGTAAAGCGGATAATCCGTCCCTAAATCCAACTTTTGGCCACCCAAAACTTTTTCGACACACTGCTGTGCAATAGCCCGATACGTCGTGTACTTGCCGCCCATCACATAAAGACAGCCGCTTTTGTTTTCTTCAATGACATGCTGCCGGGAAATTTTTGACGGCTCTCCGGCGGCAAAAACCAAAGGCCGAAGTCCCGCAAACGTCGTGACGATTTTTTCGCGGCTCAACTTTAAATCCGGCAAAAACTTGGATGCCTCTGACAGAAGATAATCGATATCGTCCCGATCACTTTCAACATCATCCGCCAAACCGGTATAATCCGTATCCGTCGTGCCGATCAGCGAGTGGTCCTCAAAAGGAATTACAAAAAAAACACGGTTATCTTTTCCCGCTTGGAGCAAAAGCGCGGTATCTGAAATTTTGTCTTTATAAACCAGATGCACACCCTTAGTCAGGCGGATTCGCTCAGCAGCTTGCGGCGTATCCAAACGCAGAAGATCATTGGTCCACGGACCACCCGCACAAACGATCCTGTGCGCTTTGATCGTCAATTTCTGACCGGTCAAAACATCACAGACATTAGCCCCGGCGGTTATTTGCGTGCCGACTTTTACAAAGGACTCAAGCGCAACGTAATTGGCCACATGCGCCCCGCGGCTTTGGGCGCTTAAAATATTTTCCAAGCACAACCTCGCGTCATCCATACGGCAATCGCTGTAAGCGACCCCTCCGATCAATCCTTCGCTCTTAAGGCCCGGAATAGTCAGAAGCGCTTCTTCTTTCGTTAAACTCTTGTGTTTTTCGACGACATATTTGCCGCTTAAAAGATCGTACAAAAAAACGCCGAGCTTCATCATCCACAAAGGCCGTCGGTCGCCGCGATAAACAGGGATGATAAACCGCAACGGTTTGACCAAATACGGAACATTTTTCCACTGAATAAACCGCTCGGCCAAAGATTCGGCAACAAGATCAAATTCGAAATTTTCTAAATACCGCAAGCCCCCATGCACCAGTTTTGTCGAACGGCTCGACGTGCCGCCGGCAAAATCCTGTTTCTCGACAAGCGCGACACGCAAACCCTGCTGGGAGGCAATATTGGCAATAGCCGCGCCATTGATACCGCCGCCGACCACAAGAAGATCGTATTGAGGCTCAAAAAAAATTTTTCGTAAATCCCGCGTCATTTGACCCTCGCTTGCCTGACGGCTTTTTGCCAGCCCGCGTAAAGTGTCTTGGTCTGCCCAGCGCAGAGATGCGGCGTAAAAATGCGTTCTTGTTTTTGGAATTTTTTAAAATCTTTTTGGACATTCCATAGTCCGACGCTGACGCCAGCCAAAAGGGCAACCCCTTTTGCTGTTGTGTCCACCATCGAAGGACGCACAATGCGTCGATTGAGGATATCGGCCTGAAACTGCATCAAAAAATCATTGCGGCACGCCCCACCGTCGACGTTAAGAAATTTTATTTTCTTGCCGTATTCTTTTTCCATCAGATCAAAAACATCTTTTGTCTGATACGCAATCGCCTCCAAAGCCGCGCGGACCAGATGACTACGATTGGCCCCGCGCGTTAAGCCCGTTACAATGCCGCGGGCCTGACTGTCCCAAAATGGCGCGCCAAGCCCGGCAAACGCCGGAACAATATAAACGCCGTTGGTGTCTTTGACTTTTTGGACAATATCTTCTGTTTCCGACGAGCTTTTAATCATTTGAAGTTCATCGCGCAGCCATTGGACTAATGCCCCAGCAATAAAAACAGAGCCCTCCAACGCATAAACCGGCTCGCCTTTCGCATCAGAAGCTAACGTCGTCAAAAGTCCATGCCTAGAGGCGACCGATTTGTTTCCTGTGTTAAGGACCAAAAAACATCCTGTGCCGTAAGTATTCTTGCTTGTCCCATCACTGTAAGCGCCTTGGCCAAAGAGTGCCGCTTGTTGATCGCCTAAAACAGCAGCAATCGGCACATCACTCAAAGCCGTTTCTCTGCTATTGGCATACCCAAAAATCGAGCCAGACTTTTGCACCGTTGGCAAAATCGTTTTAGGGATATCAAAGATTTTTAAAAGCTCTTGGTCCCATTCTTTGGTATGGATATTAAAAATCAGCGTGCGCGAGGCATTGGTCATGTCCGTGACATGCGCCTGACCGGTTGTTAATTTCCAAATCAGCCAACTGTCGATCGTCCCAAAACAAATTTCGCCTTTCTGCGCCCGTCGGCGCAAACCTTTGACATGGTCTAAAAGCCATTTGATTTTTGTCGCCGAAAAATAGGCATCGAGCACAAGCCCTGTCTTGTGTTTGACGAGTGGCTGGTGCTTTTTATACTCTGGCCTTTCACAAAGCTCTGCGGTGCGACGGCATTGCCAGACAATCGCGCGACTGACCGGCTTGGAGGTTTTGCGATCCCAGAGAACTGTCGTCTCACGTTGATTGGTAATGCCGATGGCCAAAATTTGTTTCGCGCTGATTTTGCCTTTTTGTAAAGCCTCGCGGATCACCCCCACGCAGGATTGCCAGATTTCCTGCGCGTCGTGTTCAACCCAGCCGGGGGAAGGATAATATTGTCTAAATTCCTTATATGCGCTGGCAACAACTTGCGCGTTCTGATCAAAAACAAAAGCACGCGATCCCGTCGTACCCTGATCTATGGACAGAATATATTTTTTCATTTTCCCGCCGCACTCATGAGCCTTTTTTTGTTCGTCTCATAAAACTTGGGTCCCAAAATCTTTTGCGCAAGGGTATCTTTGTTTTGTCCGTTGTCAAAATCATATTCCATAACAGCGACCACTTGCAAAACACGGTCAAAGGGCATGTCGAGCATTTCGGGACTGCCTTTGGACATCTCGTCGATAAAATTTGCATAATAGCCGGCCGGCTTGCGAATCGCAATCCCTTGGCTGGAATATTTCTTGATAAACTCCTCGACGACAATTTGCTTGTCTTCTGCGTTAATAATCAGGTCCCACGACTTGGCCGAACTTTGCAAAGCATCGATGATCTGTTCAAGCCCGACTTCATCTTTGACTTCCACCGGTTCTTCTTGATCGTTTTCCGTAGCTTCCTGCTGCGGGCTTTCATGCTCTTCAGAAATTTTTTTTATGCCATTGGGCCCCATCACATAGCCGGGGGGAAGCTGCGGCTTTGACTGTTTTTTTGCACCGCCAGAACCGGCGCCTCGTTTGGCAACAGCCGCGCCGGCGTGGGCAACCACAGGAAAAAACGCCGTCACAACACACGCAACAATCAACAATCGTATTTTCATTTTTTTCCTTTTTTAAATAAACCGTGAATTTCAAACATTATAACAAAGCCAACGCAAAGCAGGCAAAAAGCATCCCAAAAATTAGAGATGACACTTTTCTGCCGGCTCACCACAACATTATAAATAAAAAAACTTTTTTGTTCCAAAGCATTCCAGGATTCCGGCGACAGACGCCCATGCGCGTCAATCAAACCCGACAACCCTGTATTGGCTGCGCGCACGACGGGGATATGATTTTCAACCGCATGGATTATCGAATGCTCGCCGTGCATAATAAGACCGGCTTTCTGCGAAAACCAGCCGTTGTTTAAAAGCACAACGACAAACCCGGCGCCCTGCTTTCGATATTGTTCAAAGACCTGCGCAATATTGTCTTCCGAGCAGATCGCAACGCCAAAATGCACCTTTTGGCCGGTTGTTCTCGACGTAATTTGCATCAACCCCGGACACGTTCCCGGAACAAGCTCTGGGCTTTCAACACGAAAAACTTTGGCAACCGTTGTCCAAAACCACGAGGAAGGGATAAATTCGGTCAGAGGAATCAAGTGGCGTTTATGATAAATTTCTGTCACGCGCCCATCCGCATTCAAAAAAACCGCGCTATTGTGCACACCATTATCATCCTCAGTCACCGCACCGATTAAAAACGGCACGCCCGACTCTTTGACAAGGGTGAGAATTTTAGATTTTAGCCGCGCCTGATCTAAAAAGTCCGTCGGGACCGCTGTTTCCGGCCAAACGACCAAGTCTGGGGAAGATTGCTTGAGCCCTTGCCTGCTTAATGCAATCAGCTGATCGGCAATTTTTTCGATCTGCTCATCGGAGAGTTTAAGCTGATAATTGATATTCGGCTGGACAACAGCGATTTTAAAAACGTCTCTTTGCGATACCGGATTTGGGTTTTTGAGTACAAACCATCCATACCCATAAACCCCTGATGCTAAAAATCCCACTAAAATGATTGCGGCGATCCGACGGGAATTCTCTTTGAAACGAAATGCGGCCAGATACAATCCATAATTGACAAAAA
>CAZWOH010000120.1:1287-6102 GCA_964635405.1 uncultured Planctomycetales bacterium | reverse complement strand
TCCATGCGAATTCGCGGTAAAGTCCAGCGTATCCACATTAAAAAAAAGACGAGTCCATACGTTTTGATCAAAAACCAGACTAAAGGCGGCAAAAACGGCCCTTGCCATCCACCCAAAAATAACGTCGTGATAACACTTGAAACAATAAACATATTGGTATATTCGGCGACAAAAAACATCGCAAATTTCATCCCCGAATACTCAGTATGATATCCGGCGACAAGCTCGGATTCGGCTTCGGGAATATCAAACGGAGTACGGTTGACTTCCGCCGTTGCCGAAATAAAGTAAATAATAAAAGCAAGCGTCAAGTTCGGCTGGCAAATAAACCACATCTTCTCTTGGGCATGCACAATGCCCTGCATCGAGAGAGTCCCTGTTTGCATCACGACAACAACAACCGACAAGATCAACGGGATTTCATAACTGATAATTTGCGCCGCAGAACGCATACCGCCTAGGAGTGAATATTTATTGTTCGATCCCCAGCCGGCCATAAAAATTCCTAAAACACAAATCGAGGTAATCGAGGTGATATACAAAATCCCGATATTAAGATCACGGACAATAAGATTATTGGCAAACGGAATGCACAAAAACGCCATAACGACGGGGACCGTCACAAAAAACGGAGCCAACCACCAGCTGAGCTTATCAATCCCAGTCGGAACAATATTTTCCTTAATAAGGAGTTTGACGGTATCGGCAATCGGCTGCAAAACGCCGTGCCAGCCGACGCGCATCGGGCCAAAACGGTTTTGGATGTGCGCCGAAACCTTACGTTCCCACCAGATCAAAAACATCGCTGAGACCGAAATAAAAGCCAGCACCATCATCGACGCTGTCAAAATTCGTAAAAACTCAGGGAAGTTAAAGCTCATCGGTCAATCTCCCCCATTACAATATCCATGCTCCCTAAAACGCAAACCGCATCTGAAATATTTAATCCTTTAATCATTTCCGGCAAGGCTGCCAAATTTGAAAAAGACGGAGAGCGAATTTTTAGACGGTAGGCATTGGTTGTCCCGTCGCTGACAATATAAAATCCTAACTCGCCGCGCGGATTTTCGGTACGCAAATACGTTTCTTCGCCTGCCGGCGCTTTATATATTTTATTGATTTTTGTCGTTGGATCGCCCGCCGGAAGCCCGCCGATCGCCTGTTCGATGATACGCAAACTCTGGCTGATCTCATCAAGCCGCACCTTAAACCGGTCCCACGAATCCCCGTTTTTTCCCGTCGGGACATCAAAATTAAATTTGTTGTAGCATAAATACGGTTCGTCCTTGCGCAAATCCCATTTGACCCCGGATGCCCGCAACATAGGGCCCGTAATCGCATAATTGATCGCTGTTTCTTTGCTTAAAATCCCGATTTTTTTGCTGCGCGCCAAAAAGATCACATTGTGCGTCAGAAGCTCATCGTAATTTTTCAACCGCGGACGCAGATATTTAATAAATTTCTTAATTAAATCTTCCATCCCCGGTGTAAAATCACCCAATACCCCGCCGATACGCATATAATTATACGTCAACCTGCTGCCGCAAATTTCATCAAAAATCTCGACAATCTTTTCGCGGTCATTAAAACAATAAAAAAGCGGGGTTGCATAGGCGCCTAAATCCTGCGCAAAGGTTCCGATCGCAATCAAATGGCTGCCGATGCGGTTAAGCTCGGCAATGATGACACGAATATATTGGGCACGTTCATTGACTTGCAAATTGAGCAATTTTTCGACGGCAAGGACATAACCGAGATTATTATTCATCGACGCGATATAATCGAGACGATCTGTAAACGGAATAAATTGAGTATAGGTGCGGTTCTCCCCAATTTTTTCAATGCTGCGGTGAAGATAGCCAATATGCGGGCGGCAACCGACGACAACTTCGCCGTCTAAGCGCAACTCCAAATAAAGCACCCCATGCGTCGAGGGGTGTTGCGGCCCCATATTGACGACAAGTTCTTGAGTTTGAATACCTTGAGCTTGTGAATCTGTTTGCTTCTGTGAATTAACCGAAAAATCCATAAAAAAACTTTATTTTTAAATTCATTTAACTGTTTAGCAAAAAGTCAAGAATTCCGTCATCGCGAGAAGCTCCGAAGGAGCAACGAAGAAATCTCTAACTTTTGTCATTACGAACCCGAAGGGGTGAAACAATATCTTTTTAAGTAAATTCTTTTAGAGATTGCCGCGTCGGCCTAAAGGCCTCCTCGCAATGACACAAATACAAAATTATGAGCCTTTAAGTCCGAGCGTCTGCGGTTTTTTAATAAAATCCGCACGAGCAAAATCTTTGCGCAAAGGAAAATCCGTCCAACTGTCCGGATTCATGATTCTTCGCAAATCCGGATGATTTAAAAATTTAATTCCATAAAAGTCATACGTCTCACGTTCCAACCAGTCTGCGGATTTCCATAAATGCGCTAAACTCTCGACGGTCAAATCGTCCATCGGCGCCGCAATCTTTAAAATCAACGTCAATTTTTGCGCGAAAGAATAAAAAATATAAACAACTTCGATTCGATCCTTGCGGTCAACTCCACTAATACAGTGAAGGTTATCAAACGACAACTGGCCGTCTTTTAGAAATTTTGCGACCGATAATAACGATTCGCGCTTGATCAAAAGGGCGTTTTTTTGCTCTTCTAGAACAACGCCAGAAAATTTGTCATTCAGGATTTTTGCAATTTCACTAAGAAGCATCTTTAACCTTTTGGATTTTTTCCTGAAGTTTGATCAGACCGTTAAGCAGATTTTCGGGTCGTGGCGGGCATCCCGCAACAAAAACATCGACGGGAATTCCTAATTCTTCGGTTCCTTTAACGACCGAATAGGTATCATGATAAAAAATCCCGCCGCCAATGGCGCAATTACCCATGGCAATGACATATTTGGGTTCCGGCATCTGGGCATAAAGCTTTTTCATACAATCGCCCATTTTGACACAAATTGTGCCGGCCACAATCATCACATCGCATTGACGAGGACTGGCCCGAAAAACACCTGACCCAAAACGGTCAATGTCAAAACGTGACGAACCGGTCGCCATCATTTCAATCGCGCAACACGAAAGACCGAAGGTTAAAGGCCAAAGCGAAGAGCTTTTGGCCCATTTAAAAAGATCTTCGCTTTTGGCCAAAATCACATCGCCTGCTGGGAACTTATTAAGAGCACGCGAATCATCTGCCGATCCATTTTCTATTGCCATTCCAGCGCTCCTTTTTTCCATGCATAGGCCAGGCCTAAAATCAGAATAACCATAAAAACAATCATTTCATAGAATGCGGCGATGTTCAAATCACGAAAAACAACCGCCCAGGGAACCAAAAACAGCACTTCGACGTCAAACACAACAAAAATGAGCGCAAACAGATAATAACGCACATTAAACTGGACGCGCGAAGTTCCATGAATGATTTCTCCGCATTCATAAGTCGCGTTCTTAATAGCATTGGGCTGATTGGGACGAAAAAACCATGAAACCACAAACGCCGCCGCCACAAAGGCTATTCCTAAAAACAGGAAAAAAAGAATATAAAAATAATCGGTCACTTATTTTTCAGCTTTAATCGTCAAACTGTTAAACGAACGAACAACGAAAAACAGAGCTATGGCAAAAAAGACAAGCGCCAAAATCATGTTGAGCTTCGAATCCAAACCAATCGCCAATTCAATAGCCAACAACCCAAAAAGAGTTGTAAATTTGATAATCGGATTCATTGCAACCGATGATGTGTCTTTGAAAGGATCACCGATCGTGTCACCGACGACTGTTGAGGCGTGCAAGTCAGTGCCTTTTTCGTTTAAATTGACCTCCACAAACTTTTTGGCATTGTCCCAGGCCCCGCCGGCGTTAGCCATAAAAATCGCCTGAAAAAGTCCAAAAAACGCAATCGAGATCAAATAGCCGATAAAAAAGTACGAATTCAGACACGCAAAAGCCAACGTGCTAAAGAAAATGGTCATAAAAATATTGACCATCCCTTTTTGGGCAAACTGCGTACAAATCTCAACAACGCGCTTGCTGTCTTTCGTGGAGGCCTTTGATTGGCCGTCTAACTTGATATTATTTTTGATATATTCAACAGCATAATACGCACCGGCGCTTACGGCGTTAATAGATGCACCCGTAAACCAATAAATAACCGAACCACCAGCGACAATACCAAAAAGAAACGGCGGATACAAAATCGACAATTTATCGATATTGCCCGTCAAACCATTGGTCAAGATCACAATAATCGAAAAGATCATGGTCGTTGCCCCAACGACCGCAGTTCCGATAAGAACGGGTTTGGATGTTGCCTTAAAAGTATTTCCAGCCCCGTCATTGGATTCAAGCAAGTATTTCGCATTTTCAAAGTCAGGTGTAAAACCGTGTTCTTTCTGAAGTTCATCCTTGATTCCAGGAACTTTGTCAATCAAAGAAAGTTCATAAATCGATTGCGCATTGTCGGCAACCGGGCCGTAGGAATCGACGGCAATCGTCACAGGTCCCATTCCAAGAAAACCAAAAGCGACTAACCCTAAAGCAAAAATCGATGGAGCGACCATCAGAGCGTCTAAACCAAGATTGCTGATCGCATACGCAACACCCATAAGGCCCATGATCGTTAACCCCATCCAATAAGCGCTGTAATTTCCGGCAACGAGACCCGAGAGAATATTAAGCGGCGAGCCTCCCTTTTTGGATGAATTGACAATGTTTTGGACGTAAATCGATTCGGTCGAAGTAAAAATTTTGACCAATTCAGGAATAACAGCGCCAGCGACCGTTCCGCAGGAAATGATTGACGCTAATTTCCACCATA
>CAZWOH010000120.1:0-1187 GCA_964635405.1 uncultured Planctomycetales bacterium | reverse complement strand
TCTTTAATCGCCAACAATATAAAGGAAATCAGCGCAACACCGGTAACTCCGTAGGTTTCAAAACCATCTGCCGTTGGGCCAACCGAATCGCCGGCATTATCACCCGTACAATCCGCAATAACGCCAGGGTTGCGGGCATCATCTTCCTTAATTCTAAAAATCACTTTCATCAAGTCCGAACCGATGTCTGCAATTTTGGTAAAAATCCCGCCAGCAATTCTTAAAACTGAAGCGCCTAACGACTCGCCAATCGCAAAACCGATAAAGCACGGACCCGCGTAATGCGCGTCGACAAACAAAAGAATGCAAAGCATGACAAAAAGCTCAAGGCTGATCAAGAGCATCCCGATACTCATCCCAGCTTTCAAAGGAATTTCGCAAACCGGAAACGCGTTTCCGCGCAAACTCGCAAAGGCTGAGCGCGAATTGGCAAAGGTATTAACGCGCATCCCAAACCACGCAACCGCATAACTTCCCAAAATCCCAATAACACTACAAAAAAGGATGATCGCGACCTTGCCGATTTCAAAGTGACGTAGCCAGCCAAAATAAACCGCCATAATAACACCGACTAAAATTTCGAGGGTAATCAAAAACTTGCCTTGGGTAATCAAATAGGTTTTGCAAGTTTCAAAAATAAGTTCTGAAACTTCTCGCATTGATTGATGAACCGGCAGGGCTTTGAGCTGTTTAAATTGCATCCAGCCGAACAAAAAGCCCAAAATACAAATCGACATCCCCCATAAAAGCAATGTGTGCCCATCAATGCCAAAAAAGGACACGCTTTTAAGGTCGGGCACGACCAAATCCGCTTCGCCGGCCCACGACACAGCAGAAAGCCCAAAAGTCGACAAAGCGACGATAAAGGTTGATAAAGTTTTTCTAAACATCGTAAGCCTCCTTGAAAGAATGTTAGTTGAATTTTGTATTTTAAATAAGAAACGTTCTTCGTCAAGTTAAAAGAATGATATTTTGCCTTTATAACTTCACGAATGCCGAAAATGGACAAAAACCCGGCCAAAGTTTTTGTCATCCTTTTCAAGCCGGTGATAAAGTTTTTTAATCTCAGGCTCTTGCAAAAAGCGCAGGACGCTTTTCTTAAGCTGACCGCTCCCTTTGCCGGGGATAATTTCGACAAGCGAAATCTTTTTATCGACAGCTTCTCTTATCACGCGGTGCAATTCACT
>CAZWOH010000119.1:0-6178 GCA_964635405.1 uncultured Planctomycetales bacterium | reverse complement strand
CAACCGAAGGCAAATTTTGCATTTTTCTTTTTGTGCGCGACGAATCGTCGCGCAATTAATTGCAATGCAAAATTTGGGATTAAAGGTTTCATGCGCAATCTTCAATCCGCGAAATATTTAACAACAACCCAATAAGCATCATATTTACAACAAGGGCCGACCCACCATAACTAATAAAGGGCAGCGGCAAACCTTTCGTCGGCAAAGCGCCGATCGTGACCCCAACATTAATGACCGCCTGCAGCCCTAAAATCGTCACAATCCCGCAAGCCAAATAATAGCCGAACGGATCTTTGACCCTTTTGGCGATGCGCGCGCCCTGCCACATAAAAGCGCCGAATAGCGAAATCACAGTAAACGCTCCCAAAAATCCCATTTCCTCGCCGATAATCGAAAGAACAAAGTCTGTGTGCGCCGCGGGCAAATAAAAAAGTTTTTGGATACTGTGCCCTAATCCCACACCCCAAAGCCCGCCGGAGCCAAACGCGATTTGGGACTGAGTCAACTGAAAACCAGCTCCTTGCGGATCCTGCCAGGGATCCAGAAACGTTGCAATCCGCGCCCAGCGATACGCCACACGAACCACCAAAAAATAAAACCCGGGCACTGCCATAAGAGCAAGGATTCCAAAATACCAGATTTGTCCGCCGGCAATAAAAAACATAATCACGACAACACTCCCGATTAAAAAGGCGCTGCCCAAATCCGGCTGTTTTAAAATAAGCGCACACAACATCCCTAAAACAATCATTAGCGGCAAAAACCCGCGGCGAAAACTTTTGACATCATTAGGCTTACGAGCTAAAAAATCAGCGGCATACACGAGCATGACTAATTTTGCAAACTCGGTAGGCTGAAAATTAAAAAATCCCAACTTAAACCAGCGGCGCGCTCCGTTACTGACCGAGCCGATATGCGGAATAAGGACGAGGACCAAAAGAAAAAGTGTAAATAACAACAGCGGCTTGATGATTTTTCGCAAATCCCGATAATCTGCCGCCATAACCCCGCAGGCACACAAAAATCCCATAACTAAAAAAACCAGATGACGCTTGAGAAAATAAAAACTGTCGCCATAGCGTTGCATCGCATTGATGCCGCTGGTGCTATAAACCATAATGACCCCTAAACAAATCAGGGCCAAACAAATTGTGGCAATAGAAATCCGCAGTTGTCGCATAGGCTAATGAACTTTTTTTACTTCAAATTCCGGACGATCTGTTTAAACGCAGCCCCACGTTCTTCAAAATTTTTAAAACTATCATAACTGGTGCACATAGGAACAAGCATCACCACATCACCCGCGATGGCCGCCTGCCGGCCTGCGACGATGGCTTGTTCGAGCGTTTCGCATTCCTCTAAGCTCACCGCCCCGTCGAAAGCCGCACGCAATTTTGCGCGCGCTTCGCCAAAAATAATCATTTTTTTGACCTTTTGCGCGACTAACTCACGCAACGGCGCAAAATCCAGGTTCTTGTCCCGTCCCCCGCAGAGCATGACAATCGGTTGACTTGTACTTTCCAAAGCCCAACGCCCTGCCTCGACGGTCGTCGCCTTTGAGTCATTGATATACTCAACGCCGTCTAAAACACGCACTTTTTCCATACGATGCTCAACACCTTTAAAATTTTTTAGCTCCTGCAAACAAACCTCTAAAGACAAGCCGAGAATTTTGGCCACGCAAAGGACCGCTAAATGATTAGGATTGATAATTCCTTGCGAAGAAAATTCGCCCTGATTAAAAAAACAAATCCGCGATTCAACGCCGCTCGCCGCTTTTTTACACCAGAGGTCCTGCGCATTTAAAACGGCAAAATCATTGTGGTCCTGATTCTCAAAAATCCGTCTCTTGGCGTTGAAATACTCGTCCATATCTTTGTGCCGGTCGAGATGATTTTGTGTAAAGTTTAAAAGAACCGCAATATGAGGCTTAAAGGTTTGGATGGTTTCCAGCTGAAAAGAGCTAATCTCCGTCACAAAATAATCGTATCGATCGCTCTCTAAAACAAATTCCGTAAATGGAGTTCCCACATTGCCGCACAAACACGCTCTTTTACCGTTGGCATTAATAAGCACGCTAATCAACGTTGAAACCGTTGTTTTACCATTAGAACCCGTCACCGCAATAATTGGCTTTTTGCACACAAGAGCGCCTAATTCAATTTCCCCGAGGAGGGGAATATTTTTTTCGCGCGCCCAGAGAACAGGCAAAGCGTCTATCCGCACACCGGGACTTAAGACAAGCGCATCGCTCTCTAGAATGAAATCTTTCGTATGCCCGTTAAACTCCATGGCGATATTGTGCTGTTGGGCCCAACGGCAGAATTCTTTATCCGCCGTGTCCGGCTTTCCCCCTTCGGAAATTTTGACACGCGCCCCTAATCGGTGCAAAAACCGTGCCGACGATTGCCCGCTTTTGGCAGCGCCGACAACAACAACTGTTTTATTTTCAAAATTCATTATCTGATTTTTAAAGTTGTTAACGTTAACAGAGCCAGAATAATGCCAATGATCCAAAAACGTATTGTGATTTTTGATTCCGGCCAGCCGCTTAACTGCAAATGATGATGAAACGGGGACATTTTAAAAATCCGTTTGCGCCGCGTTTTAAATGACACAACCTGCAAGATGACCGATAAAGCCTCGACGACAAAAACGCCGCCTAAAATAACAAGCAAAAGTTCTTTTTTAATAAAAATAACGATAACCCCTAAGCTTCCGCCTAAAGGCAGAGATCCGACATCCCCCATAAAGACCGAAGCAGGATGACAATTAAACCACAAAAATCCCAAACTTGCACCAAGAATGGCCGAACAAAAAATTGTCAATTCGCCGACACCAGGCAAATACGGAATCAGCAGATATTCGCTGAATTTCAAATGGCCTGAAATATAGCAAAGCACCGAAAGTGTCGCACTGACAATCATGACACAGCCTATCGCCAGCCCATCCATCCCGTCGGTAAGATTAACCGCATTCGTCGCTCCGACGATAACCAGCGCGACAAACGGCACATACAAGACCCCTAAATCAACGACAAGCGTTTTAAGAAACGGGACATCAATCTGAGTATTAAGGCCGGGATTCAAATAAAGATACGCGCCGATAGCCATGCCCCAAAGCACTTCTAAAACAAACTTCGTGCGCGCCCGCAAACCGCGGTGTTTCCCTTTTTGTTTTAACTTAATGTAATCATCCAGCCCGCCGAGCAAAGCAAAAAACAAGCAGGTTAAAAATGTCAAAATAATATAACGATTAGAAAGATCTGCCCACAAAAGCACCGAGATCAGGATGCTGCCGATAATAAAAATCCCGCCCATCGTCGGAACGCCTTCCTTGGCCGTTTGGAATTTGTCTAAAGCCGGACAATCGTCTCGTTTGGCCCGTTCACGGATCGCGCGCTGCTTGGAGTATTTGATAAACATGGGACCAAAAATCATGCACAGAATAAATGTCGTTACCGCGGCCATCGCCGCACGAAACGTGATGTACTTAAAAATATTAAATTCAAAAAATACCGACCTAAACTCCGAAAGCCAATAAAACATTTTGTTCTCCTGTGTTATCTAAAACCCGTTCGAATAAATTCGACAAATCGCTCCGTGTGCATTCCCCGCGAACCTTTGACCAAAACAATGTCCGACGGACCCAATGACTTTTTGATCTGTGCTAAAACCGCTTCTTCTTTGGGGCTGTGAAAAATCTCGATCGCCGGATTTTTCTTCTTTGCCGCCAGACCTATGTCTTTCGAAAAATTTCCAAATGAAATAATCCGGTTTACCCCCGCCTTTGCAGCAGCTTCACCAATATTTTCATGTAAACGCTTCGCTTGACTTCCCAGCTCGAGCATATCTCCGCAAATAAGGATCTTTCGACCCGTCGATGAATGATGGCTTAAAGCCTCTAAGGCACTGCGAAACGAAACCGGGTTGGCATTATACGAATCGTCGATAACCAAAATTTGACCGGCCTTGACGGTCGTTTGCCGGCCAGAGTGCAGCGAAAATTTTTTAAGTACCGTTTTAATATCACTCCAGCTGACTTTAAATAAACGCGCCACCGCGATTGCAACCAAGGCATTATAAACATTGGCCGTCGCTGTTCCAGGCAAAATAATTTTTCCGGCCCCCGGGAGTAAAAATTCCACTCTCCTGTTTTGAAACACAATCGAGCGGGCCTGATAATTTGCCGGATTTTTGATTCCACAAGCGAGTACTTTTCCTTTATACAGCCGCAATACTTTTTGCAAAAATGGGTCATCGCGGTTAATAATGGCCACTCCATTTTTAGGCAGCGCTTTGATAAGGTCAAGCTTTTCAACAAAAACATCCGCCGGGCTTGTCAACTGCGCTAAATGCGACTCGCCGATATTGGTCATCACCGCAACATCCGGAACTACGATCGACGAGAGCCACGCAATATCGCCAGGGGTGTTCGTGCCGACTTCCAGGACAGCGATTTGATGGCTGGCTTTAAGTTTGAGCAAAGTTAATGGAACGCCAAACTGATTGTTTTCGGTTCCGATATTTTTTAAAACCTTAAACTTTTTTTGTAACAGGCTACCAATCATTTCCTTGGTCGTCGTCTTGCCGGCCGAGCCGGTAATCGCAATAACCGGCAGTGAAAAACGCCGACGATAAAGCCGCGCAATTTCCCCTAACGCCCTGGTCGTGTCAGCCACTTTAATGACAGCAACTGACGCTGGGACCGGACCGACTTGATGCGATACCACAATCGCGCAAGCGCCCTGTTTGATCACCTGAGCAACAAAGCTGTGCGCATCATGTTTTTGACCGACTATCGCAATAAAAAGATCGCCCTTTTTGACCAAACGCGAATTGGTGACAACGCCATAAACCAAAGACTGCGGATCGCCTTGCAAAAGTTTTCCGTTAGTCGCATTTAAAATTTCTGAAATTTTAAATTTTGCCATTTAAAATTCCCCTGACAATTTCGCGTTCATCAAAAGCAATCGTCTCGTCTTTAAAAATCTGATAATCCTCATGGCCTTTGCCGGCGATGATAACCACATCGTCTTTTTGGGCAAACGATAAAGCCTCTGCAATGGCTGTTTTTCTATCGGCAACGACTTTAAAATTTTTCTTTTTAAACCCATCGACAATTTCGTGGATAATCTGCTGGGGATCTTCGCTACGCGGATTATCACTGGTGACAATAGCAAAATCTGACAAATCCTCGACGACACCGGCCATAAGCGGACGCTTGGTCTTGTCCCGATCCCCGCCGCAGCCAAAAACAACAATGACCCGGGCTTTTTTAACGGCACGGATGCTCGACAAAACATTGCGCAGCGCATCTTCTGTATGGGCGTAATCGACAAATACATAAAAATCTTGCCCCGCTTCAATGCGTTCTAACCTTCCCGGAACTTCAATCAAAGACTCAATGCCTTTTTTGATCCTCTCAAGGGCCAACCCTTCGCCTACCCCGACGGCTGCGACAGACAAAATATTATAAATATTATGTAAACCGATAAGCTTGGTCTTAATTTCAATAGAACCTATCGGCGTTAACAGATCAAAACGGCTGCCTTCAAATCCCAAATCAATATTGCGGGCACAAAAATCCGCCGCTGTTCTTATTCCATACGTCCATACCGGGCTTGCGGTCATTTTTTGCAAACGTTCGCCAAATTCATCGTCGATATTTATAATCGCCCTGCCGGTCATTCCCAAACTCGCAAACAGTTTTGACTTCGCTAAAAAATAATTTTCGCGGGTTTTATGATAATCCAAATGATCGCTCGTCAGATTTGTAAAGACGCCATAGCGAAAACCTAGACCTTCTACCCGCCCTTGATCAAGCGCATGTGACGAAACTTCCATCGCACAATAGCCAACCCCACACTCAGACATTTGCGCAACGAGCGCAAAATTATCGACCAAGCCGGGGGTTGTGTTCGCCGCCTTAATGATTTTTCCGCCGTAGCGATGATTGATTGTTCCGATGACCCCACAGCTTTTGCCGATACCGGCAAACAAAGACTCTAAAAGATACGTAATCGTCGTCTTGCCGTTGGTCCCGGTAATTCCGATTAACTTCACGCTCTTCGATGGTTCACGGTAAAAATTTTTTAACACTGTCACTAAAAACTTTTGGGGGTCGTCAACGACCAAATGCAAAACATCGTCAGGAATTACGCTGGAATCCGACATTT
>CAZWOH010000118.1:0-6416 GCA_964635405.1 uncultured Planctomycetales bacterium | reverse complement strand
GGGAAATTTTGAAAAGTCGGGCTTGCGCTTTTCTAAAAACGCATTGCGGCCTTCCTGGCCTTCTTCGCTCATATAAAAAAGCATCGTCGCGTTTCCAGCTAATTCCTGCAATCCGGCCTGACCGTCGCAATCGGCGTTGAGACTCGCCTTCAGACAGCGAATCGCCATCGGGGAATTCGCTAAAATTTCGCGGCACCATTTGACAGTCTCGGTTTCCAATTTTTTATACGGCACGACGGTATTGACCAGTCCCATCGTGAGGGCTTGTTGGGCGCTGTATTGGCGGCAGAGAAACCAGATTTCACGCGCTTTCTTTTGACCGACGATGCGGGCCATGTAGCTTGCGCCATAGCCGCCATCGAAAGATCCGACCTTCGGTCCCGTCTGGCCAAAGACCGCATTGTCGGCGGCAATCGTCAGGTCGCAGAGCATTTGCAAAATTTGTCCGCCGCCTATTGCGTAACCGGCGACCATGGCAATGACAGGTTTGGGACACGTGCGAATTTGCCGCTGCAGGTCAAGGACGTTGAGCCGATGCACACCTTTATCGTCTTTGTAACCGGCATCCCCGCGGATTTTTTGGTCACCGCCCGAACAAAACGCGTCTTTTCCCTCGCCGGTCAAAATGATAACACCGATTTTTTCATCGTCGCGCGCTTGACTTAAAGCGGTTGAAATTTCACTGATCGTCAGCGGCCGAAACGCATTGCGCACCTGCGGGCGATTGATCGTGATTTTTGCGATTCCATCGAATTTATGATATTTAATATCGGTAAATTTATCTGATTCTTGCCATTTGAAAGCTGTGGGCATAAACAATCCTTTTGTAAAATTGTTTCTCAATATATCAACAATTACCTAGATTGCCAAGCGAGTTCTTTTTAGATTTCCTGCCAATAGATGGTATTGACAATAAACGGGGTAAAGGGAATCGTGCGGTTAAGACTTAGGTCGGGGTTAAAGGTGTAGTTGCGTTTTTTATAGACATTCAGGTCAACGGCCGTTGAGCCGATGACGCCTTTGGCGGAAATAGACCCTTTAAACGTCAATTCGCCTTTTGAGTACTTAGGCCCTTGGGCTGTAAATTGCCCTTCGGTCAAAACAAAAGCTTCGATCTTAAGATCAGTTGGAGCTGAGCTTGGGATAAAAACATTGCCTTTAGCAAATAATCCGATTTGTGGGGCGGGTGTCACTTCCTTGGCCTCAATATTACCGTCAATATAAAGATTACCTGCGGCCACAATCAAAATAGAATTATCAAATTTGCCACTGATGTGAATGTCTTTTTTTGAATAAATTATTTGGGGTAAAAACTTTTCGCCCGGTTTAGGGTTTAACGTATCCAAATTGTTTAAATCGACATTTAAATCTTCATCACTGTATTTGCCTTCATTTCGTTCTTGAAGATTTGTTGCAAGTGTCTCATAACGAGACTGATCAACGCCGGCAAACGTGATCGCCGTTGCGATATCGATTTTGCCATCAGCTCCATAAATTACGGCAGGATCTGTTTCTCCTTTTACCGTGCCCATATAAAGAATTTTGTTGTTCACATAGATTTCATTGTCCGGAGTCGGCAAGGATTTGTTGACATCAAAAAAAACGTTTTTGGCTAATGTCAAATCATTAAGATGTGAACCGCTTTGGATGTGTAAATCTTCCATCGTTGAAATGAGGAATTTGGCAGGGCTTTCGACAATGACTTGGGCTTTTATTTTACGTGTTATAATTTTGTCCGAGTCTTTGCCAGTAGTTTCAATCCATTTAGTTTTCCAGCCTTCGTGCTCGGGGGCGTCTTCGACCGTAATTGAATAAAAACCAATCGTTTGTGAGACACCGGCGATTACAATATCAAAAGCTACGTCAGTGATCTCGGGAATTCCACCTTCACCGGGTTTCCAGGTTGGGTTTTGACGCAAGTTAAAAATGGCCGTCTCAAGCCCTGTCTCGGCTGCATAGAACGCTTCTTGCATTTGTCGACGTTGCATCATTTCTTTGACCGAAACCTCTGAGCGCAACATCGCTGCACCCAAAAGAACCGAAAGAAAAACAGTCACAAGAAGGCTCAGCAAAAGTACAGCTCCGCTTTCTTTGGTGATCATTTTGAAGTGTCGTGGGTGCATAATTTTAGTTTCTCAACAAGACTTCAGTTGATGCATTGATATGGATAATTCGACCTAACACGGTATCCGAAAGCTGCAGGTCGACATTAAGATTTTTTGTGCCTTTGGTAAAATCTGATTTTGAAAAGACGGCCTGCGTGCTAAAAACTTTTGTTGTTGCATTTTTTAAACAGCTCAAAGTCCCTGTATCGGTTAATGTAAATGTTGTAACGGTCGGTTCAACTCCAGCGCTTGTCAAAATGATCGATTTATTTGTCGCACTTAATGTAACTTCGATATCTTTTGAGTTGCGCGCTTCGAGTGATAATTGTTCAAAAAATTGATTTGCCTGGTTCCAGAGATTGGCCCGGGCAATCCGATCTTCGTAAGCTGACCAGTTATTAATAAAAATCGTGTTAAAAAGCCCGACCCCGATGCCAAAGATCAAAACGACCACCACGATTTCGGTGAGCGTAAAACCTTTGTTAGTCGCGGGCATTTTAAGTTCCACCCTTTCCGTCGAGCTCAATGGTTTTTGTCAGCGTTTGATCTCGTTGAAGAGAATCGATGACCATGGAAACACCTGCATAAAAACCTGACGGGTCCGTTACACTTAAGCTGTGTGTGCGCTTTGTGTGATTATAGTAGAGATCAGCCGGCAAATCTGGCGGCGGCCATGTTTCCAGGACAGTATTAAATGTCGCAATGCCGTCACTTGAGGTTATTATGTTTTTTTCTTCTCCTTGATAGTTAATAAATTTTACTCTGGCCCCAGCAATAGGAAATTTTGTTCCTGAATCAACAACCGTAGCAATAATTTTTCCACGCCCGACCGGCCAAAGTTTGGCCGGATAGTCAACCGTTTCTTTCGACTTTATGTTGACACCAGCGACGGGATTATACCATTTATTTCCACGGCTATCATAATCGTAAAAAGTGTCTTTCCAGGAAAAGAAGTTAGCTTTGCCAACAGGCAGACGGTATCCGACGCTGGGGCACTGATAAATGTAATCTCCTGTTGTCTCTGTTGTGGTTGTCTGACTCTGGACAGAAACATTCGCTAAAGGGATCGCTGAGCCACTTAAACCATTTGTAATAGTGCCTTTGACATTTCCGCAATCGAAAGGATCGGCACTTTTGATTTTTAGGTCAATATCTTCAACGATACTCCCCTCGCCTAAACCACCTACTGCTACCCACGGACTTGATCTATCAACGGAGGTTGAACTTTCACAACAGCCCTTCGTTGGCATGCTTTTTATGGCCTGAATGCTGAGCTTAAGATTTGTCATCGTTTGGACAGCAGGAACGACAAAAGAATATTTACCTTCCGAGTCAGAAAATGTAAATTGTTCGACGCCATCTTTAATCCATTTATCGCCCCAGGGCCACTGGGCATAAACTTTTGCGCCGGCCAGCGGTTCCTTTGTAGTTTCATTGATGACTTTTCCTTTTATGGTGGCAGTAGGAACGGGAAATAGCGGAGCTTCGACTGTGATATTATCACCAGGATTAACGGTGATCCGATCGCTGACTTTAGAACCATTATAGGGATTTGCGCACGTTGTTGTTGTGTTATCCGGCATAACCACGGCCGAAGACCAGCCGTGATAATTATTAGGAAAACCAGTACAACTTGGATTGCCGGCATAACCATTGCGATAGGCATAGTAAGTATTAACGGTAAAATTTTGTGGATTTGTGTCTGTAAACTTGATCGTAAAGTCGCCACCAGTTGAATTGTTGGCGGATGCGATAACTTTACTTTTTTCTTTATAATCATCAAGAATGTAATAACTTCCGTTATAAAAATTTATCAGCGGTGCTTTGGTTAAACCGTTGATGAGTTGTATTTTGATCGTGGCATCCAGAGGCTTGGGCTCCATCATAAAATCAATTTGCGGGAGTTCCGAATTGGGTGAAACGATAATATCCATAGGATGCGTATAGTCGAAATAACTCGGATGTGTTGCTTTCAATTTCCAACTGCCAACCGGAAGATTAAACGCCTTTGTTGATGTATCACTAAAGTTAAAGTTGACTTCTACACCGCTTTTTGATTTTTCGAGTGTTCCTTTTGAAACGGCAATTGGTTCTAATTTATCTTTTGTCAACTTGATTGTTACGCCGGAAATAAGTGGATTGCCAGAGCCGCTCGAGCGCACGGTTCCTATAACATTTCCAGGCAACGCGTCAGGGGGCCGTGCTAAAAGCACTGCGGAACTCATCGATAAAGTCCTGCCTTGGTCTTTCCAAGTGACGGTGATAATCGCCTGTTTAATTTCTGTACTTCCAGAGACGAGTGATGTGGTAACGCTTCGAGTATAATTGGCAAAATTCGAACCCAGGGGTTGTAATCCGCAACTGCCCACAACGGACGGTCCCGGGAATTGGCAGGTTTCTAGTGTATCGTAAAATGTTAATGAAGCTCGGCGCAGTTCCTCTTGGCTTTTTTGCAAAAGATTGATAGCGATGGTGCGGTTGCTCGTCAATTGTTCGCCGCGAAACAACGTGCTGACGGCAAACCAGCTGCACGTGCTGATCAAGGCAAAGATAATGATGCCGGTCAAGACTTCTACGAGCGTAAAAGCCGCTGTGTTGCGTTTCATTTTAAATTTCCGTAAACAATCGTCGGTGTGATCGTAATAATCAGCTCAACGTCAGAAGACGTTGTTTTTTCATGCGTAAATAAATTCCCGATCCACGGGATATTACCCAAAAGCGGGACCTTATAAAGGTTCTTTTTGTCTTCCTGACCTAAAAGTCCGCCTAAAATAAACGGTTCATTGTTTTTGATTCGGACATACGCTGTCGCTTCCCGGGTTTTGATATGCGGAAATTCATCGTTAGGCCCACGGAAGGCAAAAATAAAACTGACTTCCGGCTGGACTTTGATGACGACAAAGTCATCGCCGATGATGCTCGGCGTAATCGTCAGGCGAATGCCCGGCTCAACCCAGCGCACGTCGGTAGTGGCAACGCCTCCGGTCACATTGGTGATGGTATACGGAATGCGATCGCCGACAAAAATTTGGGATTCCTTCCCGTTTAACGTAGAGACACTTGGACTGGAAAGAATTTTGGCCTTGTTTTGCTGTTCGAGCATTTTGATCGCCGCGCTAAATTGGACAGGGTTGCGCGCCAGCGAGTATAGTTTGATCGCATCTGCTCCACCGCTTTCGGTCGTGCCAAAAGTTGTTGGACGATTACTTTCCTGAAAATTCATCGTGATTTGGTCCGACCAATCCACGCCAAGTTCTTTAAGTCCGTCGCGGGTAATTTCAATAATTTTCGCTTCCAGCACAACCTGAGGTTGTGGTACATCCAAACGGTTGATCGCTTTTTCCATCTTTTCAATTTCTTCGGGCTGGCCGACGGCGATCAGACTATTTAAGTCGGGGCTACTCTGGATTTTTTTGGCCATATCACCTAAGAGTTCTTTCGCTTGGGCGACGTTGATATTTTTGAGTTTAAAAACGCGCGAGGTTTGGCTTTGGACTAAAAGATCCTCACGCAGCGTTGCATAGAGCGAATCGCCGACACGCTTATACCCGAGCTTAAAAGAATCCGCAATCAGAAGCAGAGCTTCCTGAACACTCACCGAGGTTAAGTGCAGGTCAAATTTGCTGGATTTAAGGGTCGGGTCCAACACGATATTGACTTCGGCAATCTTGCTGATCGTTTGAATGATATCGCCTAAGGCGGTTTCGTCAAAATCAAGGTCAATTTTCTTACGCAAAACCTCATCGAAAATTACGCTTTTGATAATCTCCGCCTGTGTTTGATAAGCGATAGGCGCTTCGTAAGCAAACATCGCCGGAGTTCCGGGGTTTATGACGATTTGTTTTGCTTTTTGATACTCCTGGGAAATATTTTGTTTGGCTGTAATGTCTTCTATCGTTTGTTTGCGAATATCGGTATCATAATCGCTTTGTGTGATTTGCCTGGAAAGTTTAAAGCCATTTGAATCCGACTGATTTCTATCGAGAACTTTTGGATCTTCTTTTTCACTGGAGCCCGCTTCGAGCAATGCGATTTTGCGTGACGTAGCTTTAAGAATTTCATTGATTTCATCGAGCTCGGCGGACGTTGAGTCAATCGTTTGCGCATTATTCACATACGGTCGGCTGACCGCGGCGTATTGTGTCGCGCTCGTCGTCGATAACGCATCCTCCTTTTCTGTCATGGCAAACGCAAACGTTTGCGTAGCAGCCAGACCGGTCGCAATCAAAAGCGCGAAAGCAAGCCGGCGAAAGAGTTTTAATAAATAGTTTTTCACTTTTTTGCACCTCGTTTGAGTGTTATTTGGTTTTC
>CAZWOH010000117.1:0-6444 GCA_964635405.1 uncultured Planctomycetales bacterium | reverse complement strand
GACTCGTCTTTTTTTTAATGTGGATACGCTGGACTTTACCGCGAATTCGCATGGACCAGATGATGGCTTTTGCATGGAAAATTTTGACCCCGATTTCTTTTGCCAATTTAATTTTTAGCGGGTGGTGGCTTGTCAGATGATGCGCTATCTTAAATCTTTTTTTGTGGGGATTTTGAGCCTTTATAAGGGGATGGCTGTTACGTTTCGCAGCCTTTTTGCCCCGGCTGTGACCCTGCAGTACCCGACGCAAAAACAGCCGATGAAAGACCGTTTTCGAGGGATGGTTGATCTGATCCCGCCGGATTGCGTGATCTGTTATCAGTGCATCAAAATTTGTCCGACCGCGGCACTGGATTTGGCGCATCAGCAACTTCCTGCACCGGAAAAGAAAAAAGAGATTACCAAATTCACCTTTGACGCAGAACTTTGCTGTTTTTGCGGGCTTTGCGAAGAAATTTGTCCGACGGACGCGATTTATTTGAATAAAATGTATGAGGTTGCTACCTACACGCATCGGGAATTAAAAATCGACCTGATGGATCCGGCCAAGTACAAAGATTTTCCAAAGGCTGACGAAAAAGTTTTTATGAGAGACCCGGTAAAGCCTTCAGACGACAAACCAAAGGCCGCGCCATGATTTATAATTTTATTTTTTATTTTGTTGCGTTTTTGACGATCGGTTTTGCGCTGTGCACTGTGTTGACAAAAAATATTTTTCACGGCGCCATTGCTTTGGCCCTGACACTTTTAAGTGTCGCCGGTGTTTATTTTTATCTTCAAGCCGAATTTTTGGCTATCGCCCAGGTCTTAGTTTATGTCGGAGCGATTATTATCCTTTTTGTCTTTGCGATCATGCTGACGGCCAAGATTGAAGATGCGACAATCCGTCAAGCCAACGAGCAGGTTGTTCCATCAGCTATTGCCGCGTTAGGTTTTTTGGGGCTTCTTGTCATCGGGATTCTTTCCTATCCGTGGCCCGGGAGTTCTGGCAATTTGCCGGCTTTGACTTTGAAAGAGTTGGGGACGTCGCTTGTGACAGTTTACGCGTTACCGTTTGAATTTATTTCCGTGATCCTTTTAGCGGCGCTTGCTGGGGCCATTGTGATTGCGAAGGTGAAAAAGTTATGATTCCGTTAAGCCATTTTTTAATTTTAGGGGCCGTTCTTTTTTCGATCGGTATTTTTGGTGTTTTGACCCGTCGAAATGCCGTTGGGGTCCTGATGTCCATTGAACTGATTTTAAACGGGGCAAATATTAACTTGATTGCCTTTAATAAATTTTATGGAACTTCGGAAGGGCTAGGCCAGGTTTTTGCACTGTTTGTCATTGCGATTGCAGCCGCGGCAAGCGTCATCGGCTTGGTTCTTATTATTGCAGTTTATCGAAAATCAAACTCTGTATTTTTGGAAAGATTTAATCTGCTCAAATGGTAAATTATCTGTATCTGATCATCGTTTTTCCGTTTATCGCTTTTTGCGCCAACATTTTCTTTGGCCGCCGGTTAAAATCGGCGAGCGCGTATGTTTCGATTGCGGCCTCGGCACTCGCATTTCTTTTTTCGATTTTTGCATTTTTAAACCATTCTCTGACCAGTGTTTCTTTGGGAACATGGTTGACGATTAACGGGCGGCCGCTTAACTTTGGAATTCTTCTTGATCCGTTAACGGTCATGATGCTTTTGATTGTGACCTTTATCGGGACGCTTATTCAAATTTATTCTGTTGGATATATGGCCAATGACCCGCGGTATTCACGGTATTTTGCCTATATGTCGCTTTTTATGAGTTGTATGCTCGGCCTTGTCATGGCGGATAATCTGCTTATGATGTATATCTTTTGGGAAGGTGTGGGCCTGTGTTCGTATCTTTTGATTTCGTTTTGGTTTGAACGCCCCAGCGCGGCCAAGGCCGGCCTGAAAGCGTTTATTACAACGCGCATTGGCGATACAGGCTTGCTCTTGGGGATCTTTATTTTATTTTTTACGACAGGCACGATCCATTTTCTCGACTTGGAACACTTGACGGGAAATGAATTTTTATTAACAGCGGTTGCGCTTTTGATTTTTAGCGGCGCAGTTGGAAAATCGGCCCAATTTCCTCTGCATGTCTGGTTGCCTGATGCGATGGAAGGTCCGACGGCTGTCTCAGCCCTCATTCACGCGGCGACCATGGTTGTCGCGGGTGTTTATCTCGTCGCCCGGACCTATGTTCTTTTTGTCAGCCATCCGATTGCTCTTTTAACTGTGGCCATTATCGGCGGGATTTCTGCCTTGTTAGCCGCTTTCATTGCGCTGGTTAATAATGATATTAAACGGATCCTGGCGTATTCAACGATAAGCCAGTTAGGGCTTATGATGTTGGCGTTGGGTGTCGGTGGTTTTACCGCGGGCACTTTTCATTTGATGACGCATGCTTTTTTTAAGGCGCTCTTGTTTTTGTGTGCCGGCAGCATCATTCACGGTGTTCATACGCAGGATATTCGAAAAATGGGCGGGCTTTTAGGCCAGATGCCTCTGACGGGTTGGACGTTTTTGATTGGTAGCTTGGCGATTGCCGGCGTTGCGCCTTTGTCAGGATTTTGGTCGAAGGATGAAATTTTAACAGCGGCTTTAAAAAGCGGAAATACGTTCTTTTTTGGTGTTGTTTTGCTCACGAGCCTGCTGACCGCTTTTTATATGTTCCGGTTGATCTTTTTAGTCCTTTTTGGAAAACCGCGCAGTGACATGCATGCGCATGAATCGCCCCTCTCAATGACGATTCCGCTTGTGATTCTTTCGGCATTTGCTGTTTGTGTGGGTTTAAGCGGATCGCCGTTTTTTCATCACGCGTTCCAAAATTTTGTTTATTTTAGAGACCTGCCGGGCGAGGAACATCCGCAATATTTTGTCATGGCCATTTCAACGGCGGTTAGTCTTTTAGGAATTGGGCTTGCGTATGTCCTCTATATTCAAGGGAACAAAATTCTTTCGCTGTCGATTCGAAACCGGTTTCAGGGACTCTATCAAGTACTGCTTAACAAATTCTATTTTGACGAAATTTATCAGGTGATGTTTGTGCAACCGACAATTCGTTTGTGCGCGATTATGTCGGCATTTGATTTGCGTATTATTGACGGGATTGTCAATGGCTGCGCTCGAATTGTCCGATGGACTTCGGATCTTTTGCGGCCGATACAAACCGGTTTGATTCAAAACTACCTTTTGGTTGCCGTTGTCGGCGTGATTGTTTTTGTTTTCTTAAGTTTGCGAGGGGGGTTATGAACTTTCCGATTTTAAGTGTGATGACGTTTTTGCCGCTTTTGGCCGCTTTAATTGTCTTTTGTGTACCACAGAAAAAGGTTGCTCTGATCCGAGCGATTGCGTTGTTTTCGACGGGCGTTGTTTTAGCTTTGTCTATTTTTATGGTCTTTCATTTTGATCGATCAATTTCTCTGCCGCAGTTTAGGGAAGAGATGATTTGGATATCTGCGCTGAATATCCACTATTCGCTTGGGGTCGATGGGTTAAGTGTCGGGCTCGTATTTTTAACCGCGCTTTTGGGTTTTTTGTCGGCGGTTGCGTCTTTGGGAATTGAATCGCGTCAAAAAGAATATTTCATTTTTTATCTAATTCTTATGACGGGGATGATGGGGACCTTTATTGCACTGGATCTTTTTTTATTCTATGTCTTTTGGGAAACGGTTTTGGTCCCGATGTATTTTTTGATTGGCATCTGGGGCGGGCCTCAAAGAGAGTATGCCGCGATCAAGTTCTTTCTTTATACTCTGATCGGTTCGTTGTTTATGCTCATTGGGATTTTGGTTTTGTATTTTAGCTCGACCCCACATACGTTTAATATGATTAGTTTAACGCAGCATCCGCCTCTAGGTGATCTGCGATTACAAGTTCTGGTCTTTTTGGCTTTTTTTATCGCATTTGCCATTAAAGTCCCGATTTTCCCATTTCATACGTGGTTGCCGGATGCGCACGTGCAAGCGCCAACTCCTGTGAGTGTTTTGTTGGCCGGGGTGCTTTTGAAAATGGGTGGGTATGGTTTATTGAGGATTTGTTTTTCAATTTTAACCGATGCGGCCCATCAGCTTTCCTATATTCTTGCGGGTTTGGGAGCGATAAGCATTGTATATGGAGCCTTTGTGGCGATGGCCCAAACGGATTTTAAGAAAATGATTGCTTACTCGTCGGTCAGTCACATGGGGTTTGTGATTTTGGGTTTAGGGAGCATGACTGCTGCGGGGCTCAACGGGGCACTTTTACAAATGTTTAATCACGGAATTATTACCGGGGCGATGTTTTTGCTCGTCGGTGTTCTTTATGATCGGGCGCATACGCGTGATTTAAGTAAATTTGGGGGTTTGATGAATCCGATGCCGGTTTATGGCGGCCTGCTCGTTGTGTTTTCGTTAGCTTCTCTGGGGTTGCCGGGTTTAAGTGGGTTTGTCGGCGAGTTCTTGTCTTTGATTGGTGCATATCCTGTTTTCAAAATCTTTACAATGGTCTCATTGCTAGGCTTGGTTTTAACCGCTGGATATTTTTTGTTTATGCTGCAACGCGTGCTTTTGGGAAGCCCTGGGCCGAGTTATCCCGACATCAATGGACGTGAAATTTTTACGGTTGCGCCTTTGTTGGTCTTGGCGGTTGTTGTTGGCGTTATTCCGATGTTGGTGCTTTCGTATCAAGATACAGCGGTCGCATCGTTGGTTAACTTATTAGGATTATAGGAGTCTGGCGTGGGTATTGTTGATAGTCTTTTGTTTATTATTCCTGAATGCACACTGTTTGTTTTTGCATTCATTATTCTTTTTCTGGGATTAACAAAAGTCTCGAAAGACATCGTGGGGCTGGTTGCTTTTTTGGGTGTTGTTGTTAGTGCTTTGTTTTTGCCGTTTTGGTGGGGGCCGTCGGATCTGCCGCTTTTTTATAATATGTTGAGCAATGACGGATTAAGTGTTCTTTTTAGAGAAATTATTTTGGCCATTGCAGGCGTTGTGATTCTTTTGTCGATGGGTTTTGAATCTTTACAAGATGAACAAGGGGAGTATTATTTTTTTATACTTCTCATCTGCGTTTCGATGATGTTGGCGGTCAGCGCGAATAATTTATTAATGGCTTATCTGACGGTGGAAGCGGTTTCGTTATTATCCTACGTTTTGGCTGGATTTCTCAAACGTGAAGAGCCTTCCTCCGAGGCGGGACTTAAATACTTTCTTTTTGGGGCTTTGGCCACCGGTATTATGCTTTATGGTATTTCGTTTCTTTACGGAATATTCGGCACGCTTGACTTTGCCAGCATTTTAACCGTCATAGGTCACGAACCAACAAAAATCTTAATTCTTGTGCTTGCGCTCATTTTTCTTTTTGTCGGGCTTTGTTTTAAATGCGGGTTAGCGCCTTTTCATATGTGGATTCCGGATGTTTATCAGGGCGCTCCAACGCCGGTAACCGCACTTTTATCCGTGGGACCGAAAGCTGTGGGGTTTGCACTCTTGATCCGTTTATTTAGTCATGGTTTTTCAGCCGTTATGCCGCAATGGATCCTGTTGACCTCGTGTTTGGCCGTTGCGTCGATGAGTATAGGAAACATTCTGGCTATTCCACAAACAAATGTTAAACGTTTATTGGCATATTCCTCGATTGCGCAAGCCGGGTATATTGCGGTGGGACTTGCCGTTGGGAGCGTAGCCTCACTTAAGGCGCTTATTTTTTATGTCATTGTGTATGCGCTGATGAATCTTGTTGCTTTTGGGTGCGTCATATTGAATTTCCGGTCGGTCAAGAGCGATGAAATTTCTGATTATGCAGGTCTTTACAAGAAAGATCCCGTCGGAGCGTTGTGTATGACATTGGCTTTATTGTCTTTAGCTGGAATTCCGCCTTTGGCTGGTTTTTGGGGCAAATTCTTGATCCTTTCAGCAGCAATTGAAAAACATTTTTATGTTTTAGCAATCGTGCTTATTCTCAATAGTCTGGTTGCCGTTTATTATTATTTGCGAATTGTTAAAGTCATGTATTTGAGCGAACCTAAAACACTCGAAAAACCTGCCAAACCTTTTGCCCTTGGACTTGCCCTCGTCGGTGGGGCTGCGTGCATTGTCGTATTGGGAATTTTCCCGCACTTGGTTTTTAACTGGATGTTGATCTTTAAATAAAATTATGGATATTCGACAGGGCAAACACACGCTTAGGGTATTGTCATTAGCCTCCTTTTTAAATGACCTGGGGGCTGAGATGATTTATCCGATTTGGCCGTTTTTTGTTACCGTTGTCTTAAAAGCGAACATGTCCGCGCTTGGAATTATCGACGGGTTAGGCGATGCAATGGTCGCATTGTCTCAGGGTGGGGCCGGATACTTATCGGACAAGCTGCGCAAGAGAAAAATTTTTATTTGGCTTGGCTATCTTTGCGGGGCACTGGCCCGCGTTGGATACGCTTTTACGACAAATTGGGT
>CAZWOH010000116.1:0-6477 GCA_964635405.1 uncultured Planctomycetales bacterium | reverse complement strand
AGAAAAGTTTAGACATAAAACCTTTTCGACAATGAGTAAAAAATAAAATTTTTAAATGAAAATTGAAATAAGAACGTATCTATTAGAGAAGAATCACACGCCAAAAGAATAACATATATGGGGTCAAATTTCCAACACAAAGGCCTGATGGACATACAAACCCGGAAAGGTCCGATACGAAAATGTCTCTTTACATTCAAGTCCCGCAATTGAGCAAAACACGGCTTTTGACTGCTCCACTGTCCTAAAACAGGCACCGCGATCTAATTTATAGAAGAACTTGCTTAAAGCATTTTGGCCGTCATAAACCACTGGATCACTGACAACAATATAGCGGCGGCTGACACGCGCAAGCTGCATCAAAACTGTTTTCAACTGTTCATCGTTTAAATGATGTGACGTGTCAATCAAAAGAGCAAGATCAAATGTTTTTTCGGCAAATGGGATATCTCTCGCATCCCCGACGAAAAAACTATGGGCAGGATAACGCTTGGTCGCATAAGTAATGCGGGGAAAACTATTATCGATACCGACGTAATTTTTTTTACATATCGCAGAGCATTCCCCCAACCCGCAGCCGACATCCAGCACGTTAAAATATTGCAAAGAATGCAAACCCGCCTTTAATCCCGCGACCCTGCCGCCATCTAAAATCGCGCGCTGGACTTTGGAAACCAAGGGATTTTCCAAAATTCCGCCAAAACGCATTTTACGGTCTGCACTTGATTGGGTCACAATAGGTTTACTCCAGTATTTCTGTTATTACATACAGCGGCCGTCCCTTGACATCGTCCCCGATGCGGGCAAGATATTCGCCGATAATCCCGATGGCAATAAGCTCAATTCCGCCGATAAAAAGAACCGCGACCATCAAAGACGACCACCCGGTAATCGTATAAGTTGTAAAAACTTTGACATAGAGGATCGCAGCAATTCCCAAAAACGAAAGAAACGAAATAAAGACCCCTAAAAAAGAAATCACACGCAACGGCAAAAATGAAAAAGACGTCGCCGCATCCAGTGAAAATTTAAGCATCTTCCAGAGACTATATTTCGTCACCCCGCTCAAACGAGGCTGACGCACATACTCAACACCGATACGCTTAAAACCGACCCATGCTAAAAGTCCTCGCATAAACCGATGGCGTTCATCCATTCGGTTGAGAACATCGACCACTTTGCAGTCTAACAGATAAAAATCACCAACGTCTTTAGGAATGTCAATATTTGTCGATGCTCTCAACAGGCGGTAGAAAACAAACGCACTGGCCTTTTTAAACCACGTCTCCCCTTTGCGCTCTTTACGAACGCCATAAACAATTTCATAGCCCTCTTTCCACTTTTTCATAAACTCCAAAATCACCGACGGAGGATCTTGAAGGTCGCAATCCATGACCACCACAGCCTTTCCACGCGATAGCCGCATGCCGGCGCTAATGGCCGGCTGATGGCCAAAATTTCTTGAAAATCGGACAATGCGAATCCGCAAATTTTTTGCCCGCAAGGCCGTCATTTCCAAAAAAGAATTGTCCCGGCTGCCATCATCGACAAGAATAATTTCATAATCTATTTTCACAGAATCCAGGGCAGACGTTAGCGCTTGACAAAAGGCCGCAATCCCAGTCTCTTCATTGTAAACCGGAGCAACAACGGTCAGCTGACAGATATTTTGTTCCATAGCAAATCCTTTCCCTATTATTTTAGAAATCCGACTCCATGCGTTACACGCCAAAGCGATTCAATGGCAAAGCCACCTCTAAAAAAAGATGCTTTTTTGTTCCCAACGGCAAGTTCCTCCAAAATAATATCATGAGGTCCGACGGGAAATGAAAAATCCGGCGAAAGCGGTGCGATCTTGACCCCGACAAAAACGGTCTTGCGCAAATTCAAATTTTTTAAGCCCGGATAATTGGCGATATCGCCATACTTTAAGCTAAAACCATAAATCATGACATTAAGTTTTTTGCTCACATAACCAAGCTGCGGGATCGCCAACGCTTGCGCAATGGTAAAAGGAGCGACGATTAACTGATCGCTATAGCGCTCTTCTGCGGCTTTCACAAAGCGCCGGTTAAGCTCAAGGTCATTTCGATATTCCAAACTGCGTTCCAAAAGAACATGATCATTATCGGCGGTACTGCCATAAAAACTTCCGTAGGATGTAAGACACCCGGCCATCATAACCCCCAAAGCCAGAGTCCGCGATAAACCTTTCTTCTTCAAGAGCAAGGCAACGGCATAAAAAACACAAAAAACCAAAAACGGATACAGAGCAATCCGATACCGCGGCGAAACCGCATAAAAATTAAGAAACAGCAAAAACCATCCTGCCGCAAACAAATACATCACTCCGGCCGGGAAGAAATCCGTTTTCTGTTTGTAAAAGAAACGCCGGGCCAAATCAAAAAAGAAAACGGCACACGAAACAAGAAACAGATAAAAAATAAATTCGTTTTTTAACGACGGCCAACCGGCATCCCAGCGGACCATCCCCTGCTGAACGTGCGCATCACGAAAAATAAATTTTGCACCGACAATAAAAACAGCCATCATGGCCGAAACCAAAGACAAAACGATCAGCTTCAGTTTTTCGCTTATCCTTTTGGCTTTCACAAAATAGACGCACAAAACCACAACGACACAGCCACAGGCAATAATACCCAATCCTTTGACTGCCGCTGAAAGAATGGCAAAAACGGTTGCCCGCCCCCAACGCTTATTGGCCAGCGCGTCAGCGCAGGCAACCATAAACAAAGCGACCGGAATTTCCATATTGATCGCTTCCGACTGACTTTGGAACAAAGGCAAAGCCAAAAGAACCAATGCCATCAAAAACGCAAGGACCGGCTCAAAAACTTTTCGGCCATATTCACGTAAATAGACAATGATTGCCGCAGTCATGGCAAAAGCCAGAATATGATGGAATACAAAAAAAATTTTTGTCGAAGAAATAAATTTTAACGTCAGCGCCAAAAATCCCGGATAAATACTAAAAAAATAAACCCGTGGCCCCCCGTCGGTAAAAGTCGGCGCTGTAAAAAGACCGGCGTAATCAAAGTTGTGGGCATAAAGCCACAATCCTTCGGCAAACGGCCCGCCAATCGCATCTCCATAAGGCGGGAAAAGCAGGACTTCGAACTTCGTTACGAGAAGAAATACAAAAATAATGGCCCCAAAAACTTTAAAGGAAACATCACGGAAATACCGCCACAGCATAAAAGCTACCAGAGCAAAGGCCAACGTTTGCGTCGCAGGGCCTACGAGTGTTTCCTGTATTCTTCCCTGATAAAAGTCAAGCGTCTGAGGAGATTGATTGGCAGACAAAAAATTCAGAAGATTAAACGAGCCCTTCGCAAAAAGATGGGCAACCCACAAGCCGCCGGCAAACTTCAAAATAAAATATGCGGCCCATCCTAATGACAATAAAAAAATATCTGATTTTTTCATTTGCGGACAACGACCAAATAATTGTTCGGCTCTTCGCTCAAATCACCCAAACTTAAAAATAAACAAACCGGGATACTCACAAGCGCATAGACGGCCATGAGAGGAAAAAGAAGATAAAACCATATATTCCGACGACATTCAGCAAGGCTGTAACCGTCAAAACGAAAAGCCTGAAAGAAAAAATAAACCAGGTGTGACGCCATCGATGAAAACACGCCCCCTAAGGGCTTTAGCTCTATAATGACAAGGCCCGCGCGTTTCATCACCTCTTTAATCCACGGGCGGGTAAAATTATAATAATGCTCGGGCAGCTCATGCTGGACCGATGTTTGGGGGATAAGAAAAATCGCATACCCCGACGGACGCAAAACACGGGCGATCTCTTTGACCATTGAGAAAGGATCAAAGACATGCTCGAGCACCTGAATATTTAAAACCGTTTCAAAGCTCTCGTCCTTAAAATCCATTCGACACCCGTCGCCGACTACACTTTTAAACTGCGGATCGTTAAATGCGACGGCGCTTAATGGACTTTTTTCTAAAGTCGTCCACGACTTAAAATTGACTCCCAAGGATTTTGCTGTCAGATAAAAATCGCGGCCGCCGACATCGAGCGTATCGCCGCTGCAGTATTTTTTCAAAGCCACAAACAACGGACGCGAACGCACGTTGCGCGCCCAGTAAGCAAAAGAAGCTACCCAGGACTTCTTGTCTTTCATGAAAACAATCCACAAAATGCCATGCCGGCGATCGTTTTTGCGTCGATAATTTTTCCGGCGTCAAAAAGCGCCTTTAGTTGACGACGGCTGACAATGACCGGTTCAATCACTTCATCGGCATCGCCCTGTTTTTTTTGGGGACTTAACTGTTGCGCTTTAAAAATATAAATCACTTCATCCGAATATCCGGGTACCGGATAAATCAACCCCACGCGCGTTAACTTTCCAGCCCGATAGCCGGCTTCTTCCATGATTTCTCGGCGGGCACATGCGGAGGGCTTTTCATTTAACTCCAGGGTCCCAGCAGGAAATTCAAAAAGGTACTGCTTAAACGTCGAACGATACTGACGCAAAATCACCAATTTGTCCGGCGACAAAAAGGGGACAATAAGCGCGGCCCCCGGGTGAAGAACAAGGTCCTTGGTAATCTCCATGCCGTTGGGCAGCGTCATAGAACGGCTGACCAAGAAAACATTTTTCTTTTTAAATTTATAACGGAGAATGTCTTTCTTTGGCCGCGACTTATTCATTGTCATTTAAAAATTTTGTCCAAAACACCGTTAATCAATTCTTTTTCCGGCGCCGGGGCAGAATTTTCTCCCGAGGTCTTGGTTCCCTCATCAACTTTGAGCGCTTTGTTTATCAGCTTATTAATTTGATTGCGTCCCTCGCCTTCCAGCGCAGCTTTTCCCAAAGCTTTGACATCGGGAATAATTTTCAAACTCGTTAACGGGCCTTCAAATGACGTTAATGGAAAAACAATCTTTCCGTCGCTATTCTTAAGATAAGCCAGCTCTTTGGCCTGAGAAACCAGATATTCAGATAAATCCAAAGGCAACTTGATTTGCCCTGAAACTTTGCCGTTTAACTTTGTGTCTGCTTTAATTTGCATATCCGCTTCAAAAAGGTTAGACAACACAACAAAGTCCGGCAAATCGGCAACTCCGTCGGTAATCTTAAGAGTTGAGCTGATTTTTTCAAAAACTGTTTCATTGCTCTGATATTCACCACGATATTGTTGCGGCATGTTGGCCTCTACCAGCGTCGCTAAACCGGGAATAAACTCAATACGGCCAAGAACAGTTTTTAAAAGGTTAAAATTTTCCACTTTCCCGCCGTCAACCGCAAATTGTCCAGAACCGCTTAACGAATTTAAAAATTTGTCCGGGTTAGCGAGATTTTGACCGCTGATCACAAGATCCGCATTAAGGCTCCCGCCTAACTTCATGCCTTGCGGCAAACCGGAGACTAGACTCGATAACGGAACAGCAATCGCTCGACACTCTGCACGCAATCCCTGGCTTGCCATATAGTCGAGAATCTTCGCTTTTCCGGTGACGGTTCCTGTTAACAGTTGCAGCGAAAAACTTGAGACATCGATATCTTTTGCATCGGCCGTAAAGTCAGCCGCTATCTTTTCGACAGCAACCGGCAAAAACTGGGTTGAAATTTGTCCGTCCTGCAATTTTCCACTGACAGTCAAAGTTTCCATCCCTTTTGCCCCGGCAGTCAAAGCAGGGACCTTGACCGTAATCTTTCCGCCCAAATTTTCCTTAAGGCCAGCCGACGCAAGAGACGGCACGGCCTTGATCAAATCCGCAACTTTCAGCTTAGCCAAATCAAATTCGACGACAACTTGATTTAATTGCACTTCTTGAGCTGTTGCATTAATCGAAGCTTGACCTTTGATCGTCAAATTCTTGTCCGCACCAAAAACAGCTGCCTTGCCGTCAAATCCAAAGGGTTGGTTAAGCGAAAAGTCTTTAACGGTAAAATCAACTTTAGAAACCGCCAATTGCATCGGGGGATTTTGTCCTTTATCAATAAACACCACAGCGGCATCGGTAAAGGCAATTGTTTTGATCGAAAAATTAGGAATAGCGACGGGGGCAGATTGTTGTTGGGAGGCAGCGCTCTGGGATGTTTGCGAAACTGCCGATTGATTTTCTGACGGGCCGATCTTTTGGATATTCATGAATCCGGCCTGGTCGCGAATAATTGTGACATTCAGCGCCTCAACCACAACTTTTGAAACAACAATTTCCCGTCGTGTCAAATACGCTAAAACATCCACGTTCAAATTGACCGCGCCAATGGATGCAAAGTCCCCTTGGCCAAAGCCGGCATCTTCACTGACCTTTAAGCCCACAACCTGCGCATAAACTCCCTTAAATAGAGAAAGGTTGAGCCCCAGCTTATCGATACCGACGTTGCGGCCCAGCTGTTTGCTAATCTCAGCGACAATTTGCGGGCGATATTTGTTAATGTCAAAACTCTTAAGAAAAATATACGCTCCCACAAAAACCAAAAG
>CAZWOH010000115.1:4724-6516 GCA_964635405.1 uncultured Planctomycetales bacterium | reverse complement strand
AACGGCCAAGGCGATGAAGCCCTGGCTAAAATTGAATCGATAACCCCCAAAAGCATCGCGATTACCATTATCTCAACCGTTAAAAAATCTTCCGAAAGCCTTATCAGTTTGACGCTGGCTTGCGCGATCCCTAAAAAAGCCAAATTTGAAACCATTATCGAAAAATGCACCGAATTAGGCGTCGATCGCATTATCCCTATGATTACCGAACGCACCGAAGTGCGTCTAAGTGGTGATAGGCAAGACAAAAAGCATGACCGTTACAAGACTGTTGCCGTTAATGCAGCCAAACAATGCCAGAGAAATTTTCTTCCTGACGTTGTTGCCCCGACAAATTTTAAAGATATCCTCAAAAACTTAAAGCCGTCTGACGCCGCTTTTATTCCGTGCTTGACCGGCGAGCGCAAAAATTTACTCGAAACTTTTTCTCTTGGTCCAAAACATAATAACGTTATTTTTTTTATTGGACCAGAAGGGGACTTTACGCCAAAAGAATTAAAAGAAGCTTTGTCCGCCGGCTGCGTGCCTGTTTCCCTGGGGCCTCATGTCCTTAAAGTCGACACCGCAGCACTTGCAGCCATCGCCTGCGCCAAACTTTTGCTTGAGAAAATCCGTGGATAATAATACTCGAAACGAAAGAATTTTTCTCCCCGTTCTGTTCTTTTTTGCCTTGGCCCTGCGTATCGGCTATCTGATTTTCCTCAAACACAACTACCTGTTTTTCGGGCATCCCAGCGACGATGTTGCCTATTACCAAAGCTGGGCCCAAACCATTGCCGCAGGCGACTGGCTGGGCACAAATGCTTTTTCTGGAATGCCGCTTTTTCCATATTACCTGGCACTGGTTTTTAGGATTTGTTTAGGCAGTTGGTTTGCCGCCAATATTTTTAATCTCATTTTAGGGTCGTTGAATTGCCTTTTAATCTATCTATTAGCCAAAAAGTTGTTTTCGATACGCGCCGCCGTCCTCGCGAGCCTTTTGGCCGCGACAAATTTTGTCCTGATCTACTATGACTGGCTGATGATGCCGGTGACTTTATTAATCACGCTGTCGCTAACAATCCTTTTGGCCTTAAGCGACGAGCGTCCCAAATCAGTCCGCGAATGGTTTTGGCTTGGTCTTTTTATCGGGCTGGCCGCACTTGGCGACGGGAAATTCTTGATTTTTGCGGTCGTGTTGATCGGTTATGTGTTTTGGGCTAACCGAACAGTTTCCTGCAACCAAATTCTTCGTATCATTTTTCCTTTAATTCTGGGAGTTTCTTTTATATTAGGCGCAATCACCGTTCGTAACAAACTTGTCAGCGGCGAATGGATTTTTATTACTTCACAATCGGGTTTAAGCCTTTATGTCGGCAACAATCCCCAGGCAACGGGCGCCTTTGAAAATCCCGAATTTATCCGCCCCAGCCATAAAGGACAAGATGAAGACCAAAAAATCTTCGTCGAAAAAACGTTAGGGAAAAAGGTGGGCTTAAGCGAAGTCACTGATTTTTACCGCGATCAAGCGCTTAGTTTTATAACCGCTCATCCTTTGGAATATTTACGGTTACTTGCAAAAAAATTTATTCTGCTCTTAAGCGATGCCGAGCAAAGCCATGATATCGACTTAATTCTCCAGCGAAACCTTAAGCTTAAAGTCGATATAAATCCCTACAGTCTCATTTTTCCACTGGCTTTACTTGGGATGGTGATCGTATGGCGGGCAAATCGAACTAGCCGTTTTGTGGTACTTCTGGTCGCAAGTTACATCCTCTATGGATTAATCTATTTTGTGACAACGCGCCAGCGC
>CAZWOH010000115.1:0-4624 GCA_964635405.1 uncultured Planctomycetales bacterium | reverse complement strand
ATCGCAGCATATCGCCAAGCGTTGATTTTATCGCCGACAGATTCCAATACTTTATTTAACCTGGGCACCGTTTACTTAAACCAAAACGACTATCAAAATGCCAGGCAATGTTTTCTTGCCGCTATCAAATTTGGCAAATTTAATGTTGATGCGACCTTTAACCTGGGTTATATTTACGAACAAACAGGGGAGACACAAAACGCTTTAAACGCCTATAAAGAAGTTCTAAACTTAGTCCCCGAAAGTCCCGACGCTCTTTTTCGAATCGCTAGCATTTACCAAAAGCAGGGTAGCTGTCAAGAAGCGACATTGTATTACGAAAAGCTCATTGCCCTTAAACCTATTTTGGCTCAAGAGATTCACAAAACCTTTAGCAAATGCAAAAATCACAACGAACCTCCAAAAACTACGTTTTAGTGACTGGCGCCGCAGGCTATATTGGTTCGCATATGGCAGGGATGCTTCTGCAAGCCGGTTATCCGGTGATTGTTTTTGATAATTTGTCGACCGGGGTAAAGTCATGGGTCCCGCACGAAGCGATTTTTATCAAAGGGGATTTATGTAACACACCTGACCTTGATCATTTATTTAAGAAATACTCTATTGAAACGGTCATTCATTTTGCCGCTAAAATTAATATTCCCGAGTCTCTGCTTAAACCCCAGATATATTATCGCAACAATGTCAGCGCAACGGCGAATCTCTTGTCAGTCATGGCCGAAAATAAAGTGCGTCGCATTGTTTTTTCATCGACGGCAGCAGTTTACGGGACTCCTAAAAAAAATCCTGTCACTGAAAAATTTCCCACCGAAGCACTTAACCCTTATGGCACATCGAAGCTAATGTGTGAAAAAATTTTGCAGGATATGGCCAAGGCAAAATCGATTGATTTTATTGTCTTTAGATATTTTAACGTCGCCGGGTGGGACACACGCCGATCATGGCCGACCGAAGATCGCCCACATACAACTCATTTGATTTCTAATGTGATAAAAGCTCTTAAAGAAAATCGGCCGATGACGATTTATGGGACCGACTATAAAACACCCGACGGAACCGGTGTGCGGGACTTTATACATGTCATTGATCTTTGCAAAGCACACTTGCTGGCCATTAAAGCCTTTAAAAAAGGAATTACGAATGAAGTCTTTAATCTCGGCAGCGGGCATGGCTTTTCTGTTCTGGATATTATCAATAGGGCCGCTTTAATCGTTGGCAAACCGGTCCCCTACACGATAGGGCCACGCCGAAGAGCTGACGTCGCGAGCGTTGTCGCCTCTTTCGCCAAAGCAAAAAAAATATTAGGGTGGGAACCGCAATTTAATTTGGAATCGATCATTAAAAGCGAATGGGAAAAATCAAGCACGACTAAATAAGCTAACAAAATTTATAAAATTTCTTAAAAAGAACCTGTTATAAATCTTTCACGTGATGTATATTGGAGCATTCTTTTGTAGATTGATTTACTGGTGATAGTCGACTCAACCAGTCCATACCCGATTGAAGATGGAGGAGAATATGGAAAACCAGACATATATTGATGAACTTGATTTTAAAAGCGCACTTAAGATTATTATTAAAAGAAAAGTGCTTATTTTAATAATATCGCTGATGTCTGTCATTATTTTAGCGACACCCGCTTTATTCGAGCCTAAGATTTATTTGGCAACAGCTTCAATCACAATAACGCCTCAGAACATCACACACAAAATCCGTCTCAAATCAAATTTAATTTTAACCAGAATCATCCAAAAGCTAAATTTAAGAAATCCTTCAGGCAAAGAACTAAGCGCTGATGAATTATCTGAAAAATTAACGACAAAAAATGCCGGCGCTGAGAATTTAACATATTTAGAAGTAACTGCGGATAATCCCGAAAAAGCAAAAGAAATAGCCAATACGTGGGTGCAAGAATATTTAAAGTACATTCAAGAATTGAATTCTCAACACATTAACTTGGTCCAAGATACAGCATCCAAACAACTTGAAATAGCTCGGAAAAACCTGCAACAAGCGGAAGAAAATGCTCTCAACTTTCGAAAAACGCATAAACTTGTTCTTATGCAAACCGAATTGCTGACCAAAGAGAAGGCTTTAGACCAGATAAAAAAGAAACTGGACCAGATCGAATTTGATGTGAAGCTTAAAGAAATTACGGTTACCGAACTTAAGAACCAAATTGCTACGAAAAATAAACAAACCCCTCTTTATCAAGATCTGGAAAAGCGTATCGTCGACAACACCACAGAAATTAATACCTTCCCAATTAAAACAGACTATTTAAAAAAAATGATTCAAACAATGACGGAAGAAACCCTAGAGTTGGACAATGAACTTCTCCAAAAAGAATATGAACTTAAAATACTAACCCATGAAGTTGATATCCGGCAGAATGAATATCGAACGCTTTCCGAGAGAGTCAATAGAGAACGTGATGATCTGGCATTCCTCTTAGGCGATGTAAAAATATTGTCAACTGCAATTTCTCCAACACATTCTGTTAATCATGGAAAACTAAAAAAAATACTATCCTGGGCGAGCATCCTTGGCTTAATTCTCGGTATATTTATCGCATTCTGCATTGAATTTTGGCAAAAAGGTAAAAAGGAAAATATATAGTGGAAACTCTCATCAATGACGCCAAGTACGATCTGATCATTGAGGCAGGGCGTACCGAGCACCATTATTGGCAAGACATCTGGCGCTACAGGGAATTATTCTATTTTCTTGCGTGGCGAGATGTGGTCGTCAAGTTTAAACAAACTGTTATCGGTGTGCTGTGGGCTTTAATACGACCGCTGTTAACGATGGTCATTTTTGTTTTTATTTTTGGCAAATTGGCCAAATTTCCATCAGGAAATATCCCATACCCGCTCTTGGTGTTTGCTGCAATGCTTCCATGGCAATTTTTTGCGAGTTCTTTGAGCGAAAGCAGCAATAGCTTAATCTCCAATTCCAGTTTAATTTCAAAAGTTTATTTTCCGCGGATCATCATTCCAGCCTCGTCGGTCATCGTCAGTTTGATTGACTTTTTAATATCCTTTTCAATCCTTTTGGTGTTGATGCTTTGGTATAAATTTATTCCCGGCTGGCAGATCTTAACTTTACCATTTTTTATTGCGATGGCGTTTGGCGCTTCTTTTGGCGCGGGATTGTGGCTGACTTCTTTAAACGTAAAATTCCGCGATTTTCGCTATATCGTTCCGTTTATGGTCCAGTTTGGTCTTTACATATCGCCGGTAGGATTTTCGAGCAGCATTATCCCGGAACAATGGCGATTGCTTTATTCGCTTAATCCCATGGTCGGTGTCATCGATGGTTTTCGTTGGGCGATTTTAGGTCAAGAGGGTCAAATCTATTTCCCGGGCTTTATTCTTTCATTAGTCCTGATCCTTTTACTTTTAGTCAGCGGGATTTGGTATTTTCGTAAAACCGAAAAAAAATTTGCGGATATTATCTAAATGGCATCTGTCATCCGAGTCGAAAACTTAGCAAAAAGCTACATGATCAGCCACGAGAGACGCGATCCCTACGCGACTCTGCGTGATGTCGTTACAAATAAATTTAAGAATTTATTTTCTGGCCGCAACTCTGATTCAACACAAGAAGAATTCTGGGCCCTCAAAGATATTAATTTTGAAATTCAGCAAAATGACCGTATCGGCATTATCGGCAGAAACGGCGCTGGCAAGTCAACTTTGCTTAAAATTTTAAGCCGCATCACTGAACCGACTCGTGGGCGTGTTTCGATTAAAGGGCGCGTGGCGAGTCTTTTAGAGGTTGGAACAGGTTTTCATCCGGAATTGACTGGCCGCGAAAATATATTCTTAAACGGCGCTATTCTAGGGATGCGCAAGACCGAAATTGACCGAAAGTTTGACGAGATCGTCAGTTTTGCCGAGATCGAAAAATTTGTCGATACACCCGTCAAACGCTATTCAAGCGGAATGTATGTTCGGCTTGCCTTTGCGGTTGCCGCACAGTTGGAACCGGAGATTTTGGTTGTCGATGAAGTCTTGGCCGTCGGGGATATTGTTTTTCAAAATAAATGTTTGGGCAAGATGGAAAATATTTCCAAAGAAGGACGAACCGTTATTTTTGTCAGTCACAATATTGAGGCGATACAAAAGCTATGTAATCGAGGGATTATTTTACACGAAGGTAAAGTATCGATGCAGGGTGATGTTGACCAAGTGGTTAATAAATACCTTGGCGAAGGGTTGGGCCTCATCGGTGAGCAAGTCTGGCCGAACATTCAAAAAGCGCCGGGCGATCAGGTGGTGCGGATGGCCGCTGTAAGGGTGCTGGATAAAAATAATAACGTCTGCACAAAATTTGATGTCCGTGATCCAGTCACAATTGAGCTTGAATATCACGTATTAGAAGAAGGCCACAGGCTTTGCTCACAAATTTATTTTGTCAATGAATTAGGTCACGTCCTTTTTATCTCAAAGGATAATTTAGATTCCCCGTGGAAAGATAAAGCCTGCAGCGTTGGGCATTTTAAAAGCCACTGCCATCTGCCGGGGGATTTTCTCAATGAAGGCGAAGTTTCGATTGTCTATGGCATTGATACCGTCGGATCTTCTCTTATGGGGCATGCGTCAACACGCGATGTTGTCCG
>CAZWOH010000114.1:3757-6694 GCA_964635405.1 uncultured Planctomycetales bacterium | reverse complement strand
CGGCAACAAAAAACGCATAATCCTCAAGCCCTGCCAAAATCCCCGCATGCCCATCTCGGTAACGATGCAACAGCCGTCCATCCTCGCGTTTTAAAGCTTTAAGAATAAATTGTGCTGCCTTTTCTGCGGCATCGAGGTAACGCTCTTCATTTAAAATCCGTCCCGCAAAAGCAAAACTCGAAATCATCAAACTGTTCCAGTCAGTCAAAATTTTATCATCCAGAGACGGACGTGGCCGATTGGCCCGATGCGCCAGCAGTTTCTGTTTGCACGCCGCTATAATGGAAACAACTTCTTCAAGCGGCTTTTGGACATACGCGGCTGTTTCTTCCAAGGAGTGGTTAATGTGCAAAATATTTTTACCAACAAATTCTCCCAAAGGATCCGCCAAAGCATTTCCATTTTGTTCGATCCCAAAATAAAACTTGATGAGATTAAATTCTTCCGGGGACAAGACCTCTTGCATTTCTTGGGCTTGCCAAACATAAAACGCCCCTTCTTTTTTTTCACCCTTCCCTTTATATTCCGGCTCGAGGCTATCGGCATCCTGAGCACAATAAAATCCGCCTTGCGGATCACGCATTTCCCGTAAAACATACTCAAGAGTCTCTCGGGCCGTATCTGCATAACACTCCTTGCCGGTCGCGACAAAGGCCTCTAAATAAATTTTTACCAAAAGCGCCTGGTCATACAACATTTTTTCAAAATGCGGCACTTGCCAATACGCATCCGTCGAATAGCGATGAAAACCACCCGACAATTGATCACATAAACCACCTTGCGCCATAGCGCTCAAAGTCTTTTCAACGATCGTTAAAGCGTCCGTTTGTTTATTATTGTTCCAATATCGCAAAAGAAAACTTAAGGTATGGCCCATTGGAAATTTAGGGGCCTGTCCGAACCCTGCGTTTTGCGGGTCAAAATTTTGCGCAAGCTGTTGATAGCCCTTTGTTAAAATTGTCGCATCAAACATTTCATCCGCGACACCCTGCGGCTTTGTCCGCTCAATCAAAGTTTTGACAATTTCATCGGCGGACAATCTGACCCTTTGCGGATCTTTGTGCCAATTCTGATGAATCGACAACAAAAGGTCTTTAAACGCCGGCGAACCGAAGCGCGGTTGCGGGGGAAAATATGTTCCGCCATAAAAAGGTTTTTTCTCAGGCGTTAAAAAAACCGTCAACGGCCAACCGCCGTTTCCTGCCAAGGCCATCACAAAGCTCATATAAATACTGTCTAAATCCGGCCGTTCTTCCCGGTCAACCTTGATAGAAACAAAATGCTCATTTAAAAACTGCGCCGTTTGTTTATCCTCAAAACTCTCGGACTCCATGACATGACACCAATGACACGTCGAATAACCGATTGACAAAAAAATTGGCTTGTTTTCTTGGGAAGCTTTCGCAAACGCCTCGTCAGCCCACGGGTACCAATCAACGGGATTATGGGCATGCTGCAAAAGATACGGACTTTTTTCGAAAATAAGACGATTGGATTTATTGCTGTTCATCCGAGGACTACTTATCGCTTTTAGTTTCATCGGAAGCAATGACAAGATCAGCTTGTGCACTGCCGCCTTGACTGCACGAAGCTTTGACGTGCACCAGATCAGCGGATTTTAATGCGATCGGCACCGTGGTTTTGACTTCAGCGGCCAAACGTTGAAGTGCAAATCGGTAAACTTTGGGTTGTTCATTATTAACGGTGACCGTAATCGTGCGGATATAGTGTTCGCGAAGTTCATTTGACGGATGTTTCATGCTTATGTTGAGCTCTTGTTTGATCGGGTCATATTCCAATTTTAAATCGCGCGGCGGGGTTGCGTAAGCGACCGAAATTGTCCCCCACAAAAAAATAACAGCCAAAAAGCATTTTTTCATTTTTTGTCTCCTTGACCATTGACATGCGTATCTTTTCCGACTGCAATAAAAGCTTTTAACTTTTCCAAATAATCACGGGTCTCTCGAAAATTGGGTATAAGACGTTCTACCTCGGCAAAATCTCTTTGGCTTGCGGCAAATTGCTTTTGTTCATATTCCTTAACAGCTTTTTGGTAAAGCTTATCCACACCCTTGTGAAGTTCATCAGACAAAAACTCCTGTTGACGAGCAATCATGACCTTGCGGTCAACGACCGCTTTGGCTAAATTTGTTGTGCCATTGCGAAACATCGGCTGCGCTTGTAAAATCTGCTGACGCAAACGCTCATTTTTTAAATCCCGTCGTGTTTTAAAACTTTCGAGAGTGTCTTGTGATTGCAAATCGTGCAGGGCCTCGCTGCTTATTTTTATTTGTTCGCCGTCAGCTCCCAAAGCTAAAGGAGAAAAAATAACGCAAGCAAAACAACAAACAAAAAAAATTTTTAACATATGAGAAAACATGAAATCCGCTCAACTAAAGATTAGTCAATCTTATTGGATTTTATTTTATCGCAAACACGCATTATTCCTACACTTTTTATGACTATGAAAAAGATACCGATTTTTTGAAATCCACCCATAAATCATCGGGCCTAAGATATTTGCCCCCGGGAAGTACACAAAGAAAATGACCGGATACAGCATTGGCAAAAGCCACGTCATCCGTCGAAACGCAAAAAATCCGCCATGAAGGTTTCCCGACGGCTCAATTAAATAAAGCTGGCTATGCGCTTTTTGTTTTGTCAAATCCTTATGCACTAACGTCAAATCCCCGGCAGTTTGATAATCCACAAAAGTCAACCGTCCAAAAAGATCCATCACTTTTAACATTTCCGTCGATGCCGTGCAAAATTGGCAATTGCCATCATAAACAACCTTGACGGCCGGAGCAGACCGGAATATGTCCTGCCGTCCCTTGATCCACGCCAGGACTTTTTGCGGATCGATAAACAACAATAACTGCGCCGGGAACAAAAAGAAAAATATCGCCGGAACGTCCAGTGTCAAAATCAAAGTGA
>CAZWOH010000114.1:0-3657 GCA_964635405.1 uncultured Planctomycetales bacterium | reverse complement strand
CGTCATCACAATTGCGCTAACCTGCGTCTTAAACCCAATCAAAAAGAAAAACCAGGCCACACAAAACAGCGCCACAAAGCACACGACGAGAATATCCGGACTTTTTTGGACAAGGTCCAAAACAAACCCAGTAAAAAAGTTTCCATTTAAGACTTTAAAGGATCCCGACAAGTAATTTTCTTTTAGAGGGAAAAAAGTCGGCAGGACATGAAAACCAACGGTCAAGGCAACCGCAATACGAAAGAAAGACAGCGCTATCGACGGCCGTTCGTTTAAAAATAATTTATGCCAAAGGTTTTTCATATCAGAACGGACATTGATAAACAGGGGTTTGATAACGTTCAAAACGTGATTTTAGCAATGACGGAAATTCAACCTGCATAATAATAAACTTTTCAAACTCCGGGAACTGTTTGTGCAGCGCCGCACAAAAACCTTTTCTAACGCCCGGGTCAAGGGCTGTGCTTAAAACATTGCGATGGACCATGTCAAACCCGATAAACCGCGTGCGGATGATCTGATGCGGATCGATCAACTGCGCGATGCCGTTTCTCACTCCATAAATTTCAGCGTAAACGGCCATATCATCGACGTTATAAAACATGATCCAACCGGCCGGCGGAAAAAGAAATTTAAGTTTGGGCAGCGGCTTTGAAAAAAAGGGCTGCAAATAAAAGTGGCGGACCGACTCATAGTGAAAAACACACAGCCAAACGACGACAAAAATACTAATAAAGACATTCCGAAGACTTTTTGGAGGCATAACGTTTTAGGCCGACAGAATTTAATGGATATCGTTCTCGCCAAAAACCTGGGCTGTAAATATTTCAATTGCTGTCGCCGGGTCTTTCCAGCAATCGGCCGGCAACCCCGCTTTTTGGCTGCAAAGCTGCGACAAAAACTCTTCCTTGCTCCATCCTGTTTCTGTCGCAACCTGTGGTAAAAAAACGCCGTGAGATCTTCCTTTGACGATAATAACGCCATGAACACCGAGTGTAATTTCGCTGATGTCTTTAATCCGCCACGGACGGGAAAGGACCGAAATTTCCAAATCGATAGTTTTAAGCTCAGCAACATTTACCGGCGCAAAGCGGGGATCTTCGCTTGCGGCGGCAAGCGCCATGTCGCGGACTGTTTTTTGCAATGGTTCATCACTGACAATGTGCCCGATGCATCCGCGTAATTTTCCGTTGTTATGGATCGTAACAAATGCCCCTTCTGCAGAATCCAGCCGGCTGTCCGGGATATTGGCTTCGACAATTTTTTTATGAGCGACATACTCCTCAATGGTCTGCCGCGCCAGTTTTAATAAATCTTGTTTTTGCTGTTCATTTAACAAACTGGCATGACCCCTTATAGCGTCGGGATTCTTATAAAAAACCACCGAACCATACCCGACAACCCGATCAGTGTCCCCGGTCACATCACCCGAATGAGCGTATTTCAAAACTTGCGGCTTAAGCCCACGTGCCTGCGCTAAGAGCAGAGCGGTTGTCACCGGCACAAACCCGCACATTTCATGCAATCCCAGACGGCACTGCTTATAAAAGTTTTGAGCATTCAAACTTTTGATCATTTCAAGGGTTGACAAATCCATCGCACGAGCCGATTGAGCGTCATGATAATGCGACATATCACTGCTGACAACGACAAGAATATCTGTGCGTTCACCGATCAAATCGTTTAAAGCTTTAGCCAGCTTTTGACAGGTTTCAAAACTCATCTGGCCTAAAATGACAGGGACAATTTTAAAAACACTAAAAGTTTTTTGTAAAAACGGGATTTCTACCTCGAGCGAATGCTCTTTTTGGTACGCTTGGGCATCAAAATAAAATTTGGGATCCAACGCTGTTAACTGTTTGGCAAAATCTTCGTCAACAGGCACAATGCCTAAAGGCGTTTGAAATCCTCCCTGACTCCACACAGACGCACCGTCAAATCCGTAAAAATGGCTCGGCGCGAGAATAACGACAGTTTTAATTTTTTGCTCTCGGACCGCTTTAAAACTGTAGCCGGCGACCGGTCCCGAATAAACATATCCGGCGTGCGGGGCGATAAGAATTTGGATATTTTCTGTAATTTGGGTAACGTTTGCCGCCTTAAGATACCCGTCGACAGATTGCGATAACTTCGTTGGGTCAGCATCATAAAACTGGCCGCTGACATTAGCAAATTTAATGTTTTGGGCAAAAGCTGGTCGAGCTGTCATAGCCAAAAATATAAAAAGAAAGATGCTTAGCCGCAAAGAATTACTTCTCTGATTTTAGAAAGAATTTATCCAAACTCCAAAATGAAGCCTGCTCCAAACTGCGCGACATACCAAAAAGGAATATCCACAAAAACATATCAAGCATAAGCGTGTGATGGATTTCTGACGAAAAGAGTCCACCGAAGCATCCGCAAAATTCAATCGGAAGCCGGCGAACCAAAGCTTGAAGAATAATCAGAATAAAAGATGAAACAATAAGAAGAAATGACCGCAACGTCCATTTAAGCCACAGGCCTAAAACCAAAAACAGCCCCAAAAGAAGCTCCATCCACGGAAAAACACGGGCCACAATTTCTTCTAACATTTCGGGAAACAACTGATAGCCTTGTACAACGTACAAAAAATTCTGATACGGCTCGATGATTTTATCTAACCCTACAGCAATAAAAAAACCGCCGATAATAAATCTAAAAATAAAAAATTGAACTCCCCCGTTTTTTGCAGACTGCTGAGATTTTGCTTTATCGATGCTCACAATTTATCCTTTGAGGCAGGAGAACTTCCTGCCCCCAAAAGCTCGTCTAACTTCGCCTGTAATGACTTTGTCCCGACGACCATTTCGTGATTAATAAAATAAGACGGCGTAGAAGAAACCCCTCGCATTTTGCCTTCCTCGATATCTGTCTGGATCACTTTATCAATACTGTTATCATTTAAACACTGTTTAATTTTATCGGTGTTTACACCCGCCTCTGCGGCAATCGCGTCAAAAGACGGCATCGGATCGATCATCGCCGCCCATTCGTTTTGTCGGGCAATAAGAACATCCATAAAAGGCCAAAATTTTTGCTGGCGGACCGCGCACTCGCCTAAACGCGCACTCAAAAGTCCGTGCTTGTGCATGGCCAGCGGAAAATATCTTAATTCGATATAAAATTTGTCTGGATTTTTTTGAAGATATTCGTGGATCAATTGATATCCTTTTGCGCACGCCGGACATTGGAAATCAATAAACTCAATAATTTTAATAGATGCCTGCGGATTGCCTTTGGCACGGTCAGGAAGTTTTGTCGAGGGGACCTGTTGAGCAATGTGTCGAGATCGATTGGCCAAAAATTTGACCCCAAAAACCAATGCCACAACGCTTAAAATAAGCAGAACCGTTAAAATCTTTTTGGAAATCTTAAACATACTTCGCACCTAAAAATTGGTTTGGCAAAAATCGAGAGTTATTTTAACACAAATCTTCACAACACAGAGAAATGTTCTTTTTTTCTATTCCAATTTTTGATTGCGTCGTTATCAAGGCTAATTTTAAGCGGCCGCTTAAAATTCAAACTAAGATCGACGACAAATAAGTAGTTAAATCCTGTTTTGGATCCCTGCTTTCGCAGGGATGACACTACCTCTTTTGTCATTCCCGCGAAAATTTTGTCATTCCCGCGAAA
>CAZWOH010000113.1:4496-6798 GCA_964635405.1 uncultured Planctomycetales bacterium | reverse complement strand
GCAATATCTTTTCCGACACAAACGCCGGTTTTAAACTTGACCCCTTCTTCGCGCATGCGTTTAACACGCCGCTCAATGACCCATTTCTCCAATTTAAAATCCGGTATCCCCAGCGCCAAAAGACCGCCAAGAACTTCATTTTTTTCATACACCGTGACATGGTGCCCGGCTTTATTTAGCTCGTCAGCTGCCGACAACCCCGCAGGGCCCGATCCGACAACCGCAACTTTTTTACCGCTGCGATGCGCAGGGACTTTGGGTTTAAGCCAGTTTTCGGCGTAAGCTTTTTCGACGATCGAAACTTCGATATTTTTAATTGTCACTGCCGGCTTGTTGATCGCCAAAACACAAGCGTTTTCGCACGGCGCCGGACACACACGCCCGGTAAATTCGGGAAAATTATTTGTCTTGTGCAGGCGTTCTATCGCTTCTTGCCAGCGATTTTTGTAAACCAAATCGTTCCAGTCAGGAATGATATTATTGATCGGACAGCCGGACTGGCAAAACGGCACGCCGCAGTCCATGCAACGGCTACCTTGCTCGCGCAATTTTTCCTCGGGCATGTGCAAATGGAATTCTTTAAAATGCTTAACACGTTCCTGCGCAGGCTCGTTAGAAAAATCCTCGCGATTAACTTTCATGAACCCTTTAATGTCGCCCATAATAAAAACCTTTATATAATTTAAAACCCGTAGGGAACAGGCATGCCTGTTCCCTACCAAAATTAATGGTCCTTAGTTGCGCCAACAGTACCTAAAGCGACCGTTTCTTCGACAATCTTGCGATAATCCGTCGGATAAACTTTCACAAATTTGGCCAAGGCATTTTTCCAATCGGCTAAAATCTTGTGCGCAACCGGGCTGTCGGTATATTTTGCATGGCTTTCAATAAGATCTTTTAACTCTTTTTCATCAGCTACGGTAGTCACAGAAAATAATTCAACCATCCCTAAATTACAGCGATTTTTAAAATCCCCGTCTTTGTCCCAGACATACGCAATCCCGCCGCTCATCCCGGCCGCGAAATTGCGTCCCGTGGGCCCAAGAACAACAACGCGCCCGCCGGTCATATATTCACACCCGTGGTCGCCTACGCCTTCTACAACAGTGTGTGCCCCGCTGTTGCGCACACAAAAACGTTCGCCGGCAATCCCACGGAAAAACGCTTCGCCTAAAATCGCTCCATACAGAACGACGTTTCCGACGATAATATTGTTTTCGGCGACAAATCGGGCTTTTTTAGCCGGATACACAATGATGCGCCCGCCGGATAAGCCTTTGCCGACATAATCGTTGGCATCCCCTTCGAGAGTCAATGTAACGCCGTGGGCCAAAAACGCCCCAAAACTTTGTCCCGCCGAACCTTCAAATTTAATCTGGATCGTATTTTCCGGTAGGCCCGCCAAGCCATGTTGCCTGGCAATTTCGGCACTCAACATTGTCCCGACGGTGCGATTGATATTATGAATCGGCAGTGCCAAAGAAACGCTTTTTTTGCTGGCAATCGCCTCTTGGCACTGGGCGATCAGCTGATTGTCCAAAGCCTTTTCTAACCCATGGTCCTGACGGGACACATGGTAAATCGCGACCTCCGATGGTACATCCGGCTTGTGCAAAATATTGGTCAGATCAAGCCCTTTGGCTTTCCAATGGCTGATAAGATCCGCCGTTTCCAAACAATCGACGCGACCGATCAGTTCATCAAATTTTTTAAAACCCAACTCTGCCATCAGCTCCCGGACTTCCTCTGCGACAAACATAAAATAGTTGATCACATGCTCTGGCTGACCGACAAAAAGTTTGCGAAGCTGCGGATCTTGCGTTGCCACACCAACGGAACAGGTGTTCAAATGACACTTGCGAAGCATGACACATCCCATCGAAATAAGGGCAATCGTCGAAAAACCAAATTCATCAGCGCCCAACATTCCGGCAATCACAACGTCGCGGCCTGTCTTAAGCTGTCCGTCGGTTTGCACACGGATACGCCCGCGCAAATCGTTCATCACCAAAACCTGCTGCGTTTCGGCAATTCCCAATTCCATCGGCAACCCCGCATGCTTAATCGACGTTTGCGGGGAAGCACCGGTGCCGCCTTCATAGCCGCTAATAAGCACATGGTCTGCCTTGCCTTTGGAAACCCCGGCGGCAATCGTGCCCACACCAATTTCGGAAACCAGCTTGACCGAAACATCCGCTTTATCATTCGCATTTTTTAAATCATGAATCAGTTGTGCCAAGTCCTCAATCGAATAAATATCATGATGCGGCGGCGGAGAAATAAGCTGTACGCCCGGGGTCGT
>CAZWOH010000113.1:0-4396 GCA_964635405.1 uncultured Planctomycetales bacterium | reverse complement strand
ACAGCCAGCGTTTCATGCGCTTCTTTCGAAATCGAGCCGTAACTCATCGCCCCAGTCGCAAAACGTTTAACGATTTCGGTGGCCGGCTCAACTTGCGAAATATCAACGCTTGGACGCTTCTTAAATGTCAACAGCCCGCGTATCGTCGACAAATTAGTCGCCTGACTATTGATCAGCTGTGAAAATTTTTTAAAAATTTTAAAGTCATTGGAACGCACCGCATGTTGCAAAAGGGCAATCGTTTGCGGATTATACTGATGATGCTCTCCCTGGGCGCGCCAGCCATAATCGCCGCCGATATCAAGCATCTGGTCATAAGAATTTTCATCCCCGTAAGCGGCCTTGTGGCGGCGCAAACTCTCCTGGGCCACTGTATCAATGCCAATGCCGCCAATCCGAGAGGGAGTTGCGGTAAAATACTTTTCAATAAAAGCATCACCCAAACCGATCGCCTCAAAAATCTGCGCGCCGCAATACGACTGTATGGTTGAAATCCCCATCTTGGAAATAATCTTAAACAACCCCTTGCGGGTCGCTTTAAGATAATTCTTTTGCGCATCCTTAAACGTCAACGTCGACGGATAACGGCCGTCTTTGATTTGCATTTCAATGGTTTCAAAAATCAGATATGGATTAATGCAGTTGGCCCCGTAACCGATGAGTGTCGCAAAATGATGCAGTTCACGTGCTTCGGCGCTTTCTAAAACCAAGCTCACCTTTGTGCGCGTTCCCTGACGGATCAAATGCTGATGAAGCCCTGAACAAGCGAGCAAAGACGGCATCGGCACACGATGTTTGTCAACGCCGCGGTCTGAAAGGATCAAAATAGAAAAACCTTTTTCAATCGCTGTATCGGCCGCCTGAAAAACTCCCTCAAGTGCGACTTCCAATCCTTGCGGGCCATCCTCTTTGTTAAAGACAATCGGCAGCACCATGGATCGCAAATTGCCTTGATTGACTTCGCGGATCTTTTCAAGCTCTTCATTGGTAATAATCGGGCGGGCAACACGCAGACGGTGACAATGCTCCGGCGTCTCGTCTAAAAGATTGCCTTCAGCACCCAACATCACGTTTTCGGCCATGACAATTTCTTCGCGAATTGCATCGACGGGCGGATTGGTCACCTGCGCAAAAAGCTGTTTGAAATAATTATACAAAGGCTGCGGCCGGGAACTTAAAACCGCCAAAGGCGTATCTGCGCCCATCGAGCCGGTCGCCTCTTCGCCGTTGACCGTCATGGGCCCTAAAATAATATTTAAATCTTCGAGCGTATAACCAAATGCACGCTGGCGTTCCACTAAAGTTTTTTCATCAAGCCCATGCACGCGTCGAGGATTAGGTAAAGCACTCAAATCAACGACATTTTCACGCAGCCACGTCGCGTAAGGCTTACGGGTTGCAAAATCATTTTTGATTTCGGCATCGTCGATAATGCGGCCTTCCTGCGTATCGATCAAAAACATTTTGCCCGGCTCCAGTCGGCCTTTTTTGACGACATTTTCCGGTAAAACCGGCAAAACACCGGTTTCGGAAGCCATGATAACCGTGTCCTCATTGGTCACCCAAAAACGCGACGGACGAAGCCCGTTGCGGTCTAAAAGCGCACCAATGTAACGGCCGTCACTAAAAGCAATCGACGCCGGGCCATCCCACGGCTCCATCAAACAGGAATGGTATTCATAAAAAGCTCTTTTTTCCGGCGACATCGATTCATGGCCGCTCCACGCCTCGGGGACCATCATCATCATTGCATGCGGCAAAGAACGTCCGCTTAAGACAAGCATTTCCAAAACATTGTCAAACGTCGCCGAATCGCTGCCATGCGGAACAACAATCGAAAGCACTTTTTCCAAATCACTGCCAAACGCTTTGGAAATAAATTGCATTTCGCGCGCGTGCATATAATTGATATTGCCGCGCAAAGTATTGATTTCGCCGTTGTGCGCAATCATCCGGTACGGATGCGCCAAAGCCCACGTCGGAAACGTGTTGGTGCTATAACGCGAGTGAATCATCGCTAAAGCGGAGGTCATCAGCGGATTGGCCAAATCGGGAAAAAACCGGTCGACTTGCTCGGCCATCAGCTGGCCTTTGTAAACGAGCGTTTTGGAAGCAAGGCTGCAAAAATAATAAAAATTGCGCTGACCGAGTGTCGATTCCTGAACTTTGTTATAAAGTCTCTTGCGGATCACATAAAGCTTGCGGTCAAAATCTTCGGGTTTGGTATTGGCTCCGCGGCCGATAAAAAGCTGCTTAAACGCCGGCATAACCGAACGGGCCACATGCCCGACCTGCGAAGGTTCGTGCGGAACCTGCCGCCAGCCTAAAAATTTTTGCCCTTCTTCGTGGATGATGTGTTCGGTCCACTGTTCAATAATATTGCGATCGGCCAAATTCGGCGGCAAAAACACAATTCCCGCCCCGTAATCGCCAAAGGCAGGCAAGGTAATATTGCTTTTTGCGCATTCCTGACGAAAAAATTCGTCCGGCATTTGAATCAAAATTCCCGCGCCATCCCCAGTCTTAGGGTCGCATCCGCAAGCACCGCGGTGCGTTAAATTTTCGAGAATTTTGACCCCGTCGCGGACAATGCTATGCGTTTTGTTTCCCTTAATATTGACAATAAACCCGACCCCGCAGCTGTCGTGTTCAAAGCTTGGGTCATACAGACCTTGTTTTTGGGGGAAAAAAGAATTCTTCATCAGTTAAAATCTCCGCAACCTTCTACAAATTAAAAACTTTCACGCCAACAAAAATAATCCCAAATTTTGCATTACAAGACATTGCGCGACGATCCGTCGCGCACAAAAAGCGAAATGCAAAATTTACCTTCGGTTGCGGTTTCCCGCAAGGATTAACCCCGCACGTCTCGCTTTTTTCGAGACATGCGGCCCTTCGGGCGGATTTTGTTTGGCCTCGCAGGAGCGAGGCTAATACAAAATCCGTGTTAATTTAAACATCCAAAACAAGGGCGTATTTTAATAGTTTTTATCGCAAGATGCAATATATTATTTTATTTTACTTTTCCGTCGGTAAGCACACTAAATTTCCCGGTATTTATTCGTCATCGGCAGGCGCCAGTCCTTACCAAAAGCGCGCGGCGTGATTTTGATTCCCGGCGGGGCTTGACGGCGTTTGTATTCGCTATGATCGACCATCCGCATGACGGCCTTGACAATTTGCGGGTTGCCGAACTTTTTGACAATGGCCGCAAAAGATCGGTGGTCTTCAACATACGCTTTTAAAATCTTGTCCAAAAGATCATACTCCGGCAAGGTGTCCTGGTCTTTTTGATTCGGCCGCAGCTCAGCCGTAGGAGGACGATCAAAAACACTTTGTGGAATCATGGGACCCAAAATTTCATTGGCCAAACGGCTAATCTCATAAACTTTGCCCTTAGGCAAATCTTTGATGACCGCAAATCCGCCGGACATATCTCCATAAAGCGTACAGTACCCGACGGCAATTTCACTTTTGTTGCCCGTCGTTAAAACCAGCCAGCCAAATTTATTGGAAAACGCCATCAAAAGATTTCCGCGCACCCGCGCCTGCAAATTTTCTTCCGTGACATTGCTCGGCAAACCGCTAAAGCTTGCGGCCAGCGAATTTAAATAGGCTTCATGAATTTCCTTGATCCCAATCTCTTTAAATTCAATCCCTAAATTTTGGGCCAAAACTTGCGCATCCTGCCGCGTTTGCGCAGAAGAAAACTCTGAAGGCATCGTAATCCCGACGACATTTTCGCGTCCGACCGCTTCACGGGCAATAACCGCGACCAAAGATGAATCGATGCCGCCGCTTAAACCTAAAACAACCTTTTTAAAACCATTCTTAACCACATAGTCGTGTGTGCCCAAAACAAGCGCTTTAAAAATTCTTTCGTCCGTCGTCATTCTCGGCATCAGGTTCGCATGCGCCGTGATCCGCCCAATCAATTCTCCGTCAGAAGGCAATTCAATAATATGTTTATAACTGCGGCGCTTCTTTCTTTCTTCGTCAACAGGAAGATCAACGACTAAAAGATCCTCCGCAAACTGTTCGGCCCTCGCAAGAATTTTTCCAGAGGGGCTGACGACAAAACTTCCCCCGTCAAAAACCAATTCGTCCTGACCTCCGACCAAATTCGCATAACAAATATACGCCCGGCATTCTTTCGCACGCTTAATCAACAGCCGCTCGCGGCGCTCTAATTTTTCAAAATCATAAGGCGAGGAAGAAAGATTTAAAAGCACCATCGCTCCCGATTGCGCCTGACTTAAATAAATCCCCTCGTCCTGCCAAATATCCTCACAGATGTTTGCTGCAAAACATGTATCATTAAGCAGAAATAAAGGATGCTGATTGCCTTGCGTAAAATATCTTTTTTCGTCGAAAACGCCATAATTGGGCAAATCGT
>CAZWOH010000112.1:0-6839 GCA_964635405.1 uncultured Planctomycetales bacterium | reverse complement strand
TCAACCGTTGTTAAAAAACAGGACGATAATTGCGCGTGTAAAGTCCCGGAGTTAAACAAAGTCGGTGTTGAAGAAACAAACCGAAACGAGGAAAGCATGTTATAAAATTCAATGGCACGCACATTCTTTTGGCTACCTTCTAATTGAGCCAGTCCCATCGCCACACGCATCCAAAAGATTTGCGGCAATTCCAAACGTTGTCCGTCGCTATGAATAAAGTAACGATCATAAAGCGTCTGCAATCCCATATAGCGAAACAGAAAATCGCGTTTAGGTTGAATGGCATTTCCCAAGACGGTCAGGTCAAATTCTAAAAGCGCGGGACTTAAGAGCTCTAGCTCGACGGCTTTTTGAATAAATTTCTTAAAATAAACCGGATATTCGGTCTTGATTTTTTCGAAGCTCAAATCTTTTTCTAAAGTTTCGCGGTAAATTTTAAGCAGCAGAAGCCGTGCCGCGGCATACGCATAATCCGGTTCGACTTCCAAAAAAGATTTCGCCGCCATAATATTGGCGATTGTCATTTTTTCGTCGGTGATCCCGTTGTAATAATTTTTGACGGCTTCAAAAAGGATTTTGTTTGTCGAAACGTTTTCCAATCCCTGACAGCAGGTGTCGATGGTAAAACGGCATTCATCAATATTAAAGGGGCGTTCTTTGCCGTCGGCGCCTTTGACATTGATTTTTTTGACCCATTCGAAAGTAACACCTAAATCGCCTAATTTATCCTGCCGGGCTTTCGCACGTTCTTCACGATAGAGAATATAGCGTTTAGCTACGTCGTGAAGGTTAAATTTCATGAGTGATTTTTCAACCAAGTCCTGGATTTCTTCAATATGTAAGGCTTTGCCGTTGGGCCATTGGCGGTGAATTTCGCTGAGAACTTCGGCGGCAATTTCACGGGATTGTTTTAAAAGCGCACCGGTCAAATGGGTATTGTGATGCGCCGCCAAAGCTTTGGAAACTGCGGCAGCGATTTTTTCTGGTTTAAAGGAAACGCTGCGGCCGTCGCGCTTGATCGTCGAATAAATATCTAAACTGGCACGTTTGGCAGCGCGTTCTTTGCGGTAATTCGTGTAGATTTCGGCGACTTCTTTGTAGCCGTTTTCGTAAAGCTGGCGAATCGCATCGTCCTGAATTTCTTCAACGTTGACCGATTCCTGGGTATTAAATTTTTCGTGCAAAACTGAAAAAACGCTCGCACTCACCTTTTCGACATCTTCTAAAACAAGCTCAGGAAGCTGGGCTTCGCGCGGAAGATGATGATACTGTTTAAATGCGTTGGCGATCGCATTCGTAATCCGGTCCGGATTAAAGGCAACGAGCTGGCCGGTACGTTTCTGGACTTTTCGGTCTAAGTTGATGAGTTTGTCTTTGGACATTTTTACGTCCTCCTTATGAAGCTACAGAGCGATGATTATAAAATATTTTACCGGTTTTAGAGACAAAGAATCCTTATAGGTTTAAAGCAAAAACATTAAGTTTTAGGGTTGATCGTGACCAGATGTGTTGCAAACATTTTCATGAGGAGAAGAGCACTATATATCGAAACATTATCAATGACAACCGCTAGATATAGTATATTAAGCAAACACTTTGTCAATGGAATTTTTAAAAAATACGTCTAAACTTTTGATCAATCACTTTACGGCGATGTAATTTTTGTTAACAGCATCCCAGTCGATAATGTTCCAGAATGCGGCAATGTAATCCGGCCGGCGATTTTGATAATTAAGGTAATAGGCATGTTCCCAGACATCGAGTCCAAAAACCGGTTTGCCTTTTAAGTCAGAAACATCCATAAGCGGATTATCCTGGTTTGGTGTCGAACCGATGACAAGTTTGCCGCCGCTGACAACTAACCACGCCCAGCCGCTGCCAAAACGCGTCGTTGCGGCTTGGCCGAATTTTTCTTTAAAAGCATCAAAGCTCCCAAAGTCACGGTCAATGGCTAAAGCTAATTCGCCGGTAGGTTTTCCGCCGCCTTTGGCGCTTAAAATTTTCCAAAACATCGCATGGTTCCAATGCCCGCCGCCATTATTACGGACTGCAGTGCGAATCGCCTCGGGAATGTCAGCGATTTTGCTGATCAACTGTTCGAGCGTTTTGCTTTCGAGATCGCTCTTGCCTTCCAAAGCTTTGTTGAGATTATTGACATACGCCGCGTGGTGTTTGCCGTGATGAATTTCCATTGTTTTAGCGTCGATGTGCGGTTCGAGAGCATTGGTTGCGTACGTTAAAGCGGGTAATGAAAAAGCCATGGGGGACTCCTTAAGTTAGAAAAAAATTAAATATTTTTTAAGGCATTTAATGCAGCGGTGTAGTCTGGTTCTTTCGTGACTTCGCTGACGATTTGCTTGTATTGCACTTTTCCGCTTTGGTCAATCACAAAAATGGCGCGGGCCAAAAGTCGCAAATTTTTAATTAAAAGGCCATAGGCTTCCCCAAAAGCGGCAAAACGATAATCGGAAAGCGTTTGGATTTTGTCGCTGGCGGTAGCCCCGCACCAGCGCTTTTGCGCAAAAGGTAAATCCATGCTGATCGTCAAAATTTTGACGCTTTCGCCTAACTTTGCGGCTTCGGTGTTAAAACGTTTGGTTTGTAAATCGCAAATCGGTGTGTCTAAGGAAGGGACGACGGAAATAATCAGTTTTTTACCAAAGAAAGAGGAAATCTTTATTTCGGAAAGGTCGTTGGCGACTACGGTCGCATCCGGCGCTTTTTGTCCGATACTAATATCAGGGCCCAGCAATGTCAGCGGATTGCCTTTCATCGTGATGACATTATTGCGTTCGAGAACGTTCATTTTTCACTCCTTTTTCGGTTCAAGCCGAAATCTAAATGGATAATTAGAATGCTTCATTTAAAGAAGCTTACGTATATTACAATTTTTGAAAGTTTTGTCAACACAAGAAATCAGATGATTTATAGCGACGAGAAAATATAAATTATCCCAAATTTTGCATTTCAATATATTGCGCGACGATCCGTCGCGCAAAAAAGTAAAATGCAAAATTTGCCTTCGGTTGCGGTTTACCGCAAGGATTAACCCCGCACGTCTCGACAAAGTCGAGACATGCGGCCCTTTGGGCGGCTTTTGCTTGGCCTCGCAGGGGCGAGGCTAATGCAAAAACCGGGTTAAAAATAAATATTTGAATCAGTTGTGCTATAATCCCGTCAATATGTTTATTTACCAAACAACAATTAAACTTCACGAAACCGATGCCGCCGGGCGTTTGTTTTTTAGCCAGCAGTTTAAAATCGTTCATGACGCTTATCAAGAACTGTTAGACAGCCTCGGTCTTGGGTTGCCTGTTGTGCTTAAGAAAAAAAATTATTTCCTCCCTATTGTCCACGCACAAGGCGATTACAAAAAGCCGCTTTTTGTCGGGGATCATTTAAAAGTTGAACTGCAGGTCAAACATCTGGGAAAGACTTCGCTTTGTTTATCCTATCAGCTTTTTAATCAAAAAAATGTTTTAGTCGGCAGTGCCCAAACCGTCCATGTGGCGGTTGCGAAAAAAACAGGTAAAAAAATTCCTTTGCCCGCAGAAGTCCGTAAAGCTTTAGAGAAGGTTTAAAGAAGATTTTAAGACCTGGCGATTGGGCTTGATGCCTTTTTGCAAATATCCGTCGGGAAAATTGTAAAATGAATCAGGGATTTTAAAGGCGGGTAAAGTTTTGGTCAGATGGTTTTTAAAAAAAGATTGCTTCGCTCTCTTCGTGAGCTCGCAATGACATGAAGAGGAAGTTAATTTGACAAAAGCGACAGGCCGATACCCAAACAGAGCATTTTTAACCGGCACAACCACAGCTTGTTGAACAACTCCCGAACCCAACAAAGCCTTTTCAATTTCTTCAGGATAAATATTTTCTCCACCGGAAATAAACATATTGTCTTTTCGTCCCAAAACTTGTAACCCTCGCGTTCGATCGATCTTTCCTAAGTCGCCGGTATGAAACCAGCCCTTGCCATCAAGAGGACGCACAATTTTTCCGTTTTTGAAATACCCTTTAAATAATGTCGCGCCACCGACGAGAATTTCGCCATCGGCGGCGATTTTTAATTGCCGGTATTTTAATGCCCTGATTTTTCCGTCGATAGACTTTTGACTTGTTGCGACCTGTGAGGCCATTTCGGTCAATCCATAGGTTAAAAAAACAGGCAGTTTTAATCGGCGTGCAGATTCGATTAGTTCCTGCGCAATCGGACCGCCGCCGAGCAGAATGGCTTTGAGCTTTTGAAGTGTCTTGATGTGCGCAGGATTATTTAAAGCGCGGATCAATTGTGTTGGCACCATCGAAACATGCGTCACGTTAAACTTTTTTATCGACTTAATCATATTCTGCGCCGGATCATGGATAACGATTGAAGCGCCGGCTAAGGCGCATCGCCAGAGAATACTTAAACCACTGACGTGATAAAGCGGCAAAGACAGAAGCCAGCGGTCGGTTGTTGTGACAGGGATATTTTGATTCGAGCCTAAGGCGCTGAAATAATGATTCCCGATGGTGTGGACCACCGCTTTGGGGTCCCCGCAACTGCCGGATGTGAGCATAATTGTCGCGGGAGAATTGAGTAAGATATTTGTCATTGTTGGCGAAGCAAGTCCTTTTTGGACGAGGAGCGATTTTTGCGACGAAGCAATTTGTTTTGTTGAGATTGCTTCGCTTATCTTCAACTTCGCTCGCGATGACGTAATGTGGATTTTACAATTAATATGCTTAAGCTGTTTTTTTATTTCTTCTTGTGGAGTACGGTCGCTCAAAAGGCAGGCGACAGCGCCAATCCGCCAAAGCGCAAAAAGGCAAATAATATCGTCGATCGAGTTGCTGGTTTGCAAAGCGATTTTTGTTGTGCGACGAATGCCGTGCTTGTGATAATCGAATTGCTTTTTTACAATCTGCTCGTGGAGCTGACGATATGTGAGCGTTGCCTGATTATTGATAATGGCAAGAGATTGCGGACGACGTGAATTTAAAATTTCGATGGGACAACGGATTGTCGCGATCATTTTACTTCTTGAAGCTGCTGCTGGTTTAAACGCAGATTTTGCAACTGACATTGCTCGATCACCAAACGTCCCTTCGGCAGAGTCAAAGGCGGTGCAACAGTATCCGTTTTTAGCCATTTACCAGTATCCAGCCCGACGGCGGTGTGTTTGGAAAAACAGGCGGCCATATGGGCCAAAGCCCGCAAGCCGATTCCTGATTCAAAGGTCGATGAAATGACGCTGCGAAGTCCATAGCTGTGCGCTTCCTCTGTCATGCGTGTGATTTTTTCAAATCCACCGAGGATTGTCGGTTTTAAAATAACGACCTCAACACCATCGAGAGATTTGATTTCCCGCAAGCTGTGCTCTTTAAGCGATTCATCGACGGCCACCGGAATCAACGTTTCTTCATAAAATTCAGCGACCCGGGAAAAATCTTTCAGAGGCTCTTCAATATATTCGATGGCCGAAAAATCGATGGCTCTGCAAAATTCAAAAGCGCTTTTGATATCCCACGCTTTATTTGCATCCAAGCGCACGATCGCTCGCCCGTTGATCAGTTTGGTCAGTGCATTACAGGTTGCAATATCGTCGGCGAGGCTGGCGCTTGCGACTTTTAATTTTAAAGTTTGAAATCCAAGGTCAAGCAAATTTTGGGCTTCTTCGAGGATCACTTCGCGCTTTCCCTGCAATAAACCGCTCACAGACAGTGTGGTTTGGGAATTTTCGGTCAGAAGATCAGTTAAAGATTTTTTAAGATGTGCCGCTTTAAGTGATAAAACAGCCGTTTCGATTCCAAAATGCACCGCCGGGGCAAGCGGCATATTTTCAAGCCAAGATGAAAAGTTTTTCCCCTTTTGGCCGATATTTTGTGCAATCACCTGCCCGTTGATGCGCTGGCGTAAAGTTTTAAGCTGATCAACAACGACATCCGGCATTTCAAGGCTTAGGCCCGGCAGCGGCGCTGTTTCGCCAAATCCGCTGTTGCCAGCCTCGTCGAAAAGTTGAATAATAAATCCTTCTCGCTGCTTTAAAGTTTTGCCCAAAATAGCAAGTTCACGCGATAAAGGCAGTTGATAGTAAAAAATTTTAAAATCGCAAATCCGCATAAAGCCATCCAAATGAAAAGATTAAACTATAGAGAAGTAACATCATCCCTGTATCTGCCAGCACACGATTTAAAGCCGGTCCGTCAGCTGTTGTAAACACCGTGCGTATTGACGGTGTCGCAAACAAAAGAATGGCCGCGCTTAAAAATATCGGGATTCTTTCCTGAATGAGCGCATAAATGATCATCGGCATAAGTGAAGCAACAGCAATCAAAATAAAATATTGATTTTGTGCAAATTCCCGTCCAAAACGCACAGCCAGAGTTTTTTTGTTTGCTTTTGCGTCGGTTTGGATATCCCGCAAATTATTGACGACCAAAATCGCCGCCGACAAAAGCCCCGGCGCAATCCCGCAGAGAATGATTGCAGGATTCATTTCTTTAGCTTGAATATAATATGTTCCTGCAACGGCAACCGGTCCAAAAAAAATAAAGGCAAAAATATCGCCCAACCCATTGTAACCCAGCGGTCGTGGTCCGGCCGTATATAGCAATCCGGACAGGACAGCCGCAACGCCGATGGCCAAGAGTGGCCAGCCGCCGCGTAAAGCCAGCTGGAATGCAATGGCAAGGGCAACACCAAAAAAAAGTTTATACGCTAACTTTACTTTTGCCGGGGCAATCAATCCCGCTTGCGTCACGCGGATTGGCCCTAAGCGTTCTTTTGTGTCGGTCCCTTTTTTAAAATCATAATAATCGTTGGCCAAGTTTGTCCCGATTTGAATGACCAGAGCCCC
>CAZWOH010000111.1:0-6843 GCA_964635405.1 uncultured Planctomycetales bacterium | reverse complement strand
TTGCAGGTGGGTTTGAAGGCAAAGAAGTTTCCTCTTCAACGGTGTTTGAGGTTGCCAGTTCGCCATCTCAATTGTCTGCCGATGTCGCCAGAAGTACGGTGGGAGAGTTGATGACCGTGGGGACAAATTTGGATGCGATTGAACCTGATGAAGTCAAGCTCGCCGAAGAATTATCGCCGGAAGAGTTTATGTTGAAATGGGATGCTTATGTCCAAGAACATGAAGAAATGTTTCCTGACCCGGTAAAGTCACCTGAAGATTTTAAGCGTCTTTTAGGTTTATTTCCTCTTGATATCAAGCAAGCTTTACTAGACGACCCTTCATTAAAACCAGTTTTTCATCAAGTATTGCCAGAGGATAGTCTAGGGGAGTTGGTCATTGCGGATCAAGAATTAGTTCAGCAAAAGATCAATGGAGTGACTGTATTCGATATTATGAAACAACATAGCAGTTTTTTAGTAGGCGATTTTTTATCTGCCCTTGCGGCGATGAATAATGAGAAAAGTACAAAAATAATTGTAGGTATCACAGATCGTTATAGCTCTGAGAGTCGATTTAGAGTTGCAAATGGACGAACAGTATTTTTTCCCTTAAATGATGGCAGATGGCTAGCGGTTAAAGGATCTGGACAGAATCATTTTTTAAATAAGCCACCCTATTATTTACATATGGATATTTTAGAACCGGATTCTACAAGACACGATGGAATCGCATCTGAAAAAGAAGCCTTGGTTGCGATAGAGACTTCTAAAATTTTAAATGATAAAAACGGTTTATTTGTTCAGGCTCTGGGTTACCAATATTTAAAGAAATATCCAGATGGGAAGGGTCACCTTGTTTCTTTTGAAAATCTTAAGGACAAAGATGGTTCTTCATTTATCCCAGTACTGATATTTACGATTACAGATTATCCGCAACGTCAGTCTCAAATGAGTTTGATTGTCAAAGGTGATCCGGGTTTACGACGGTTAACCCGTAAAATAGTACAGACAATGATAAATTCCAGACAGTTGCCGGCTAATAGCGTTTTATCAGCTAAAGATTTACTCCTTTTAGGGATGAAGCGTCGTGGGCAGACAGAAGCACTTAAGCAGAACAACGGTTTATATAAAATATCTATTCATGCCCAAGACTTTGTTAACCCAACTTGGCAAGAAGCAGATACGACTGAGTTTCTACAATATGATGAATATTTCGAAAGGGCTAAAAAGGGGAGAACTTCTGAACGAAATTTAGAAATATTGCATGACTACAAAATTAGCACAGTAGGTTTATTGACTACAATTTTTGCTTTAGCTCAATATAATTCTTTGCCGGAGCCTGAAAGAAATATTTTGATTCCATCTCACATGGATTCAATTCGAACACTTTTTGAACAATATTTTTCTTCTTTAGAGGAAAAATATTTGAAAGTTTGGGCAACTCAGGTACGAATGGGGGGCTCTTTAAGGCCTATGCCATTGAAGTATTGGGATTTGGAAACATTGATGGTTATGCATCCGGACTATAAGAGGACAATGACCCCAGATAAAAAAGAAGCGTTAGGTAAAGAATTTTATACATTGATTTTGCAATGGGCCAAAGATGCATTAGTTAAGAAAAATAACGTTGATGTTGACGCAAATCAAGCAATCGCCTCCGCACCGACGAGCGCACAAGCAGACAAGTCCAAAGACTTAGGCGGTATCGACATGAACCAAAAGGCTTTGGATTTACAGACAGAAGGTGAGGGGATGAAGTCCGCCTCTGGCGCAGATATGCCTTTTGACCAGACGCAGTTACAAAATATAAAGATCGACGGCTTTTCGCCGGTCATTTTACAAATTGTTCCTACCAATCTTCCTCTTTTTATTAGCAACAACGAGACAGAGAATAAAATGCAGGTCAGCCGTTTATAGTGTGCGGACAATCATTTATTTACTGCCCGACTTAAACTCAGCGACTAAGCCTTGCACACTTTGTTTGGCATCGCCAAAGAGCATGCGCGTATTTTCGAAATAAAACAATTCGTTTTCAATCCCTGCAAAACCGGTGGCCATTGAACGCTTGAGCACGAATACAGTTTTGGCTTTGTCGGCATTGATAATCGGCATGCCGTAAATTGGGCTGGATTTGTCATGGCGGGCGGCAGGATTGACGACGTCGTTGGCCCCGATGACGATACAAACGTCTACCGTTTCCATCGTTGGATTAATCGCATCCATTTCAACAAGCTGTTCGTAGGGGACATTCGCTTCCGCTAAAAGGACATTCATGTGTCCGGGCATGCGTCCTGCAACCGGATGAATCGCGTACCGGACTTCGGCACCGTTTTTTTCTAAAAGTTCGCCTAACTCTCGCACAACATGTTGGGCTTGTGCAACGGCCAAACCATAACCGGGAACGATGACAACCGAACGGGCGGCTTCCAAAATAAGATACGCATCGTCGATTTTGATCGCTTTAACTTCGCCCTTGGCCGTCTCTGTACTTTTGGCAACTTTGGCTCCAAAACCGCTAAAAAGAACATTTTTAAGCGAACGGTTCATCGCCTTGCACATAATCTGTGTGAGAATAATGCCGCTGGCCCCAACGAGAGTCCCGGCGACAACGAGCATATTGTTTTTGATGATAAAACCGGTCGCACAGGCCGCTAAACCCGAATAACTATTTAAAAGTGAAATAACAACGGGCATGTCAGCGCCGCCAATCGGAAGGACCGACAAAACTCCCAGCACAAGGGATAAAACAACAAGAGCAATAAAAATCGGATAATTTTCGGCTGGGTTTAAAGAAAAAACAATCCCGCCGATCAGAGTGATAATCCATAAGAGCGAGTTAACAATTTGCTGGCCATTATAAAGGATCGGCCGGCTCAAATTAAGACTGCGTAAATTTTCATTGAGTTTGGCCCACGCCATAACGCTTCCGGTAAATGTTACGCCGCCAATTAGGACCGAGAGAAAAATCGTGATACTGTCAAAAATATTGGCATGCGGTTGATAGTGGTACGTCGCCCAACCGACCAAAAGACTGGCAAAGCCGCCGGAACCGTTTAAAAGCCCGACCATTTCCGGCATTGCCGTCATTCCGACAGAGTGGGCCGCCCAAGCTCCCAAAACGGATCCAATTAAGAGACCTACAAAAATCCATTGAAAAGAAAGGCCCTTTGTCATAAGTGTCCCGACAATCGCCAGAAGCATAGCAAAAGCTGAAATCAAATTTCCCTGACGGGCGCTTTTGGGGGAACTTAACATTTTAAGGCCAACAATAAACAAAACAGCAGCCAGAATATAAATCAAGTTGATAGCCAGTTCTAAATTCACGTATTCCTCCAGCGTTATTTATGTGTTTTGGATTCAGGTTGTTTTGCTTTAAACATAGCCAGCATCCGGTCGGTGACCATGTATCCGCCGACGACATTGATCATCGCCAGAGCGACCGCAGCTGTTCCCAGGATAATGCAAACAGGATTGTTGGCTTCACTACCGGTTGCAATCAAAGCGCCGACAATGGTAATCCCAGAAATTGCGTTTGAACCAGACATCAGTGGTGTATGAAGGGTAGACGGGACTTTTGAAATCAGCTCAAATCCCAAAAAAATCGATAAGGTAAAAACAAATGCCAAATTAATCAGTATACCGATTTCCATTTTATGCTCCTTGTTTTTGATAAAAGTCTTTGATCTGGCTATTAAAAATATTGCCATCATGGGTGATCAAGCAACCTTTGAGAATATCATCGTCAAGTTTTAGAGCAAAACCTTTATCTTTGTCCCAATACGTTTCAAGCAAGTTGACCAAATTGCTCGAGTACATTTGGCTGGCATGCACAGCGACACGACCGGGAAGGTTAGCGAGTCCTAAAATCCGTACACCATTGATTTCGATTTCTTTGTCTAATTGCGAGCCTTCGACGTTGCCGCCGCTTTCAACCGCCATATCGACAATAATGCTGCCGGGTTTCATTTGACTGATCATTTCTCGGGTAATGACGATCGGCGCTTTGCGGCCAAAAAGTTGGGCGGTTGTGATGACAATGTCGGATTGACTGCAAACCTTGGCCATCGCTTGACGCTGTTTTTCTAATTGTTCAGCGGTTAACGCTTTGGCATAACCGTCTTTGGTTTGGCCGGTTTCGCCTAAATCAACTTCGACAAATTTGGCGCCCAGCGATTGGACTTGCTCTTTAACGACGGCACGGGTGTCAAAAGCTTCAACGCGTGCGCCTAAACGTTTGGCTGTAGCAATCGCCTGCAGACCAGCGACACCAGCACCGATAATAAAAACGCGGGCTGGCGTTATTGTTCCGGCAGGCGTCATCATCATGGGAAAAATTTTATTACTGCGTTCGGCGGCCAGAATGACAGCCGTATAACCGGCCAAATTGGCTTGTGAGCTTAGCGCATCCATCTTTTGGGCGATCGTTGAGCGGGGAATCATTTCCATACTGATCGCACTGACGCTCTGTCCGGCAAATGCCATAACAAGGTTTTTTTCGTTAAATGGATCGAGAAAACTGATATGTATCGAACCCTTTTTAAGCTGCGAAATTTCCGGTAGGCCGGGCTTGCGGATGCGAACGACAATGTCGCTAGTGTTTAAAATTTCGGTATGCGTCAAAATTTGGGCGCCGGCTTTTGTGTATTCAGATTCGCTGATTTGAATGCTTTGACCCAAACCTTTTTCGACGGTAACTTTAAAACCTTTTTTGACTAGCCGGTCAACCGAAGAAGGGATGAGTGCAACACGGGTTTCGGAACCTGAATTTTCGAGTGGGACGCCAATTTGCATGTAAAACTCCCAAGGTTATTTTGTCGTTTGTTATACTTACCGATTTGAAAGATCCTTTTTTGGCTCAATTGTTTGGCGCCTCTATGGCGCAATTCGCCATAAAAAGGCCTTTCAAATCGGATTAATAGCACATTGTGTAACTTGTTTTAATTATTCTGTAATAGAGTACCAAACTGGTTTCTAAAGTCAACGAATCTTTAACCCAAATTTTGCATTACAACTTATTGCGCGACGATCCGTCGCGCACAAAAAGGTAAATGCAAAATTTGCCTTTGGTTGTCCCGCAGGGACAAGGTTAATCCCGCACGTCTCGACGGTGTCGTGACATGCGGCCCCTCGGGCGGATTTTGCTTGGCCAAGCAGGAGCTTGGCTAATGCAAAATCCGGATTTAATGGTTTTTGCGATAAAAACAACAACTTGACAGTAAAAAAGCTTGGAATATAGTATTAGAAATTTATAATTAATGTCATTTCGGGTACAATTCTTTCAGGAGATTACATGGATTTAAATTTAGGAAGTCAAGATCGGCCGCTTCGCGTGGCCATTATCGGCAGTGGACCCAGCGGATTTTATACAGCTGACGCTTTATTCAAATCAAAGTTTACCCTTCAAATCGATATGCTCGACCGTTTGCCGGCGCCTTTTGGTTTAGTACGCTATGGTGTTGCCCCGGACCATCCCAAAATTAAAGATGTGATCAGAATTTATGAAAAAACAGCGCGCGATCAACGGTTGACTTTTTGGGGGAATGTCAACGTCGGACGTGATGTTGGCGTCAGTGACCTGCAAAAATTTTATGATTGTATCGTTTTTGCCTGTGGCGCGGAGAACGAACGACATTTAGGGATCCCCAATGAAACGTATTACGGCAGTCATACGGCCACCGAATTTGTCGGCTGGTACAACGGCCATCCGGAATATCAAAACCGGCGTTTTGATTTTTCACATTCCTCGGCGGTCATTGTCGGAATGGGAAATGTCGCAATGGATGTGGCGCGGATCCTTTGCAAAACCGTCGATGAATTAAAAAATTCTGATATTACCAGTCACGCTCTGGAAGTCCTTTCCTTAAGTCATTTAAAAGAAATCCATGTCATCGGCCGTCGGGGACCGGTGCAAGCGGCGTTTACCCCGGCGGTGATACGCGAATTTAGCGAGCTTGCCGATTGTGATGTTGTGATGGACCCGAAATATTTGGAAATCAACGCTTCCAGCCAAGCAGAACTTGATGATTTGGAATTTCCGACACGCAAAAAGAATTTCGAAATATTAAAAAAGTTTTCGAATTCAAAAAGTTCAGGCAAAAGTAAAAAGTTGATTTTTCATTTTTTAAAAAGTCCGATTGCCGTTGAAGGCGCCGGCCGGCTTGAAAAGCTGGTCCTTGAACAAAATCAGCTGATTGGCAAAGCCGGTCATCAGAGCGTCCGTGGTTTAGGACAGATGGAAGAAATCGAATGCGGGATTATGTTTCGTAGTGTCGGTTATTGGGGAGTGCCGATTAAGGGTCTGCCTTTTGACAGAGAGGAAGGGATTTTTCCCAATCAGGCCGGTCGGTTGGTGGACAATGGAAAAGTTCTGCCCGGTTTGTACGCCGTCGGTTGGATCAAACGCGGCGCGACGGGAATTATCGGGACCAACAAGCCCGATAGCGAAGAGACCGTCAACAACCTTTTGGCAGATATTAAAAATTTTAGAGAGTGTGAGTGCCCCAAACGTCAAGAGCTTGAAGATTTTTTAAAACAAAAGAAGATCCGCTTCGTTAATTATCAGGACTGGGAAAAAATCAATGCCGCCGAGATCAAGCGCGGTGAATTTGTCGGTAAGCCCCGGGAAAAATTTACCACCATTAGCGAAATGCTCGCCTGCGTGGGGAAGTAAGGTCCGTCATTGCGAGCGAGCCGTTAGGCGAGCGAAGCAATCCCATTAAAAGCGAGATTGCTTCACTCCATTCGGTCGTTCGCAATGACACAATTTATTTAACTGCCCCAGTCTGTTGGTGGGTGAGGGAAACGATATTCTAATTTATAATGCAGTCCGTATTAAACGGTTTTTCCATCAGTGGCGCTGTTG
>CAZWOH010000110.1:0-6868 GCA_964635405.1 uncultured Planctomycetales bacterium | reverse complement strand
CATAAACTGTGCTTTTAAGGACAGGCCGTGACAAAGAAAAACAAGCACTAATAAAACGAGGGAAAAAACAGCAGTAAAGCTAGGGTTTTTTTGTGCAGGATTCATGGCAAAAGCTTTTTAATGTCTAGCTCCTCCCGCTCCGCCTAATTGCGCGATATTAAACATCGGCAAAAACATTGCTAAAACAATAACACCAATGACCCCGCCCATAAAAACAAGCATAAACGGTTCGATCAGCGTGCCTAAGCGTTTCATAAATGTTTCAACGGTTTGCTGATAGTACGTGGCAACATGCGTAAGCATTTTACTAAGTTCGCCGGTTTCTTCCCCAACAGAAATCATTTGAATACACATCGACGGAAAGAACTTGCTGCGTTCCATAGGCGCAACCAAAAGTTCCCCCTGACGAACGCTTTCTTTTATATTATTAATGACATTCGCACAGATGGAGTTGTCGACAAGTCGTTGTGTAATATCTAGCGCATAAAGAATCGGCACGCCGCTATCAACTAAAATAGACATTTGTGATGAAAAGCGTTCAATAACGATCAGTTTTGCGATATTCCCAAAAACCGGCATACTAAAAAGAAATTGTTCAACATGCGCACGTCCAACCGAAGTCTGAGCGTATTTTTTAAAAAGAAAAATAACAGCAGCTGTGCCAAAGACCAGCATGAAAAAGTTTTGTTTAATGAAACGAAACGAGGACAAAAGGACGCGCGTGATTAATGGAAGCTCAACGTGCATTGTGTTAAAAATACTCTCAAACCGCGGACCGACAAACAGGGCAAAAAAAGCGATAGCGCCCAAGCAGACACAAAAAAGAACCATCGGGTACATAATGGCGGATGTGACGGTCGAATTAAAAGCCGCTTTTTGCTCAAGATAAAAAGCGAGTTTTTTTAAAACTTTTGGCATGGTTCCTGACGCTTCTCCAACTTCAATCAGACTGACCCAAAGCTGATCAAAAACTTTTGGAAAACGCGCTAGCGCTTCGCTTAAGGAGCTTCCCTGCTCAACGTCGGCATTAACTTTTTGAAGGATGGCATAGAAATTTTTGCTTTCGACTTGGTCGATGATAACTTCCAGCGCGCGCAAAATTGTAATACCGGAATCAAGCATGGTCGCCAACTGATTTGCAAAGTTGAGCATATCCATGAGCTTAATGTTATTGTGCGTGAATTTTCGTGGAGCCTCTTTAGTGGCTTCAACCTGGGTTGCAAAAGCGGCATGTTCTTCGATGGAAAGAATAAAGTAGCCTTTCTGCTGTAACTCAGATATGAGGCTGGTTTTGTCAAAAGCCTCGATATCTTCGGCGATGTTTTTGCCGGAAGAATCTTTAGCGGTATAGTGAAACCGTGGCATTCGTATTCTCCTAATATTTATCCCACAGCAGAAGACCACGTTCTGTTAAGACGTGGATGGTATGGTCTTCTTGCGAGATTCCGCTTTTACGGAATCTCGAAACGTGAGAAACTACGGCTCTAGAGCTGTAGAGCTTCATAGCGCAGTGACACTTAAGATTTCATCTAAACTAGTCAAGCCTGCTTCCACCTTTTTAAGCCCGTCTTCAAAAAGAGTATCCATCCCCGCCTTGCGTGCGGCATCAAGAATTTCTGAATATCCAGCTTTTTTTGTCATCAGTTCTCTTAGCGTGTCATCGATAACCATTGCTTCCGTTACAACAAGTCGTCCGCGATATCCAGTATGATTACACTCATCGCAACCAGCGGCTTTATAAATGAGATCGCTATTAAATTTCAAGCCGCCTAAAAGATCTGGATTAGGCTCCATGGGCGCTTTGCATTTGGAACACAATCGGCGTGCCAAGCGCTGTGCAATAATCATCGAGAGTGAGGGTGTCAAAAGATACGATTCAATCCCGATATCGATTAAGCGTGTGATAGCGGAAGCCGCATCATTGGTATGCAATGTGCTAAGAACAAAGTGTCCTGTTAAAGCAGCACGCACGCAGATTTGGGCTGTTTCAAGGTCACGGACTTCGCCGACCATGATGATATCAGGGTCTTGTCGCAAAAAAGCCCGTAAAACAGAAGCGAATGTTAATCCGATATCCGGTCGCACGGCAACCTGATTGATGCCATCGATTTTAAATTCAACAGGATCTTCAGCTGTGACAATATTTTTTCGTGGATCCATAACTTCATGCAAAGATGCATAAAGTGTTGTGGATTTACCGCTTCCTGTCGGGCCGGTGACAAAAAATAATCCGTATGGCCGTTTTAACGATTTGCGTATTCGATCAAGTTGTGCTTCGGTAAAACCCAAATTTTCAAGTTTCAACGGGACAGCAGATTTATCAAGAATACGCATAACGACTTTTTCGCCCCATACCGTTGGCACTGTTGAAATACGCAAGTCAACTGTTCTGTCACCCATTTTAAAAGCAATCGAACCGTCTTGCGGTAATCTTTTTTCGGCAATATCGAGTTTGGCTAGAATTTTTATACGTGAAACAATTGGCAAAAGAAGGTGCTTGGCTGGTGGCGGAATTTGATAAAGGATCCCGTCAATGCGATAACGAAGATTAATTTTGTCCTTGTATGATTCAATATGAATATCACTTGCTCGTTGTTCAATGGCCTGACGAATGATCAAGTCGACAAGTTTGATTACAGGCGGTTCTTCGGCTTTTTCGATAAGATCATCAAGATTGTTGCCGTCTTTTGTGCCCATTTTAGGATCAGATGGGACCGGAGTTTCTGTATCGGTATTGTCGGAAGGGACTGCCGCTGAATTTGTTGTAGTTGAGCGGGCCAGTGTATAGAAATTCTGAATAGCTGCCATTAGGTCTGAACGCGTTGCAAGTACCAGGGAAATTTCGCATCCACTGATCATTCGCAAATTATCAAGCATAAGAAGGTCAAGCGGATCCTCGATAGCACAGGTTAACTTATTCTCTTCCTTATTTAATGGCAGAACGAGATTTGTTTTTGCAAAGTCATAGGGAACAATTTTGTCAAGATTTTGTTCAGCGCGAGGCTTGAGAAGATTGTTTTGAGCGCTTGCATGCGTAATATTTAACTGACTGCCTAAAGCTGCGACGATATCTTCTTCTGTTAAGAAACCCAATTTAACTAAAATTTCACCGATACGCCCAGGTTCCTTTTTTTGAATTTGAATAGCTTCGCGCAATTGCGATTCGTTAATCAAGCCTTGCTGCAAGAGAATTTCGCCAAGTTTAAAGTGGGCCATATTATAATTTTTTTCTTTTTGATTTTGAAAGTTCTCGTTCGACGGTTTCCATGCGGCTTCTCGTCTGTTCACGCTGCTCACGCAAAATAGATCGTTTGGGACCAGAAACAGTTTTTTCCAAACCTTCATCAAGAATATGCGGAGTTAAAAAAATGATGAGTTCTCGATTTGCTATATTCTCGCTACGATGCCGGAAGGCAGCTCCGATAAATGGAATATCGCCTAATAATGGAAGTTTTGTTATGGCTGTCGTGCGATCCTCACGAAGAAGTCCGCCTAATACGATGGTGTCGCCGTTAGTAACTCTTAACAGGGATAAAGAACCGCGTTCTTCAGGATCTTTGAAAAAAGTATTGTTATTAAATATTGTACTCAATCGTGTTGTAATAACTTTAGGAACAACGGCCATAGTGATTTCTTTGTTGAGAATGTCAACTTGGGGTGTCACAGTTAGAAAAACACCAGTTTCAACTCGTTCAGCTTCTTGTGTTTGGGTGGCGAGGTTTTGAGCGGATTGTGTCGACTGCTTAACACCGACAGACTCCTGGGTCGAAATTTTGATTTGGGCTGGTTGATTGCTGATTGTTAGAATCCGTGGACGGGCCAAATTCTTTGTGTCCGTTTGTGATTGCAAGAATTGCAAGATCGCTGTCATCCCTGCGGCGCTGATTGTCCCTACTCGATATTCTGCATCTTCAAACTCATATCCTTTGCCGAGTAGCCGATTTTGGTCCCAGGGATAGACAATGTCACGCTCGGCCCCTTTAAAAGTTAATGGTGTTGACCCGTATTTGATTCCAATCTGATCACCCGTTTCTTTGGAAACTTCGAGCATCTCGACTTCGATCAAAACTTGCGGGACTGGAATATCCAGTTTGGCAATCGCGGATTCAATATTAACAAAGTTATTGGCAATATCGCTAACAGTCAAACTGTTTGTCCGTGGATCTTCGCTAACTTTTCCCTTGGGAGTGAGAATTCCCTTGATGGCACTTTTGATACCGGGTGAATCTTCATCCGATCCTCTGGATCCTCCCCCGCCTGAATTTCCGCTCGAGCCAGAATCTTCAGTAACTTCTGCTTCCGTATCTCCGGATGTATAAGAGATTTTAAGGGTTTTATTAATACGAGCTGTACTAACGCTGGCGTGCTTAAGAAGATATACACGGGTTAAAATTTCGGAATCGGTTTTTGTAATTGGTTTAACGATATAGATATTACTGTCCGGCTGCAGCTCATAAGTTAAATTGTTGGCGCGTAAAACTTGCTCAAGGGCTTGCTCAACAGGAACATTGTCCAAATAAACAGTTAGATGCTTGCTGGCGAGTTCTTCGGAAGAGACGAGGTTGATGTTCGTTTGTTGGGAAAAGATTTTTAAAACATCAACAAGCGAAGCATTCTGGAAATCCATCGATATTTTTTTTGAATATCCTGGATATAGAAATGAACTGGAGCTGTCAATGCTGATCTCTGTCGCATAAACAGAGGTTCCTGCGTATAAAAACGCAAGGATAATAAAAAGCATATTGTATAAAATTTTTAACATAAAAACTCCTTTGTGAGTTTAGTTTATTAGCGTCGATATGGATTTGTCGGTTGTGCCTGAGTTTCACCTTCAGGGTTTATCATTGGTTTTACCCACAAGCTTTGTTGTTCAAATGTCATGTGCACGCCATCTTTCGTAATTTCTGAAACGACCCAGTTATTGACCCGATCTCCAATAGTCACAATTTCGCCGTTAATGATAGCTTGAAGGTTTTTGCTGCGCCATACGATGCCGGAAACATTAAATTGAGGTGTTGTCAGTGCTTCAGGGATAACGCCTGGGGTTACAAATTGTTGTTGTGTATTTTGAACGAGATCCGTTTTTATTTCTTGTGGAATTTGTGAAATAAAAGGATTGATAAAAGTTTCTTCGTCTTTTTGTTCGCCGGGGACGGACGCCATAGATGCTAAATCCGACGGATGCGTCTGTTCTTTTGCCCTGGAAAGATTTTCGTTTAAAATATCGCGTTGCGGCGTTGTAATAAAATCCTGGACAGGTTTTGGTATCATTGAATCGTCCTGCGCAAAAAGCAGTTGGCAATTCGTCAAGATGATCGTCAGGCCCAGAAATGGCAAAAAGATTTTTTTCATTGTTTGAATGTCACCAAAGTAATATCGAGTTGAAAGTTTATCCATAGATCTTCATGATTGGATAGGTTGCGGTCTCGGTAACCTCCAGCCTGCAGCGGGCCCATACTTGCCGTCCAGCTGTCGATACGGATATTCGAAGAAGAGTTTTCGATACTTTTAATGAAACGACCGACGTCACTAAAGTTTTTTGTATTAGCCTTAATATTTATGCTAATCAAGTCGCATGTCGGATCCGCTTTATTCTGTGAAGGGGTAAATGATTCGACTTTAATATGATTTTGGGTAGCAAAATCGGTCATCATATTATAAAATTGATTCTCGCTAAGTTCTGCAGGTTGGTTTTTTATAAATTCTTTTAGCTGCGTATCCGTCTGAAGATATTCTTCGACAATTTTAAGTTTTCCTTCCATCTCAATGTTTTTGTTTAACAGCAATTTTGAATCAGCTTGAGATTTTGTAAAAAGATGAAAGCAAATAAAGAGTGCAATCAGAGGAAAAGCAATACTGATCGCCAAATCTGGTTTTTTACGGATATCAGTTAAAATTTTTTGATAATTGATATTCTGTAAATCTTTGATATCCAGTTTGGAGATATCAATTTGACTTAAACTTGTGATAGGTTTGACAGGTGTTTTGGGCGGCATAATATATTATTTACAGTTGACCCGAAAATGGGTTACAGGGTAATTATTTACAAGTTCTTTTTTGACATTAGACAAAGTGACATTTGTAAATGATTTCATGAAATCTTTGTCGTTTTTCATTTTGGCAACCATCGTGTTAATTTGACGGATTTGTTCGTCAGGATTTGGAAGATAAACATAACCGTCAAGTCCGATAGAAATTTTTGTGACTCTGCGCATTCCATTAGGTGTGTTTTCCGGTGTTTCAAAATATTCGATCGACCATTCATTGAGCCACGCCCCCTTGGGTAATAGTGCGGGGATTTTTTTAAGATAGGAAACAATTTCGCTCGTCGTTCGAACATCTTTATATTGGCTTAACTTTGTTGCAGAATTATTTTTTAATTCAGTTAATTTGTCCAAAGTCGAAGATTCATAAATGCCAAGTTTTTTAATCAAATCTGACGATTTCGTTTTATTGTGAAGCGTAAGGTTTGTCGTTAGGGTAACCATCCCAAAAATAGCCGCGATCGAAGCACAGATAGAAATCCCCAGTACTTTAAAATTCCAGTCCGACAACATCCCGGAGCCTTCAAGAACGCCTTTTGCTGTTCGTGATTTAGGTTTGAGGTCAAAATTTTTGCTTGAAAAAGCTGTATCCCGCAGCGAAGCTCCGCTAGCGTTTAAAATACCTAAATCATTAGTCGGCGAATTTTTAAGAATTTTATTAATTGTTAACGATGACGCAGGGATTTTAAATTCGTTTTCCAAGCCGGCGGCAAGAGTGGTCAGATCATTTTCGGAAATAATGACAAGACGATCAAGCCTGCCTTGGGGGTTTTGACGTTGATAAAAGTTTAAAGAAACTCGCAAATCATTAAAAAATTTTGCAT
>CAZWOH010000109.1:0-6936 GCA_964635405.1 uncultured Planctomycetales bacterium | reverse complement strand
CTTGAGGACTTTTCCGACGATCAGCGCAAGCGGGTTTTGGAGAATTAAGGGAATTTTTAATTGCGAGGCTGTTGCGGTGACCTTCCTAAGCGAGTTCTGCAGCCACGCCGCTTACCTGTTTGTCTTTTTAATTTAGAGTAAGCGGTGTGCGCGAGGACTGTTCGAGCGACGAAGGTTACCGCAATAGCCTCGTTAAAGATGATCTTGATAAAAATTGTGAAAACGCAAATTATAAAAATCAATCCTCAAACACCTGAAACAGACCGCATCGCTCATTGTGCGGGAGTCATCCGTCAGGGCGGGTTGGTTGTTTTTCCGACGGAAACGGTGTATGGGATTGCCGCGGATTTTAATAATCCTAAAGCAATGGCCCGCTTGCGGGAGGTCAAACGCCGTGACGGGGACAAACCGTTTTCGATTCATATTTCTCAAAAAAGTCTATTGCCCAACTATACGCCGATTAAGTCGCCGGAAGTTTATAAGTTGATTGATGAGTGCTGGCCCGGTCCTTTGACGGTTGTTGTCCCCTCGTTTGAAGAGGGACGGACGATCGGCGTAAGGATCCCGCATCACAAGATTGCTTTAAGTCTCGTCGAGGAGTCTCAGTGCACGGTCGCGGCTCCATCGGCTAATTTTGCCGGCAACCCGCCGCCTTCGACGTGTGAGGCGGCGCTTAAAGACCTTGACGGGTTAGTTGATTTAGCCATCGACGGAGGTGAAGCCAAATTTGGTCTGGCTTCGTCGGTTGTGGATTTTACAAAAGAAGCGCCGGTTGTTTTGCGTCAGGGCCCAATTACGCAGGCGGATGTCGACCGGATTACGCAAAAAAAACGTGTTCTTTTTGTTTGCACAGGCAATAGCTGTCGGTCTGTTATGGCGGAATATCTGTTGAAAGACATGTTGAAAGGTCAGGAAAATATTGAAGTTGTTTCCGCCGGAACAGCCGTGTATTTTCATACCTCTGCGAGTACGGAAACGTTAAACGTTCTGCGTAAAGAAGGAATTGATGCTTCCAAACATCAGTCGCAGCCGATTGGCAGTATTTTGCTTCGCAAGTCGGACTTGATTTTGGTTATGACGCGCAGTCATCGCCAGCAGGTTTTAGAGCGCGTGCCGGCGGTTGAAAAAAGAGTCTATCAGCTGCGCGAATTTTTGCAGGAGAGGCCCGGTTACGACGGGGATTTGGATATTCCAGACCCGATGGGAAAATCTTTTGAGACGTATGAAGAGTGCGCGGCGATGATCAAAAGTGCTGTCGCTAAACTTGTAAAATTATTATAGGAAAAATTGATGAAAATTTTTATCGGCGCGGACCATCGCGGGTTTGAACTTAAAAGTCGCATTATCACTTATTTGAAAACGCTGGGGCACACGATTATCGACGTAGGCTCTTATGAGGCGGGTGAGATTTGCGATTATCCGCCGATCTCTTTTAAAGTGGCCGAGAATGTGGCAAAGACAAAGGGCAGCCGCGGAATTTTGGCGTGCATGACGGGTATTGGGCATTCGATTGCAGCCAATAAAGTCGTTGGGTCTTATGCGGCGCTTTGTTATACGAAAGAAGCTGCCGTGCTTTCGCGCGCGCACAACAATGCCAATGTTTTGGTTTTGGGCGCAAAGTTTGTCAATCTCGACGAGCTTGAGGGGATTATTAAGGTGTGGCTTAACACCAAATTTGAAGGCGGCCGTCATTTGCGCCGTGTTAAGCAGATCAAAGCGATTGAACAGAAGTCGTTAGGGAAAAAAATGTAATTAGCAGGGACGCTGTTGTGTCCCGCGCGCAGTTTGATTTTGGATTTCCTTCTGCTTTATTTTTGAAAAATCCAAAATCACTGTTTGAGCACGGGACACAACAACGTCCCTGCAGATTATTAAATAACTTTTAGAAAGAGGCAGAGCATGGATTTAAAAAATGTTGACCCGGAAGTTTTTCAGGCGATTAAAAATGAATTGGCTCGCCAGAGGGATAATTTAGAATTAATTGCGTCGGAGAATATTGTTTCTCAGTCGGTATTGCAAGCGCAAGGGTCGGTCATGACCAATAAATATGCCGAAGGCTATCCTTCCAAGCGCTGGTACGGCGGCTGCGAGCATGTCGACGTCGTCGAGCAATTGGCCATTGACCGCGCGAAAAAACTTTTTGGCGCTGATCATGTCAATGTCCAGCCGCATTCGGGTTCTCAGGCCAATAATGCGGTTTATAATGTCGCTATCAACCCCGGGGACACGGTTTTGGCGCTGGATTTAGCCTGCGGCGGACACTTAACGCATGGGCATAAGATGAATTTTTCGGGGCGAACCTATAATGTGGTCACTTACAAAGTCAATCCGTCGACGGAAATGATCGATATGAATGACGTGGCGGCTTTGGCCAAGGAACATAAGCCGAAGATGATTATCGCCGGAGCATCGGCGTATTCGCGGACGCTTGATTTTAAAAAGTTTAGAGAAATTTGCGATAGTGTCGGTGCCTGTCTTTTTGTGGACATGGCGCACATCGCCGGGCTGGTCGCCGCCGGGCTGCATCCTAATCCTGTACCGTATGCCGAGTTTGTCACGACGACAACGCACAAAACATTGCGTGGGCCTCGGGGCGGGATGATTCTTTGCAGGGAACAATTTGCCAAACGCATTGACTCGGCAATTTTTCCTGGTATTCAGGGCGGCCCCTTGATGCATGTTATTGCCGCCAAGGCCGTCGCTTTTAAGGAAGCGCTGGAACCGGAATTTAAAACGTATCAGGCGCAGGTCATCAAAAATAGCAAAACATTATCTGCGGCGCTGGCCAGTTTAGGTTTTCGTATTGTCGCCGGCGGGACCGACAATCATCTTTTTATGGTGGATCTACGTCTTAAAAATGTTACCGGCAAAGAAGCGTCCGAAATTTTGGATAAGGTCAATATTACCGTTAACAAAAATTTGATCCCCTTTGATACAGCCAGTCCTATGGTGACCAGCGGCATTCGTATCGGTACCCCTGCCCTAACGACACGCGGGATGAAGGAAAAACAGATGCAGCAGGTCGCGGGATTGATTGATGCGGCAATCGTCAATCATAGCGATGAAGCGAAACTGGCCGAAGTTAAGGCCGATGTTTTAAAATTGACCAAGGAATTTGTGTTGTATCCGAATTTATAATCACATATTTCCCCTCCCCTTGTGGGAGGGGTTAGGGGAGGGGGCGATATTGAAAGCGCTATTTCCCTCCGCCCTAGCCCTCCCCACGGCGGGGGAGGGAAATTTTGAGAGATAATTTATGAAATGTCCCGCTTGTCATTATAAGGAAACCAAGGTCGTTGATTCGCGTTTGTCCGCGGAAGGAAAATCCATACGCCGGCGTCGGGAATGCCTTAAGTGCCAAAAGCGTTTTACGACTTACGAATATATTGAGCAAGTGTCGCTGATGGTCATTAAGCGCGATAACCGCCGGCAGGCGTTTGACCGGACAAAAATTATTGCCGGTTTGGTCAAGGCCTGCGAAAAGCGCCCGATTAGCGTCGATAAGATTGAACAGATCACATCCGAAATTGAAAGAACGATACAAAAAAAATACGAGCGCGAAGTCAGCGCGACAGCCATCGGCGAGATTATCATGGAAAAGCTCGCTTCGCTCGACGAAGTTGCTTATGTGCGTTTTGCTTCTGTTTATCGGCAGTTTCGCGATGTTAATCAGTTTATGAATGAATTAAAAGTTATTTTGGAGCGTGAAAAATCCTCCTTAAAGAAAAAAGGAGTTTAAAGATATGATACAAGTCGAATTAAGCAAAATCATTATCGACGAAAAACGGCAAGACCAGATCATTGTCCTTAAGGAAAAAGACGGTGAGCGGCAATTTCCGATTGTCATAGGTTTTTTGGAGGCCTCCAGCATCAAGATGAAACTCTCCAACGTCGAGACGCCCCGCCCGATGACCCATGATCTATTGTTTTTATCGATCGACAGTTTGGGCGCAAAAGTCGATTCACTGGTTATCGATAAATTAGTCAACAGCACGTTTCATGCCAAGATCCTTTTAAAAGATAAAGACGGAAAAATGAAAGCCGTCGACGCCCGTCCTTCCGATGGCGTTGCCCTTGCCGTGCGTGCCAAAGCGCCGATTTTTGTCGACGAGGAAGTTTTAAAGAAAGCTTCCATTTTTAGCGCTACCGAATAATTTTCTTGCCTATGCCAACTTTGGCCGAATATCCTCATTTGGTAATTTTGCAAAAACTCGCCCGCCAAAAGAATGTCGATCTTTTTTTGGTCGGCGGATTTTTGCGCGATGCCTTCGTCGGTAAACTTAACCAAGACTTTGATTTTACTCTTGCCAAAAATGCGGTTTTATTTTCAAAAACTTTTGCCAAACAGATCAAGGGCGCGTTTGTTCTGCTCGATAAAGAGCGTGGCTGCGGACGTGTTGTCAAAAAACATCAGGGCAAAATTTCCACCTATGATTTTGCGGATTTTCGCGCGCCGACATTAAAAAAAGACATGCGGCATCGAGATTTTACAGTCAACACGCTGACGGTTAAGCTCAACGACATCCCGGTTGACAAAGATTTTATGAAAGATGTTTTGGATTTTTGTGACGGGCTTAAAGATCTTAAAGCTAGGCGTCTTCGGATGGTTGAGAACAAAACTTTTGTAGAAGACCCTTTGCGGCTTTTGCGTGCCTTTAGTTTGCGTGCGCAGCTGGGATTAAACATCGACCCTAAAACTTTAGCGCAAATAACCAAAGATAAGGCTTTGTTGCGCTCGGTGGCGCGCGAGCGGATTTTAGATGAGCTTTTTAAGGTCTTGCAGTCTAAGGCCACTGCAGAGAATTTAGCGGCGATGGACAAGATTGGTTTGCTCCAAGAGGTGATCCCCCAGATTACTGTCATGTATGGTATAACCCAAGGCGGATATCATCATTTAGACGTCTGGCCGCATTCTTTGGAAACCGTTCTACAATTAGAAAACGTTTTGGAAGAGCACAAAAATAATTTGGAAATTACTGAATATCTCAATGAGCCTTTAGCCGGGACCCGTACCCGACGGGGAATTTTAAAGCTTGCCGCGCTTTTGCATGATATCGGCAAGCCTGCGACACGCAAAAAAGAAAAAGACCGCATGTCTTTTCATGGGCACGAACATGTCGGTAAAGTCATTGTTCGATCCGTGGCCAAGCTCCTTAAACTTTCGACCAAGGAGCGGGTCATTTTAGAAGATATGGTCCTCTGGCATTTGCGTCCGGGCTACTTGTCGAATTTTAAAAATCCCAGTGACAAAACGTGGTTTCGCTATTTGAGGGACACAAAAGAAGAAGCTGCGTCGATTGCGCTTTTGTCCATGGCTGACCAGCGTTCGACCCGCGGAGTTTTGTCGACGAAAGAGGATGAGGAACATCATCAAAAAATTTGTTTGGAAATTGTTCGTCGTTTTTTTGCCGCCAAAAAAGAAAAACCGTTTGTCCGTTTGATCGACGGCAATGACCTGATCAAAAAGTTAAAACTTAAACCCTCGGCTTTGTTTGGAAAAATCCTCAAAGCTGTCGAAGAAGCGCAAGCGACGGGAAAAGTCAAAACCAAAGAGCAGGCCTTGGTCCTGGCGCGGGAGATGGGAGAGAGAAGTGTTAGTTAAAGCCACGGAGTTTAAGATTGTTTTAGCTGATGCCCGCAAGTTTGAAAAAGATCTATCTTTTATTTCGACATTAATAAAGGGAAAGCCGACGGAGCTTTCGCTGCGCCGGGCGTTTCGAAATATTTTTACTAAAGCCAAAAGAGAGAAAAAAACAAAAGTTGTTTTTCCCGCCTTAGGGATTAAAGAAGAATTTCCGCCTATCGCAGTGGCTAAAATTTTGGCGCAGGAAATTTTGCGTTTTTGCCGTGCTTATCCGGGGGCGATCAAGGCAATGGTTTTGGCCGTTGAAGACAAACAGACTTTGGTTTTGTTTGAAAGCCAAGTTTGCGGTTATATCCGCCACGTACAGGAAGATTTAAGCTGCGGCCCTTACTCGACGGTGGACATCATTATCCATTATAAAGGCGGCCTCGTTGTCATTGAGCGGACCAATCCGCCGTTTGGGTTTGCGCTGCCCGGCGGGTTTGTTGACAATGGCGAATCGCTGGAACATGCCGCCGTGCGAGAGACGAAAGAAGAAACAAATTTAGAGTTGGAGAATTTAAAACAGTTCCACACCTATTCCGATCCTCGTCGGGATCCGCGCTTTCAGACGATTGCGACCGTTTTTGTGGCGCAGGGAAAAGGCACGCTACGATCCGGCGATGATGCTAAGGGCGCGCAGATTATCAGCGCGGATAAAATTTTAAAGTACGACTTTGCTTTTGACCACAAAGAGATTATCCGCGATTATCTAAAAGCCCGCCGTCAAATAAATGCGTCTTTATAAAACAACAAAAAAAGTTTTGAGTGTCACGCCTTGCCCGCAGGCATTTTTAAACGGGTTAACGACCAATTCGCTCGACAAACCGCAAAACGCTTTTGTTAATATCCATGGCCGCATCATTGCCACCTTTGACCAAGTTCAGGCAAGCGATGAAAAGTTTTTGCTGGTCATCGAAGCGGCATTTTTGTCCGCCGTCTTTTCGCATTTGGAACGTTTTGCCCGTTTAAGCAAGACAGTGCTTAAAGAGGAGAATTTATTTGTCTATTTTGATTTGGAAGGCTCGTATCGCCCAAGCCCGACGGAGTTTGTCATTGCGCAAAAGTGCGGTCAGCTTGTTTTGACAGCCAATGATTTGCCGTCTACGGTTAGCGACGAAGAATTTACGCGGTTTCGTCTACAAAACAATATTCCACTCTTAGGCGTAGATTATAAAGATGAAATGCTTCTTAATGTCAGCGAAGAGGATTTTGTCTCATTTACCAAGGGCTGTTTTTTAGGCCAAGAGCCGCTGGCGAAGGTGCATCATCGTTCAAAACCGACGTGGAAATTGGTGGTTAAATGTGAAGAG